>NZ_BMPF01000001.1:600000-900000 GCF_014647455.2 Halarchaeum grantii | reverse complement strand
CTCGACCAACTCGACTTCGTGGTGGTCGCGCTCGTGCTCGCCGCGCTCGTCGCGCCCGCGTGGTTCCGCGCCACCTTCACCCTCCCCGTCGTCCTCGCCGTCCTCGTCCTCACGCCCGTCCTCCACGTCCTCACGAACGCCGGGGCCTACCTCCTCGGGCTGAAGGAGGAGCCGTGGTAGCGCGCGCCGCCGCCCCTCGACGCGGCCTCCCGGCTCGTGCGCCCGCCAGCGCCGATCGGGTCGTTTATCGGCCTCGCCGCCGCCAGTTCGAGCAATGACGGACGACGCGCTCATCACGGCCCTGCAGGACGCCGACGCGGTGCAGTACGGCGAGTTCGAGCTGTCCCACGGCGGCACCTCCGACTACTACGTCGACAAGTACCTCTTCGAGACGGACCCGCGCTGTCTGCGCCTCATCGCGGAGGCGTTCGCCGAGCGCGTCGACGACGACGCGAAACTCGGCGGCGTCGCGCTCGGCGGCGTCCCGCTCGCGGCGGCGACGGCCATCACGGCGGACGTCCCCTACGTCATCGCGCGCAAGAAGGCCAAGGAGTACGGCACCGCCAACCGAATCGAGGGCCGCCTCAGCGAGGGCGAGGAGATCGTCGTCGTCGAGGACATCGCCACCACGGGGCAGTCCGCCGTCGACGCCGTCGAGGCGCTTCGGGACGCGGGCGCGGAAGTGAACCGCGCGCTCCTCGTCGTCGACCGCGAGGAGGGCGGCGAGGAGCTGCTCGCCGAACACGGCGTCGAGATGGAGGCGCTCGTCACCGCCACCGAACTGCTCGACGCCGACGAGTAAGGCACGATTACGCAACGCTGGCTGTTTCGCACTCGAAACCGATTCGAGGTATTCAAGTTTTTGCAACCGTGAGTGGCGGTATGAACCGCGCAGAGAAGGCCGCCCTCCAGCTACGCGCCGTCTCCGTCCTGCGGACGCTGAAGGAGACGCGGACGTACGACGAACTCGCGGCGGAGACCGGTCTGCCGGCGGGCGACCTGAACCGCTACGTGAACGGACACGTCCTCCCGAGCGCCGAGCGCGCGAGCGACGTCGTCGCCGAGGTGGGCGAGCGCGTCCTCCGCGAGGAACTCTCCGAGCGCGTCCGCCTCGACGACGAAGGCTACGTCGACAACTCCGGCGTCGTCTTCGATCAGGCGTTCCTCGACCTCGTCGCGCCCGTCGCCGCCGAGTCCTTCGACTTCGAGCGCCCGGACGTCGTCCTCACCGCCGCCACCGACGGCATCACGCTCGCCGCGTCGCTCGCCTCCTACTACGACGCGCGCTGTGCGTACGCGAAGAAGTCGAAGGAGACGGCCGTTGATGAGTTCATCGAGGCCCGCCAGCGCCTCGACTCCGGCATCGAACTCACCTACTACCTCCCCGCCTCGGCGGTGGACGCCGGCGAGACCGTGCTCGTCGTCGACGACCTCATCCGCTCGGGCGAGACCCAGGAGCTCCTCCTCGACATCGTCGACACCGCCGACGCGTCCGTCGGGGGCGTCTTCGCGCTCATCGCCGCCGGCGACGAGGGCATCGAGCGCGCGACCGACCGCACCGGCGCGCCGACGGGCGCGCTCGTCCACCTCGACTGACGCTCTTTCCCGGCACGTACGTGTATCCTCCTTCCGAATAGTAGTCAAAAATAACCACTCTTACGCAACCGAGTTGGTAAGGGTTAAGTCAGCGGCAAAAACTATCCACGTGCATACGACATGGGGCTCACGGACTCACTCGCCGACTACTTCGGCTTCGACGAACACGACACGGACCTCCGGACGGAGGTGATCGCCGGGATCACGACCTTCCTCACGATGTCGTACATCGTGGTCGTCAACCCCGCGCTCCTCTCGCAGGCCATCCAGATCGACGGCGTCAGCGCGACGCGGACGTTCCAGATGATCGCGGTGGTCACGCTCCTCAGCGCCGCCGTCGCGACGTTCGTCATGGCCGTCTACGCCAACCGGCCGTTCGGGCAGGCGCCCGGTCTCGGCCTCAACGCCTTCTTCGCCTTCACCGTCGTCCTGGGCCTCGGTATCCCGTGGCAGACCGCGCTCGCCGCCGTCGTCGTCGAGGGCGTCGTCTTCATCGTCCTCACCGCCGTCGGCGCGCGCGAGTACGTCATCAGGCTCTTCCCCGAACCCGTCAAACTCGCCGTCGGCGCCGGTATCGGGCTCTTCCTCGCCATCATCGGCCTCGAAGAGATGCGCGTCGTGGCAGGCGACCCCAGCACCTACCTCACGTTCAACCCGGCGTTCGCGAGCGACCCCATCGCCATCCTCAGCGTCGTCGGCCTCCTCGTCACGCTCGCGCTCTACGCTCGCGGCATTCGCGGGAGCGTCATCCTCGGCATCATCCTCACGAGCATCGCGGGCTACGCCGCGTCCGCGCTCGGATTCAGCGCGTACTCCCCCGAACGCGCCGCCGAACTCTACGGCGTCACGCTGAAGTCCGTCTCGCTCGCGCCCGGCGCGCCCATCACGTACGACGCCGCGAGCTACAACATCGCGCCGCTCGCCGGGAGCTTCGTCACCGGCCTCCAGAACGTCGAGGGCGTCACCTTCGCGCTCGTCGTCTTCACGTTCTTCTTCGTCGACTTCTTCGACACCGCCGGTACCCTCGTCGGCGTCGGCCAGATGGCCGGCTTCCTCGACGAGGACGGGAACTTCCCCGACATCGACAAACCGCTCATGGCGGACGCCATCGGCACCACCGTCGGTGGCATCCTCGGCACCTCCACCGTCACCACGTTCGTCGAGTCCTCCACCGGCGTCGAGGAGGGCGGCCGGACGGGGATGACCGCGCTCGTCATCGCCGGCCTCTTCCTCCTCAGCCTCGCCGTCGTCCCGCTCGCCGTCGCCGTCCCGACGTACGCGAGCCACCTCGTCCTCGTCGTCGTCGGCATCCTCATGCTCTCGAACGTCGCCGAAATCGCGTGGGACGACCTCACCTTCGCCGTTCCCGCCGCCCTCACCGTCATCGTCATGCCGTTCGCCTACTCCATCGCGTACGGTATCGCCGCCGGCATCATCTCCTACCCCGTCGTGAAGACCGCCGTCGGCGAGTACGACGACGTTCGCCTCGGCCAGTGGCTGCTCGCGCTCGCCTTCCTCTGCTACTTCTTCGTGCGCACCAGCGGCGTCATCGCGCAGACGGTCTGACCGTCCGAGCGCGCGCCGTCTCCCGCGTACTCACGCTCCGACCCGCAGACGCACCGCTGGTAGCACCGACGGCGATACCGACGCGCCGCTCGCCGTGTAGAACGCGAAAAACGTGCCGCCGCGCCGCCACCCGCTTACCGCTCGTCGATGGGTGTGAACGTCTGGTCCGTGGGACCGACGTAACGCGCACGCGGGCGGATGAGGCGGTTGTCCTCGTACTGCTCGAGGACGTGTGCGATCCAGCCGCCGACGCGACTCATCGCGAAGATGGGCGTGTAGATGTCGATGGGGATGCCCATCTGGTAGTAGGTCGTCGCGGAGTAGAAGTCGACGTTCGGCGCGAGACCCTTCTCCTCGGCCATGTACTCCTCGATGGCGACGCTCATCTCGTACCACTTCGTGTCGCCGGCGGCCTCGCCGAGCTCTTCCGACTGCTCGCTGAGGATCTTCGCGCGCGGGTCCTTGACGTTGTAGACGCGGTGGCCGAAGCCGGCGACGCGCTTGCCGTTGTCGAGGGCGTCCGTCACCCACTGAACGGGGTCCTTCGCGGACTCGTCGACCTCCTTCAGCATCTCCATGACGTTCTGGTTCGCGCCGCCGTGGAGGCTGCCGCCGAGCGTTCCGACCGCGGACGTGACCGCCGAGTGGAGGTCCGCGAGCGTCGAGGACGTCACCATCGCGGAGAACGTCGAGGCGTTCAGACCGTGGTCGGCGTGCAGGACGAGCGCCTGATCGAAGACGTCCTCCATCACGTCGTCGGGCTCCTCGCCGTTCAGCATGTAGAGGAAGTTCGCGGCGTGGCTGAGGTCCTCGCGGGGCGCGACGGGCTCGGCGCCGTCGCGGATGCGCGTGAACGCCGCGATGACCGTCGGGATCTTCGCGGTGATGCGCTTGCCCTTCGCGAGGTTCGCCTCGCGGTCCGTGGGGTCCTCGCCGTCGGCGGCGTCGTCGAACGCGGAGAGCTCCGAGACCGCCGTGCGCAGGGCGGCCATCGGAACTTCGTCGGCTTCCGCGAGGTCCCGAACGGTCTCGAGGACGGCGTCGTCGACGGCGCGCTCTTCGGCCATCGCGGACGCGAACGTCTCGAGTTCGCTCTCGGTCGGGAGTTCGCCGTGCCAGAGGAGGTAGAGGACCTCTTCGTACGACGCCTCACGCGCGAGGTCCTCGATGGTGTACCCACGATAGACGAGGCGGCCCTCGTCGCCGTCGATGTAGCTGAGATCGGACTCAGCCACGAGCACACCCTCGAGCCCCTTCTTGAGTTCGTCGGACATACCCGACGGTTTTTCACGGTGTTGCAAAAGGGTTGCCTATTATCCATGCTCGACCGGTGACCGGGCGTACGATTTCACCGGATAGTACCGCCGTCGTCGCGGAAATACCGGCCGAACGTGCGCGAATCACAACGATGGTACCGCCGCGTTCCGGATGGATGAACGACTTGCCGGCGAGTTCGTCGCCGAACCGCGCGGTCGCGAGGCCGATTCACCCACGGGTGTTTTTATCGCTCGCCGCCGTCTCCCCACCATGCCCGGCCGCGTCGAGTACGAACCCGCGAGCGTCAAGGACCTCCTCGCGGAGATGAAGGACACCGCCGAACTCCTCATCGACCTCTCCTACTCGGCGGTCCTCCACGGGAGTCCGGCCATCGCCGAGGAAGTCCTCGAACTCGAAGAGCGCATGGACGTCCTCCAGTTGCGCGCCCGGATGAGCCTCCTGCTCGCCGCGCGCAACCCCGAGGACGCCGAAGCGCTCGCACCCGTCCTCGGCATCATCGGCGCCGCCGAGAAGGTCTCCGACGCGAGCGGCGACATCGCCAAAGTCGTCCTCGAGGAGGCCGGCCTCCCGGACGCCATCCGCGACGCGCTCCCCGAGGCCGTCGAGCGCCTCGTGCGCGCCGAACTCGCCGCGAGTTCCGCCTACGCCGGCCGCACGCTCGCCGACGTCAACCTCGAGACCGAGACCGGCGTGCGCGTCATCGCCGTCCGGCGCGGCGGCGACTGGAACCCGAACCCCGGCCCGACGACGGCGCTCGAAGCCGGCGACGTCCTCCTCCTCCGCGGCCCCGAGGAGTCCATCGGCGACGTCTACGAGCGCGCGACCGGCGCGACGTACGACCCCCCCGAGCCCGCCGACCCCGACATCGCCGACCTCGAACGCGCCGTCGACTCGCTCGTCCTCATGAAGAACATGAGCGAACTCGCCGTCGACCTCGCCTACGGGAGCGTCCTCTTCGACAGCGACGACATCGCCGAGGAGGTCGTCGAACTCGAAGCCGAAGTCGACGCCCTCGAGGCGCGCTTCGAGGCGTGGACGCTCCGGGCCGCCGCCGACGTCGCCGACCCCGTCTCCCTGCGCGGCCTCGTCCAGATCGCGAACGCCACCGAAGTCATCAGCGACGCCGCCCTCGAGATCTCCGAGGGCGTCCTCCGGGGGTTGGACACGCACGTCGTCGTCCAAGAAGCCGTCGAGGAGTCCGACGAGGTCATCGTCCGCGTCGCCGTCGCCCCCGACTCCGACCTCGACGGGACGACGCTCGGGGACGCCGCCGTGAAGACGGCGACTGGGATGCGCGTCATCGCCGTTCGCCGCCCCGAGGCCGACGCCGACGCCGCGAGCGGCCTCCGCGCCGACACCGAGGACGCGTGGGTCATCCAGCCCGGTCCCGCCACCGCCCTCCGCGCTGGCGACGTGCTGCTCGCGAAGGGGACGCGCGCCGGCGCCGAGCGCTTGCGCGCGCTCGCGGGCGCAGAAGACTAGAGACCGCTCAGAAACCGCGTCGGTCGCGCTCGTGTGCGAGCGTGCCGGGCGAGCGAGACGAGCGTCCTCAGACGCCCGTGGAGTAGCGAAGCAGGCCGCCGATTCCGCCGAACGCGTTCAGGAGCTGTTCGCCCTTTTCGAAGTCCGTGCTGATGAACGTCGTCTCCGTCCCGCGCTGGTCGGCGATGTTCATCAGGTGGTCGATGGCGTCCTCGCGCTCGCCCTCCTCGACCGTCTCCCCGCACTCCTCGCACTCGTGGGCGGGGAGTTCGTCCGTGCGGCGGTCGATGAGCTCGCGTTCCTCGTGGCCGTTCGGGCACTCGTAGGTGACGACGTCCTGTCGGAGGTCCTCGCTGAGGAGGAGCGTCTCGACGGAGCCCATCACGAGGTTGCGACGCGTCGCCTCGAAGCCGTACGTGGCGAGGTCGCCGTTGTGGAGCTCCTTGAAGAACGACTCCATCGCGTTCTTGTCCTCCATGAGCGCCGCCTCCGCGAGCGCGGCCGAGCCCGCGTCGACGAGGTCGTAGAGGCCGGATTCGTCCGTGTAGGAGACGTCGAACTTCCCGAGGACCTTGTCCTGGAGCTCGTGGTGGAGGTAGTCGCCGTCGAGGAACTCGTCCTTCGTCGGTGAGGGGCCGCCCACGAGGATGCCGTCGAGCTCGTGGCGTCGGTCGACGAAGAGGTCGTTCGCCATTCCCGCGACCTCCTGGTAGAAGTTGTCGATGGCTTCGAGGCGCAGGCGCGCGAAACGCTGGGCGGACTGGCCACCTTTGCGCTGCTTGCCCGGCACGAGCGACGACGCGGACTTCACGGGCTCGACGCGCTTGCCCTTCAGCCACCCGACGTTCGCCTCGCGCCGGTCGAGGACGACGAGCCCGTAGAGGCCCTTGTCCGCGAACATGTTCTCGAGGGGCTCCGTGAGGAACGCGCTGTCGCAGTGATAGCGGAAGGACTGGATGGGCTCGGGCGGGGACTCGAGCACTTCGGTCACCATGTCCGACTGCCCGCCGCCGACGTCGATGGAGCCCGAGAAGAGCACCATCCCGTTCTCCGGCGGGAACGTGTCGTAGTAGCGCAGGCGGTCCTTGATCGAGGTCAGCGCGTCCTGGACCGCCGTTCGGGTCTGCTTCGACTTGATGTTCGACGCCTCCGAGTGCTCCTGCGTGACGTGTGCGACCACGTCCGAGACCTGCTTGTCCTCGGGGACGTAGATGGAGACGAGTTGCGTCCCGCTCCCGGAGTAGTCCTGGAGCTGCTCGATGACCTTCCGGAACTCGTACTTCCGGCGGTCCTCGGACGCCTCTTCGCCCTGCTGCTCGCTCATTACGGAGTACTAGGGGCGTGTATCGGTAAGTACCCTGCGACCTTTTGCTCTGCGCTCGCTTCGCTCGCTCGGCAAAAGCTCGACCATCGTAGGAAGCGAAGCTTCCTACTGTTCAGCCGGAAACTCCGTTTCCGGCCACATCGGAGGACGCGTCGCGTCCTCCTATGCAGCGAGACGCGAAGCGTCTCGCACGCAAAAGCACTCCTCGCTCCCGTTGGTCGCTCGTCGGCCCGCGAGCCGTCGGCTCGCGGTGAACCGGCGACCTTCCGGGTCCTATCGGACCGCTCGTTCACGTGAGTCGCGCGCTTCACTCGCGCCGGAGGCGCGAGACTGAGGAGGGTGTCGCACCCGACGAAAGCTTCAGGCGTACTGCTGGTCGAGGTACTCCACGATGTCGTCGCTCTCCGGCATCCCCTCGACGCCGTTGGCGGGATCGACGAGGACGGGGACGCCGGTCTGGCCGCTGACGGCCTCGACCTCGTCGCGCTCGGCGTGCGAGCGCGGGACTTCGTGCGTGCGGTAGTCGAGGCCGAGGTCGTCGAGTTTCGACGTGACTTTCGCGCAGTACGGACAGCCCGGAAGGACGTAGAGTTCGAGGTCGCTCACGTCGACGCGTACGCGGTCGAGCGGGAAGAAGGATGCGGAGCGGGCGGCTTACGCTTCCGTCTCGGCGTCGTCGCCGCGTTCTTTGAGGAGGTCGCGGAACTCGGCGGGGTCGTCGATGCGTTCGAGTTCCGAGCGCTCGATGATGGCGGTGCCGCCGATGGACTCCTGTTTGGCTTCGTCGACGAAGTAGACCGCCCGGGTACGGGTGACGCGCCCGACGCTCGCCATGATGCGCGCGCGCTTGACGGCGGCGTCGGTGAGCGTCGAGTGACCGGTGAGGAGCCCCGAGGGGCGCTCGGTGTCCTCGCCGACGGCCTTGAACGGCGCGCGAACGGTCGGGTGGACGTCGAAGCCGGCGCGCGTGAGGACGGCGACGATGGGTTCGTCCTCCGGGTCGGCCTCGGGGTCGTCCGGGGTGGGGTCGGCGTCGCGGACCTCGTCGGCGCCGTCGAGGACGTCGACGGGGCTGGTGAGGGCGTCGCCGAAGACGTCCTCGAGTTTGACGGCGACGTCGATGCTGGCGTTCATGCCGTCCTCGTACTTCGAGACGGTGCGTCGGGAGACGCCGAGTTCGGTGGCGAGGCGACCGAGGCTCCAGCCGCGCTCCTCGCGCTCGTCCGCGAGGATGTCGCCGTCGATGTTGACGTAGAGGCCGCCGGGGGCGGCGTAGACGAGCGGGGGGACGCCCTCGACGAAGAGGTCCATCGCGGTGTCGGGGCTGATGACGGGGACGCCGTGGCGGAAGTAGACGACGCCGGGTTCGAGTTCCTGGTCGCGCGTGCGCAACCCCACGACGATGGGCGTGCCGTGGAGGTAGTGACCGAGGCGTCGCATCTCGGCGCCCGTCGGGGCGTCGAAGGCGTCGACGTTCCCGAGGACCTTCAGGAAGAGGAGGTCCTCGCCGCGCCGAGCGGCGACGTCGAAGCTCTTCGGCCGGATGACGCAGCGGTCGCTCACCGTGAACCCCGCGTCCGCTAACATCGCGGTGACGTTCTCGATGAGTGCCGACCGGGACATAGAGAACTCTAAGCCGGTATGCACATATATGTATTTTGCCGCGGGCGAGCGCGATGCGGGCGTCGAAAGCCGTAGGTAGACGCGGCGACTACCGTGGGCCGTGACGACGGTCGGTCTCGACGACACGGACTCGCGGACGCTCGGGATGTGCACGACGTACGTGGCGGCGCGGGTCGCGCGCATGCTCGAGGAGCGCGGCCACGGCGTCGCACGCGTCCTCCTCGTCCGCCTGAACCCCGCCGTCGAGCACAAGACGCGCGGGAACGCGGCGCTCGCGATTCACACGGACGCCCCGGCGGATGCGGCGTTCGCCGTCGCGCGCGACGCCATCGAGGCGGCCGCGGCGGTGGCCGACGACCGGACGAACCCCGGGCTCGTGGTCGCGCCCGGCCGACCGGACGACCCGGACGCCGTCCCGGACGCAGTCGCCGCGTTCGCGCGCGACGCGGTGCGCGACCACCACGACGTCGCGGACGCGACGGCGCTCGTCGAGACGGCGGGCTACCGCTCGGCCGGGTGGAAGAACGGCCGTGGGCGCATCGGCGCGCTCGCCGCCGTGGGCGCGTGGCGCGCGTTCGAGGACTGGACGTACGAGTACATCTCCTACCGCGAGGAGCCGCGCTGGGGGACGGCGCGCGACGTCGACCACGACTCGGTGTTCGCCGCGGCGGACGACGCCTACCCGGACGCGTGGGACACGGTCGACCGGGGGGAGGGCGAGGCGGTCTGCGTCCCGCACACGCCCGGCCCCATCCTCCACGGGATCCGCGGCGACGACCCCGAGGCCTGTCGCGGGCTCGCGGCCGCCGTTGAGGCCGAACCGACCGACTTCGCCCGGTTGTTCGTGACGAATCAGGGGACCGACGCCCACCTCCGCGACGCCGACGCGCTCGACGCGCTCACGGACGGCCGGGCGTACCGCGTCGACGGGACGGTCGCGACGGCCCCCGAGACGCGACGCGGCGGCCACGTCTTCTTCGCGGTCGCGGACGACACCGGCGAGATACCGTGCGCGGCGTTCGAGCCGACGAAGCGCTTCCGCGAGCGCGTGCGCGACCTCCGCGAGGGGGACGCCCTCACCGTCTGCGGGGAGGTGAGCGATGGGACGCTGAAGCTCGAGAAGTTCGCGCTCCGCGAGCGCGTGACGACGGCACCCGCGACGCCGGTCTGTCCGTCCTGCGAGCGGACGATGGAGTCCGCTGGCGCGGGCCAGGGCTACCGGTGCCGGGACTGCTCGACGAGCGCGCCCGGAAAGGTCGCGGAGCCGATCGCACGCGACCTCGACGTCGGCTGGTACGAGGTGCCGCCGTGCGCGCGCCGGCACGTCGCGCGCCCGCTCGTTCGCGGGTCGTGGGACGCCCCGATTCATCCCGAGCGCTGACTCTCCCACCGCTCGGACGCATCACCGCATTTAGCTCTGATGGCCGCTCACGCGCCCGTATTTGAACGCTTTCGGTTTTATTTTCGAACTCGATAGACGGCTATATATGTATCGGACGAGTCGGTCGAAACGACCGATGCGAACCAACACTGTCGCGCCATCGGTGACGCGAGAGGTGGGCGAATGACTCGCGGGTCCGTCGCGAGCGCCGTCCCCACCGGCGGGGACCTGCGTCCCACGACCGAGACGGAGACCTGGCCGGAGTTCGACCTCACCTGTCGCGTCGAGGAGTACGCGGACGGTGCGGAGTGCACCGTCTTCCCCGCCGATGCGGACGACGACGAACTCGTCACCACGTGGCTCACCGCCGCCGACGACGCGTTCGTCGACCTCGAATCGGTCCGGTAACACCCGCCTGCGCGGGTTTCTCGCCGTCCGAGAGGGGGTCGCCGGTGTGGCCGCCGTCGCGCCGACGCGCGCGTCTAGTACTGGTCGATGGTCGTGCCGACCGAGCAGACGTACTCGCCGGACGCGACCTGCGGGAGGCGCCGCGAGCGCCAGAAGACGCCGTCGTTGTCCGCCGACACCTCGGCTTTCACCTGCCCGAAGACGTCCGTCACGCGAAAGAGCGTGTCGCCGCGCGCGACTTCCTCGCCGAGGTCGACCCGGTAGTCGACGACGCCGCCCGAGGGCGCGCCGTAGCGGTCGAAGGCGTGCGCGCGCGTCTGCGGGCGCGCCTCCGTCTCGCCGTCGAGGAAACCGTAGTGCGTGAGGACGTTGAAGACGCCCCGGACGCCGTACTCGATGGACTCCTCGTCCCACCCGACCGCGCCGCCGAGCTCCGGGTCGATGGTCGGGACGCCCTCGTCGGGCGCGGCGCGCGCGAGCTGGCCCTCCGGGCCCTTCTGGTCGAGGATGTAGCCGCAGTCGAAGACCTTCGCGAGCTCGAGGCACTTCCGGTGGAGGCGGTGGTGGCGCCCGCAGCGCACCCGCACCTCGTTTATCATCCGACTCGTCGAGCCCTGATGGAGGTCGAGGACGTAGTCCGCGCGCGTCGCCGCCTCGAACGTCGCGTGCGCGATGCGCTCCGAGGACGACCCGCGCGCGTCACCCGGGTACGCGCGGTTCAGCTTCGTGTCGTCGATGGGGTTGCGGTGCTCGGCCACCTGGAACCCGAAGTAGTTCGCGATGCCGACGACGAGGACCGTCCCCGACAGCTCGGCGGGGTCGAGCTGCGGGACGACTCGCGCGACGACGCCGACGCCGTTCAGCTCGTCGCCGTCGCTCGCCGCCTGAATATAGAGGGTCTCGCCGTCGTCGACGCCGTTGATGACGGCGACCGGAAGCCCGACTGTCGTGCCGTCACGCGTCTCGCCGACCGTCAGCCGGCCCGTGTCCATCTCGCCCGGGGCCGCGCTCGCCGTACCGAGGCTCGTCATTATCTAATCGCCCTCGCCCGTGCGTATTGAGTGTCCCGGAACGGCCCCCGAACCGCCCTCGTGCGCGCGTCGCTCAGTAGCCGCGCTCGATGAGGTAGTGGGCGATCTCCTCGAGCAGGTAGCGCGCCTCGTTGTCCGGGAGGACTTCGAGTTCGGCCTTCCCCTCCGCGACGAGCTCCTCGGCGAGGTCGCGGGCGTAGTCGATGCTCCCGGCCTCCTCGAGCGTCGCGACGGCGGCGTCGATCTCGTCGTCGGTGACGTTCTCGGGGTCAGTCGCGTCCACGAGCGAGTCCACGTCGACGCCGTTATCGCGGGCGTGGACGGTGATGACGGTCTGCTTGCCCTCGACGAGGTCGCTCCCGCGTTGCTTGCCGAGCTGCTCGGAGGGGACGGTCAGGTCGAGGACGTCGTCCTGTATCTGGAAGGCCCGCCCGACGTTGACGCCGTACTGGTAGAGGGCGTCGACGACGTCGTCGTCCGCGCCCATGACGATGGCGGGCACGCTCGCGGCGGCGCCGTAGAGGACCGCGGTCTTGCGCTCGACCATGTCGAGGTACGCGTCGACGTCGACGTCCGCCCGCGTCTCGAAGTCCACGTCGAGCGCTTGGCCCTCGCAGATGCGCGTGCAGGTCTGCGCGAGGAGTTCGATGGCGTCGAGGCTCGACTCCGGCGCGGCGTCCGTGCGGAGCATGATCTCGAACGCCTTGGAGTAGAGGGTGTCCCCGGCGAGGATGGCGGTCTCGGTGTCGTACTCGCGGTGGACGGCGGGCACGCCGCGACGGAGGTCGTCGTCGTCCATGATGTCGTCGTGGATGAGGGTGAACGACTGGATGACCTCGATGGAGACGGCGGCCGCCATCACGTCGACGACCCCGTGGTCGAGCGCGGGGAACGCCTGATAGTCCTCGCTGCGCGGCTCGACGTCCGCGAGCGCCTCGGCGACGAGGAGCGAGACCGTGGGTCGGAGGCGCTTCCCGCCGGCCTCGAGGAGGTAGCGGGAGGCCTCGTAGAGTCGCTCGGGTTCGTCCATCGGGAGCTCCTCGTCGATGGCGTCGTTGACGAGTTCGCGTCGGTCCTCGATGGCGGACAGTACCGTGTCTTCGCGCGTGTTCTGGCTCATTTATTCTGCGAGTTCGATGATGGTTCCGTTCCGGGGGACGCGGACGTCCTCACCGGGCGTGTAACCCCGCGAGTCGGCGAGGGCGACGTACGATGCGATACCACGGAGGGACTGGTGGGCGGGAATCAGGGTGGCCGGCTGGAGGCGCTCGAGCATCTCGTAGTGGCCCTCCCTGCTGAGGTGGCCGGAGACGTGGACGTCGTCGTGGACGCGCACGCCCTGCTGGCGGAGGAGGGTTTCGAGGCGGTGGCGCTGGCCCTCGTTCGTGGGCTCGGGAATGGTGCGCGCACAGAAGACGACGGCGTCGCCCGCCTCGAACGCGAACGGCGTCTCGCCGCGCGCCAGCCGCGAGAGCACCGCGTTCGGCTCGCCCTGGTGGCCGGTGACGACGAGACAGAAGTTCTCGCGGCCCTCGTTCGCCACGCGACGGAGTGCGCGCTCGATGCCCGCTCGGTTGCCGTGCGCCGCGACGTCCGCCGGAATCGGGTAGTCGAAGTGGCGTGCGGTCGTCGCGTACGTCCGCATCGAGCGCCCGAGCAGGATGGGTTCGCGACCCATCGCCGTCGCGAACTCGACGATGCTGGCGACGCGGGAGACGTGGCTCGCGAACGTCGTCGCGACGAGCGCACCGTCGCTCCCCGCGAGACTGTCGAAGACGTCGCGGAGGCGCGCGCGTGCGACCGCCTCGCTCGGCGTCCGGCCCGTCCGCTCGGCGTTCGTGCAGTCCTCGACGTACGCGAGCACGCCCTCGCGGCCGATCTCGGAGAAGCGCTCGACGTCGACGGGGTCCGTGACGACCGGCGTGTGGTCGAGGCGCTTATCGAGGCCGTAGACCACGGCGCCCTCCGGCGTGTGGAGGACGGGGTTCACCGCGCCGACCGTCGAGTGCGTCACGTGGACGAACTCGAGTTCGCAGCGCGCGCCGACCGGCATCGTCTCCCCGGCCTCCATCGACACGAGCGCGTTCCCCGTCTCGAAGCGCTCCTCGCCCGCGAGCTGGTCCTTCACGAGCTCGAGCGTGAACGGCGTCGCGACGATCGGGGCGTCGTAGCGGTGTGCGAGTTTCCCGACCGCGCCGACGTGATCGAGGTGGCCGTGCGAGAAGACGATTGCCCGCACCGTCCCGTCGAGCTCGCCGACGATGCGGTCGTCCGGGACGGCGCCCATGTCGGCGAGCTCACGGCTGTGCAGGCGTTCGAACGCCGCGTCGCGGAGGAGGACCTCCGAGAGGTTCACCCCCATATCGAAGAGGACGACGTCGTCGCCCGCGCGGACGGCCGTCATGTTCCGGCCGACCTCCTCGTACCCCCCGACCGTCGCGATTTCTACCTCCATCGTATCACTCAGCGGCGCACCGGGGTCTCGGTCGCGGACGCCGAACCGGACGCACGCGGCCGTCGAGCGCTCGACCCGCCGGACGCCGGCGCGGACGCTTCGGCGCGAGGTACGACCCCCGCGCCTAAAAACGGCGGGGATTCCGCCGTCCGACCCGAGTGGAAGGGAATTTGTGCCCGAGCGTGAAAGCCCGAGACATGCCGGTGTCGCTCCTCGGCGCGTTCACGTCCGCCATCCTCCCCATCGTCGCCATCGCCGCCGTCGGCGCCCTCATCGGGACGCTCGCGGACGTCGACGTCGGGCCGCTCAACACCGTCGCGCTCACCTTCTTCCTCCCCGCGCTCGTCTTCCACGGCGTCGCCACCACCGACCTGAGCGGCGACGCCGTCGCCACCCTCGTCGGCGCCGTCCTCGCCTACGCCCTCCTCGTCATGGGCCTCGCCTACGTCGCCGGCCGCGCCATCGGCCTCCCCGACTCCCTCCTCTCCGGCGCCGTTCTCGCGAGCGCGTTCCCCAACTCGGGGTTCGTCGGCATCCCGCTCGCCGGCTTCGTCTTCGGCGACCTCGGCGCGACGGTCGCGACGCTCTTCCTCACCACCCAGAGCGTCCTCCTCTACACGCTCGGCGTCTACGTCGTCTCCGCGAGCCACGACGCCGGCGCGGGCGCCGCGAGCGCGCTCCGCGACGTCTTCCGCCTCCCACTCGTCTACGCCGTCGCCGCCGCCGCACTCCTCCGCCTCCTCGGGTGGGTCCCGCCCGTCGAGGGCACGGTCATGACAACTCTCGATAGCGTCGGCTCGGCGTCCATCCCCCTCATGCTCACCGTCGTCGGCATCCAACTCGCCGACGTCGACCTCGGACACCTCCGCCGTGCCGTCTTCCCCAGCGCGCTCAAACTCCTCGTCGCCCCCCTCGTCGGCGTCGCCATCGCGCTCGCCGTCGGCTTCGCGAACCCCGCCGTCGCCAACGTCTTCGTCCTCGAGTGCGCCACCCCCGCCGCCGTCACCCCGCTCGCCATCGTCCTCGCCTACAGCGACGCCGACGACGACCCCGACACCGCCGAGTACATGAGCACCGTCATCTTCGTCACCACCGTTCTCAGCGTCCTCGTCCTCACCGGCCTCGTCGCCGCCATTCGGGGCGGCTACCTCTTCTAAACGAGCTTTTGCTGCGCTCCCTGCGGTCGCTTGCAAAAACTCGATCCAAAGCCGACGTCACCCCTCTTCCGGGGTTCCTCGGCCTCGCCTTCGGCGATTGAACCGCGCGACTGCCGGGCTCTGGCGAGCCGCTCGTCGCGCGGACGCCAGCTCCGACGTTCGGTTCGGCGGCTATCCGCGCGGAACGTCTGCTAGGTGCATTCCGAACTGGACACCAGCGTTCGCGCGAACGAGCGGTCCGGAAGGATCCGGTCGTTCGCGCGATTCACCGGCCGAGCGGAGCGAGGCCGGCCTTTTTCAGCCGTGTTTTTGCCGCGAGCGGTTCGCGCCTCGAGCGAACCCGAGCGGGAAAAAGATGGTCTACATCGAAGTGGGGGCCTCGACGCCGAGGACATCGAGGGCGTTCGCGAGGGTGTGGCGCGCGGCGCGGACGAGCGCGAGGCGCGCACTGCGGACGGCCGGGTCGACGTCGTCGGCGAGGACGGGGCACTCGCGGTAGAAGGCGTTGAAGGCGTCGGCGTACTCGCGGGCGAACGTCGCGACTTGGTGGGGCTCCAAGTCCTCGGCGGCGGCCTCGATGACGCGGGGGAAGCGCGCGGTCTGGCGGAGGAGGGCGATTTCCGCGTCGTCGTCGAGGACGCTCGCGTCGACATCGGCGGGGACCTCGGCGTCGGCGAGGATGCCGCAGGTGCGCGCGTGGGCGTACTGGACGTAGGGCGCGCTCTGCGCCTCGAAGTCGAGCGCTTCCTCCCACTCGAACGTGATCGCCTTCTGGGGCTGCTTGGAGATGATGTCGTAGCGGACGGCGCCCACGCCGACCTGTTCGGCGATGCGTTCGACGTCCTCCTCGTCGAGGTCGTCGTCGCGGATGCGGTCGTCGAGGCGGGATTCGACCTCGTCGCGGGCGCGGCGGATGGCTTCGTCGAGGAGGTCGTCGAGGTCGACGCCGGTGCCGGCGCGCGTGCTCATCTTCCCCTCGGGGAGGTTGACGTAGGAGTAGATGACGTCGTCGAGCTGTGAGACGTCGTTCCCGAGGAGTTCGAGGGCGGCCTGCAGCTGGCCGGCCTGCAGTTTGTGGTCCTCGCCGAGGACGGTGACCGAGCGGTCGTACGCCTCGAACTTCCACTCGTGGTGGGCGAGGTCGCGGGTCGTATATAAACTAGTGCCGTCCGAGCGGAGGAAGACGAGTTTCTTCTCGTAGCCCCACTCGGAGAGGTCGAGCTGCCACGCGCCCTCCTCGAGGACGGCCTCCTCGGTGTCCTTGAGGCGCTCGGCGAGCTCGGTCGTGCTCCCGTCGAGCATGAACTCGGTCTCCTTCACGAACTCGTCGAACTCGGCGGGGAGCCGCAGGAGGCACTCGCGCATCCCGGAGAGGACCTGATCGACGACGCGCTGGACGCGCTCGTACGTCTCCTCCTCGCCCGCCTCTAAGCCCTGCAGGATGGCCTGAATCTCGTCCTCGGCCGCCTCGATGTCCTCGGGGTCGGCCTCTTCGAGGTACTGGTTGCCCTTGCGGTAGTAACGCACGAGGTCGTACTCGATGCGGTCGCGCTCCGGTTCGGAGTCGAGGTCGTCCTCGTCGAACGTCTCGTAGGCCCACGTGAAGACCGCCATCTGCCGGCCGGCGTCGTTCACGTAGTACTCCTTCGTGACGTCGTGGCCGGCGTAGTCCATGAGGCGCGCGACGGCGTCGCCGACGATCGGGTTGCGCGCGCGGCCGACGTGGACGGGCCCCGTCGGGTTCGCGGACGTGTGCTCGACGAGGACGTCTTCGCCGGTCGCGGGGAGGTGGCCGTAGTCGTCGTCGCCGCTCGCTTCGAGCGTGTCCGCGTAGTAGGCGGGCGTCGGGAGGACGTTCACGTACGGGCCCTGCGCGCGGACCGCATCGACGTACGTGAGGCCGTCGACGTCGACGGCGTCGGCGATGCGCGCGGCGACCGCCGGCGGTGCGGCCTCCGCCGCGCCCGCGAGTCGGAACGCCGCGCTGGAGGCGAGCACGGCGTCCACGCCCTCGGGGGGCTCCTCGATACCGAGGTCGTCCGACGGGAGGTCGAGGTCGTCGAGCGCCGCAGTGAGCGCCTCCTCGACCTCCGCGCGGAGTGCTAGGAACATGCTACGGTGTGCGCTACGCGGGCTAAAATGGCTTCCGAAGGCACGCGACGCAGGCCGGTGGAGAGGGACCGCGAGGCGTGCGACCGGTGGGGATACACCCCGTGTCCCGCCCGAAGCAGACGCGTCCGGCGTGCCGGTGCTGTGGCGGGACGGCCCGCGTGTTGCACGGGAGCGTTCCGCCGCGCGCCGCCGCCGTCTCAGAGCGTGACGGTCTCGCCGTCCGCCGGTAGCAGCACGTCGTCCACCGCCTCGCGGAGGTCGTCGCGCTCCAGCAGGCAGTGGTTGATGGCCTCCATGTGGACGGCGACCACCGGGCAGTCCGCGTGCCCGACAACCCGCCGAACGTCCGCGGCGTCCATCGTGATGGGGTCGCCGTCGACGAACTGCGCGGCGCCCGCGTTCACGACGACGCCGTCGGGGTCGTGGGCGTCGATGGCCTCGGGAACCGGGTCGTACCAGACGGTGTCGCCCGCGAGGTAGAGCGTCTCCGCGCCCTCGAGGACGAACCCGCAGACGGGCGCCATCGCCTCGGCGGTGTCGCCGTGGCCGTGGCGCGCGGGCGTCCGGTGGATCGTCACGCCGTCGAACGCCTCGGCGTCCGCGACGGGCCGGACGTCCGTGAGGCCGTCCTCGCGGAAGGCGTCGGCCTCGGCGGGGTTGCAGAAGACGGGCGTGTCGTCGTCGATGGCGTCCGCCCACGCGTCCCAGTGGTCGGTGTGGCGGTGCGTGACGAGCACGGCGTCGTGTTCGAGATCGACGTTCGGCAACTCGACGAGCGGGTTCCGTCGCTGTCGCGGCGTGTTCTCGACGGGCGGGTTCGCGCCGGGCTCCGAGAGCATCGGGTCGACGAAGAACCGGGTGCCGTCGAGTTCGACCACGAGCGTCGCGTGTCGCGCGAGCGTGACGTCCATGCTCCGATACTCACGACCGCCGTCGAGTTGAACCTAGGCGAGGCGGTCCGAGTCGCCGCCTCGGGACGCGGGTCTCGCCACGCTTTTCCCGTCGCGCGCCCCGTCTAGGGGTATGCCCGAGCAGGTGGATTCGCCGAGCTACCACCACGAGAACCACACGGCCGCGCAGACGTGCGGCTGGACGGCGAACGCCCTCCGCGGCGAGGGCACCTGCTACAAGCACGCGTGGTACGGCATTCGCTCCCATCGCTGCATCCAGATGACGCCGGTCGTCCGATGCAACGAGCGCTGCGTCTTCTGCTGGCGCGACCACAACGGCCACGCGTACGAACTCGACGGCGTCGAGTGGGACGACCCGGAGGCGGTCGTCGACGCCTCCATCGACCTCCAGAAACGCCTCCTCTCGGGGTTCGGCGGGAACGAGAACGTCCCGCGCGAGCGCTTCGAGGAGGCGATGGAGCCGAAGCACGTCGCCATCAGCCTCGACGGCGAACCCACCCTCTATCCCTACCTCCCCGAACTCCTCGAGGCCTTCCACGACCGGGGGCTCACGACGTTCCTCGTCTCGAACGGCACCCGACCGGAGGTGCTGGCGGAGTGTGACCCCACGCAGCTCTACGTCTCCGTGGACGCGCCCGAGCGCCACACGTTCGATTCGGTGGTGGGTGCGACGGAGGACGACGCGTGGGAGTCGCTGGTCGACACCCTCGACGTCCTCCACGGGAAGGAGGAGACCCGAACCGTGCTGCGGACGACGCTCGTGAACGGCGAGAACATGACGAACCCGGACTGGTACGCGGGGCTCTACCGGCGCGCGGACCCGGACTTCGTCGAACTGAAGGCCTACATGCACGTCGGGCACTCGCGCGGCCGCCTGGACCGCGACTCGATGCCGTCGCCCGAGACGGTCGAGTCGTTCGCGGCGCGCGTGCAGGAACACATGCCCGAGCATCCCGTGCTGAAGACGCAGGAGGCGTCCTCGGTGGCGCTCCTCGCGCGCGACGAGGAGACGTGGGTGCCCGACCTCGCGCCGGGCGGGGACTTCTACGACTAACTCAATACTGAGACGCTTCCCAAAAGTATTATGCTTGGCTAGGGGCTAGTCGGGCGTATGTCACGGGCAACGCTCGCTGTCGGCTACGACGAACTCGCCGCGCTCAAACTGCTCGCCCTCGACGGCGCGCGACGCGGCGAGGTGAAGGTGTCGTGTGGCGACCTCGCCGGCCGCCTCGACGCCTCCACACAGACCGCCTCCCGGCGCTTGCAGGCGCTCGAGGAGGCCGGCTACGTCGAGCGCGACGTCGTCAGCGACGGCCAGTGGGTCACCATCACGGACGACGGCGACCGCGTCCTCCAGCGCGAATACGAGGACTACCGGCGCGTCTTCGAAACCACCGCCGACCTCGAACTCCGGGGCTCGGTCACTGCGGGAATGGGCGAGGGCCGCCACTACATCTCCCTCCCCGGCTACAAGCGCCAGTTCGAGGAGCGCCTCGGCTACGAGCCGTTCCCCGGGACGCTGAACGTCGAACTCGCCGAGCGCTCCCGCCGCGAGCGCTCCGCCATGGAGTCCTTCGACGGCGTCGACATCGACGAGTGGGAGGACGACGAGCGCACCTACGGCTCCGCCACCTGCTACCCCGCGGTCCTCGAAGCCGACGGCGATACCTACGACCCCGTCCACGTCATCGTCCCCGACCGCACCCACCACGACGAGACGAAGGTCGAACTCATCGCCGCCGACAAGCTCCGCGACGAACTCGGCCTCGCCGACGGTGACGAGGTGATTGTCCATGTCTCACAGTAACCCCGTGCGTGCCGACGGCGAAACCGAATCCGACGGCGAGGGCGCCGCCGAAGCCGCCGTCGCCGCCATCGGACGCGGCGAGCCCGTGCTCGTCCACGACGCCGCAGAGCGCGAGGGCGAAGTCGACCTCATCTACCACGCCGCCGACGTCACGCCCGACGCCGTCGCCCGCCTCCGCAACGACGCCGGCGGCCTCGTCTGCGTCGCGCTCTCCCACGACGTCTGCGAGGCCTTCGACCTCCCGTTCCTCGCGGACGAACTCGACCACCCGAGCGCCACCGACGAGCACCTCGACTACGACGAGCGCGCGTCCTTCAGCCTCACCGTCAACCACCGCGACACCTACACCGGCATCACCGACGACGACCGCTCGCGCACCATCCGCGCGCTCGCCGACGCCGCCGCCGACCCCGATTCGTGCGACTTCGCCGCCGAGTTCCGCGCGCCCGGCCACGTCCACCTCCTCCGGGGCGCCCCCGACGGCGTCGCCGACCGCGAGGGCCACACCGAACTCGGCCTCGCCCTCTGTGAGGCCGCCGGCCGCCCGCCCGCCGCCGTCGTCTGCGAGATGCTCGACGCCGACACCGGTCAGGCGCTTTCCCCCGCAGACGCCCGCCGCTACGCCGACGATAACGGCCTCGTCTACGTCGAAGGCCGCGACCTCCTCTCGTTCCGTCGCTAACGAGGAACGTTCATAACGCCGCGTGCGCAACCGTCTGCCAATGCCTGGCTTCGAACAGATGCGCGCCGAGCGCGACTCCCTCGACACCATCTGGATGAACGGCGAGTTCACCGACTGGGAGGACGCGACGACGCACGTCCTCACGCACGGCCTCCACTACGGCACCGGCGTCTTCGAGGGCGCGCGCTGCTACGACACCGAGAACGGGCCCGCGCTCTTCCGCTGGGACGCCCACGTCGAGCGCCTCTTCGACTCCGCGAAGCCCTACGACATGGAGATCCCCTACACGAAGGAGGAGCTCACCGAGGCCACCCTCGAACTCATCCGGACGAACGAGCTCGAGTCCTGCTACATCCGCCCCGTCGCCTACTTCGGCTACCACCAGCTCGGCGTCTCCCCCGGCGACTGCCCGACCGACGTCGCCATCGCCGCGTGGCCGTGGGGCGCCTATCTCGGCGAGGACGCCCTCGAGAACGGCATCGACGTCATGGTCTCCTCGTGGCGCAAGCACGCCTCCAGCCAGATCCCCACCAACGCCAAGACCAACGGCCTCTACGTCAACAGCCTCCTCGCCGGCGAGGAAGCCCGCCGCAACGGCTACGAGGAAGCCCTCGTCCTCAACAAGGAGGGGAACGTCGCCGAAGGCCCCGGTGAGAACCTCTTCATGGTCCGGGACGGCGAGCTCTACACGCCCGCGCTCTCCGAGAGCATCCTCGACGGCATCACCCGCGACACCGTCATCACGCTCGCCGAAGAACGCGGCTACGACGTCCACGAGACCGCCATCTCGCGCGGCGAACTCAACACCGCCGACGAGCTCTTCTTCACCGGGAGCGCCGCCGAGGTCACCCCCATCCGCAAGGTCGACAACGTCGTCATCGGCGACGGCTCCCGTGGCCCGGTCACCGAGGACCTCCAGTCCGCCTTCTTCGACCTCGTCGAGCGCACGAGCGACGAGCACGACGACTGGTTCACCTACGTCTAAACGACGACCTTTTGCTGTGGGTCGGCTTCGCCGACCCCGGCAAAAGCTCGACCAAAAGCCCACGTCACTCCTTTCAGTCGTTCCTCGGCCTCGCCCTTCGGGCGAGTGAACCGGCGACCTACCGGGTCCTGACGGACCACTCGGTCGCCGGACGCTACTACGCGGTCTGTTCGGCAGTGCTACTGGCGAACGTTCACGTACGAAGCCGGGGCCACCCGGTCCCGTGACTTGAGAGCCCCTGCGGGACGCCCAGCGAAACCGGCGACGCGCCGTCCCGTGTGGCGACGACCAGCGGGAGTCGCCGACCGACCGAGCGGTGAAACCGCGAGCCACGCCGATGCGTCGCCTGTTCGCCCTTTCGCGCCCCGAAACCGCCCGGCGTCGCGCGCCCGCCTATCGCGGCTATCACCGCTGGACGGCCTAGCCGCCCGAGAGACGCCCTATCCCTCGCGGCGCAGGCGCGTCACGACGAACTCCCGGTCGAGGTCCGCGAGGAACTGCCCGAGTTTCGGGCCCTGCTCCTCGTCGAAGAAGAGCCGGTAGCCCGTCGCGAAGAAGTCGCCGATGTCGATGTCGTGGCGCTTCGCGGTCTCGTAGACCTCCCCCTGGAGGGTCTCGCCGTCCGGGTCCTCGTCCTCGATGAAGGCCGCGAGGTCGTCGAGCGCCGCCGCCGTCTCCTCGTCCACGTCGACCGCCGGCATCGTCCGGCGCTCGATGCGGTAGTTGTACTGGTTGTCCGTGCGCTCGGCCCATTCCCGAGCGCGTTCGACGCGTTCGAGGGCCGCCGCGACCGCCTCCTCGCTCGCGTCCTCGGGGATGTGGCCCTCGCGGCGCGCTATCTCCTCGCGCAGCTCCGGGTCCTCGGTCATCCCGAGGACGGCCGCGAACGTGTAGGGGAGGCGGATGCGCTCCTCCTCGACCGCGTCCACGCAGAAGGGGTAGACGCGCTCGGCGAGCTCGACTTCGCGCTCGCTCGCGTCCGCTTCCTCCCCGAAGTAGACGCGTTCGAAGCGGTCGAACTCGTCGACGAGGAGGTCGATCCGCTCGATGGAGAAGTCCCGCGCCTTCTTCGGGTCCTTGCTGAAGAAGTATCGGAGGACCTCCGGCGCCACGAGCTCGAGGACGTCCGAGACGAGGACGACGTTCCCCGCCGAGGAGCTGAAGGGCTCGCCGTCGAGCGTGAACCACTCGTAGACCATCGGCGTCGGGGGCTCGATGTCGAGGACGTTCGCGGCGATGTCCGCGCCGGAGGGCCACGACCCCTCCGCGTGGTCCTTCCCGAACGGCTCGAAGTCGACGCCGAGGATCTTCCACTGCGCCGGCCACTCGAAGCGCCACGGGAGTTTGCCCTCGCGGAGCGTCGCGGTCCCCGCGTGCCCACAGCCCTCGATGGTCTGGTCGCCCGCGTCCATGTCCGTACACTCGTAGTCGACCGTACCCGCCTCGGCGTCGATCGCGGTGACGGTCTCCGTCACCTTCCCGCAGTTCTCACAGATCGGGTTGAACGGGACGTAGGACTCATCGACCTTGTCCTGGTACTCCGCGAGGACCGCCCGCGCCTCATCGGCGTTCGCGAGCAGGTCGCGCGTGACGGCCTCGAACTCCCCGCTCTCGTAGAGCTCGGTGTTCGAGACGGTCTCGACGTCGACACCGAGCAGGGCGGCGGAGCGCTCGATGAGGTTCGAGAAGTGCGCGCCGTAGGACTCACAGCAGCCGAACGGGTCCGGGATCGACGTGTACGGGTGACCGAGGTTCCGGCCGAGCGCGCCCGCGTTCACGTCGCCGAGGTCGACGATGTCGCCGTCGAGGTCCGCGAGCTTCCGCGGGAGGCCGCGAAGCGGGTCGCGGTCGTCCGAGGTGAAGAGCTGGCGGACGTCGTGGCCGCGCTCGCGGAGGACTTCGGCGACGAAGTAGCCGCGCATGATCTCGTTCATGTTCCCGAGATGCGGGACGCCCGACGGCGAGATGCCGCCCTTGATCACGACGGGGTCGTCGCCGCCGCGCTCCTCGACGTGGTCGGCGGCCTCGTCCGCCCAGAAGACGCGCTCGCCGGCGAGCGTCGCGTGCGGGTCGTGCGCGTCGCTCATTCGTCCGCGACCCAGTAGTCCATCCCCGCGTCGCTCCCGTCGGGGACGATGTCGGTGCCGTCGTGCTCGCCGCGGAGGACGGCGTCGAGGACGTCCTCGGGGTCGGTGCCGTCGAGGACGATGGTGCGGACGCGCGAGCGCTCGATGAGCTTCGCGGCGAGCAGGTCGACCGGGGCGCTGCTCCCGGCGCTCATCTCGATGTCCGCGATGACGTCGACGAGCTCGGCGGGCGTGATGCGCTCGTAGCGCTCGGCGTCCTCGTCGGTCTTCGGGTCGGCGCTGTAGACGCCGGGGACGCTCGTCGCGTAGACGAGCAGGTCGGCGTTCGTGTACTCGGCGAGCGCGGCGCTCACCGCGTCCGTCGTCTGGCCGGCGGTGACGCCGCCCATGATGGCGACGTCGCCGCGCCGCATCGCCTCGCCGGCCTCCTCGTAGTTCTCGGCGGGGCTGGGTGCGGCGTCGTCGCCGAGCGCGGCGATGAGGAGCTGGGCGTTCAGCCGCGTGACGGAGATGCCGATGTCGTCGAGCTCGACCTCGTTCGCGCCGAGCTTGCGCGCGGTCTTGATGTAGTTCCGTGCGACACCACCACCGCCGACGACCGCGCCGACGGAGCATCCTTCGTCGACCAACTGGTCGATGACGTCGGCGTACTGCTCGACCCGCTCGTGGGCGAGGTCGGGCGCGAGCACGCTCCCGCCGACGGAGACGACGACTCTCATAATTATCGCGAGTTAGCTCTGTCGCGGCCTTAAGGATTGTCAAGCGCCGACGCCGGCGTTCGCCGTCACGACACGGCGTCTCACGGCTCTCCGTCGAGCGGCGAAACCGACAAACCCCGCGCTCTCCTTCGCGGGGACATGTACGCACTGGACGTGGCCACGTCTGCGGGCCGCGACCCCTCGCCCATCGTCGACCGACTCCGCGACGCGTTCGCCGACCGCGGCCGCGTCGCGGTCGTCCGCCGCGACGCGACGCTGGACGCGCCGACCCACACGACCGTGCGCGTCGGCGACGGCGGGGTGCGCTCGACGGCCGCGACGCCGGTCGACCTCGAGGACGTCCTCGACGACCTCGCGGCGACGCACGACTACGCGATCACCGTCGGTTTCCCGGACGCGGCGCTCCCGCGGCTCGCGCTCGGCGATATCGACGCGGCCGACCCGCTCATGCACGCGAACGACGCGGCGGATGTGGACGTCGCGGCCGTGGCGGACGCGCTCGAGGCGACGGAGCCCTACGAGTCGCTCGCGTCGCTCGTCGCGCGAGCGAAACGCTCCCCGGACGCCGAGTTCTCCGGGGCAATCGCGACGTTCACCGGCCGCGTCCGCGCGAAGGAGGGCCCGGAGGACGCCCCGACGGAGGCGCTGGAGTTCGAGAAGTACGACGGCGTCGCCGAGGAGCGACTCGCCGAGATCACCGCCGACATCGAGGCGCGCGAGAGCGTCCACGAGGTGTTGCTCCACCACCGGACGGGCCGTATCGAGGCGGGCGCGGACATCGTCTTCGTCGTCGTGCTCGCCGGCCACCGCCGCGAGGCCTTCCGCGCCGTCGAAGACGGAATCGACCGCCTGAAGGACGAAGTCCCGCTGTTCAAGAAGGAAGTGACGGTCGACGAGAGCTTCTGGCGCCACGAGCGCGACGCCTGACGCGCGGCACGCCGACCGCGCGCGCCGCCCGAGTCGCCCCGAACCGACGCGGGCTGTCGGCAAAACGCCGTGCCACTAGATACCGTGCGCGGAGCCACCTCAGACACGACGTTACGGATTCAGAGACGTTTGTAAAACGTCTCGTGCTCTCTGAGGGGGTTTTGAATAGTCCGTGAATCGTCGCGAAACACGTTTTGACCGTCGAAGGAACGCGAAACGACCCTAGCGTTCCTGCCCTTATACGATGCCTCGGGCGATAGGGTGAGATGGCCATGAGCGCAACTGCCCAGCCCTCCACGGACGAGCCCGCGAACGAGTCGGTCGACAAGGAGTCTCGCCTCCGCTCCTACCTGCGCGAGAAGGCCGCCGACGGCGAGCTCTACTTCAAGAGCAAGTTCATCGCCGAGGACGTCGACCTCTCCGCGAAGGAGATCGGCGCGCTGATGGTGAAGCTCAGCGACTCCGCCGACGACCTCGTCATCGAGAAGTGGTCCTACACGTCCGCGACCACGTGGCGCGTCCAGCACGCCTGAACGATCCCTGAACACGACGAACCGCACCGCCGCCCGAACGCATCAGTCCCCGCCCCCTCCGCTCGGCGTCGTCGCCCGATCGGCGTCGAGTCGAAGCCCCGTTCTCTCACCCCGTCACGAACAGCCGTGTCGCTCGGCTCCGCACTCACGCTCGCATTCCTTCCGGCCTCTTCACCGTCGCGACGAAGGTGGGCCGCCTCGGTCTTTGGAACCACTTAACCGCATTCGTCCCCTACTCGGGCGTATGTCGGCGGAGTTCTCCGACGCCCCCGCGCCCCGCGCGCTCTCGTCGGTCTTCTACGTCTACGACGTCGTCCGCGAGGGCGACGAACTCGTCTACTACGGCGAACCGCTCGTCGACCAGCGGACGCTCCACCAGACCGCGTGGCCGCTCTTCGACGAGCGCGGCTACGAGGTCAGCATCGAGTCCCGCCCGGGCGAGACGGTGCTCGTCGCCGAACCCGCCCGCGAGTCGGGCGCGGCGTTCCCGTGGACGAACGTCGCGCTCGCCGTGCTTACCGTCCTCACGACGCTCTACGCGGGCACGCAGTGGTACCACGTCGACCCGCTCTCGCTCGACGTCGTGCGCGCGCTCCCGTTCGTCGCCGCCGTCATGGGCGTCCTCGGCGTCCACGAGTTCGGCCACTACCTGATGAGCCGCTACCACGACGTCGACGCCAGCCTCCCCTACTTCATCCCCATCCCGTTCACGCCCATCGGCACGCTCGGCGCCGTCATCAAGATGAAGGGCGTGATGCCCGACCGGAAGGCGCTCTTCGACATCGGCGTCGCCGGCCCCGTCGCCGGCCTCGTCGCCACGATCGTCGTCAGCGCCGTCGGCCTCCTCCTCCCGCCGATCAGCGTCCCCGCCGCACCCGCAGGCACGGTCAGCATCGCGTTCGGAAACCCGCCGCTCCTCCGGGGTATCGCGTGGCTCCTCGGCCAACCCCTCGCGTACGGCGACGGCCTCGCGGTGAGCCCCGTCGTCTTCGGCGGTTGGGTCGGGATGTTCGTCACCTTCCTCAACCTCCTCCCGGTCGGCCAGCTCGACGGCGGGCACGTGATGCGCGCCGTCTTCGGGCCGTCCTACGAGCGCGTCGCGCCGCTCGTCCCCGGCGCGCTCTTCGGCCTCGCGGGCTACGTCTACTTCGCGCTCGACGCGCCCAACGGCGCCACCGTCTGGCTGATGTGGGGCGTCATCACGTCCGTCTTCGTCTTCGTCGGCACCGCCCACCCGGCTAACGAGGAGCCGCTCGACCGCAAACGCCTCGTCGTCGCGGGCGTCACGCTCCTCCTCGGCCTCCTCTGCTTCATGCCCGTCCCCATCCGCATCGTCGGCTGACCCGGCCTACTCGCCGTGCGTGTAGCCGACGTCCGGGAGCTCCTCGCCGTCCAGCGTCACGCCCGACTCCGTGACGTCGCCGACGACCGTCAGCGGGACGTCGAGCAGGCCGCGAACCGCCTCGACGGCGTCCGCGGGGAGCGTACACACGAGCTCGAAGTCCTCGCCGAACGTCGCCGCGCGCCACAGCCGGTCGTCGGAATCAGCGCCCGCTCCCGCGGCCGCGTCGCTGCCTCTGAGCTCGCCCGTCACCGGCACCGCGTCGCCCTCAACGGCGAAACCCACGCCGGAGGCCTCGGCGAGCTGGTGGAGCGAGCGCGCGAGGCCGTCGCTCGAATCCATCATCGCCGTCGCGTTCCCCCGGAGCGCGACCCCGGCGGCGACGCGCGGCGTGAACCGGAAGAGGTCGTTCGCCCGCTCCGTCTCGCCGGCCGCGAACGCGTCGAGCGCGGCGGCGCTCCGACCGAGCGCTCCCGTGACCGCCACCACCTCACCGGGCGAGGCGCCGTCGCGCGTCACCGGGGCGGCCGTCTCGCCGAGCGCCGTCGTCGCCACCGTGAACTCGTCGTGGTCGTCGAGGTCGCCGCCCACGTACTCGGCGCCCACGCGCTCGCAGACGTCGAGTGCGCCCCGCACGAACGCCTCGACGTCCCCGCTCTCGAAGTCGGGCGCGCCGTAGACGCCGACCGCGCCCGTCGCGTCCGCCCCCATCGCCGCGACGTCCGAGAGCGACGCGCCGACCGCACGCCACCCCGCCGTGTACCGCGTCGTCCCGGCCGGGAAGTCCGTCGTCTCGTGGAGCATGTCGATGGTCACGACGGTCGACCCCACGACCGCGGCGTCGTCGCCCGCCGCGTCCACGAGGTCGCCGACGAGCGCGAGCGCCGCCCGTTCGTCCATACCCGCACCTCTCCGCCCGCCCTCAAAACGCCACCGTTTCACACACCCGCGCGGGCGGTGCTTTTAGGCGCCAGCCCCGAGACGTTCGGGTCGGATGGAGTTCGATACGCGGACGATATTCGTCGGGTTCCTCGGCGCCGTCGCCGTCCTCGCGGCGCTCCTCTGGGTCGTCGGCATCGGCGAAACCCGGCGGGTCCTCGGCCTGCTCTCGCCCGCCGTGCTCGCCGTGATCCTCCTCGTCGGGGTCGTCTGGCTCGTCGCGTGGGGGCTCGCCCTCCGGCGGGTCCTCGGCGCCCTCGGCGTCACCGCGAGCGCGGCCGACGGCTTCCTGCTCTACGCCGCCGCCGCGTTCGCGAACAACGTCACGCCGTTCGGGCAGGCCGGGGGCGAGCCGTTCAGCGCGCTCCTCATCTCGCGCGCCACCGACAGCGAGTACGAAACCGGCCTCGCCGCCATCGCCAGCCTCGACACGCTCAACTTCGTCCCCTCGATCCTCCTCGCGCTCGTCGGGCTCAGCTACTACGCCGCGCGATTCACCGTCGGCGACAGCGTCCGCCTCGTCCTCGGCGTCGTCGTCCTCCTCGCCGTCGGTATTCCCGCTCTCGCCTACGTCGGCTGGCGGAACCGCCACGCCGTCGAAGCCCGCATCGTGCGCCTCGTCCACCCCGTCTGGAGCGCGCTCGGCCGGCGCCTCCCGGTTCTCGGCGTCCCCAACCGCGAGAGCGTCAGCCGCCGCATCGACGGCTTCTTCCGCGCCATCGAGCGCGTCGCCACCAGCCGCCGCGACCTCGCGGTCGCGCTCACCTACTCCACGCTCGGCTGGCTCTGCATGTGCCTCGCGCTCGCCCTCTCCCTCCGGGCGCTCACCCCGATGACGGACGTCGGCGCCGCCGTCGTCTTCGTCGTCGTCCCCGTCGCCTCCATCGCGAGCATCACGCCGCTCCCCGGCGGAACCGGCGGCGTCGAGGCCGCCATCGTCCTCCTCCTCGTCCCCATAACCGGCATCTCGGCGGCCACCGCGACGTCCGCCGCGCTCGTCTTCCGGGGTGCGACCTACTGGTTCCCCATCCTCCTCGGGGGTGGTGCGACCGCGTGGCTCGAAGCGCGGACGGGGCGCTAACGATGGGTTTAACCCTCGGCACCGAGCACTAGTCGCGTAATGGCAACCCTCTACGATGCCCCGACGGACGAGCTCCTCGAAGCGCTCACCGACGAACTCGACGGCCGACTCGACGCCCCCGCGTGGGTCGAGTTCGCGAAGTCCGGCCACGACCGCGAGATGCCGCCCCAGCAGGAGGACTTCTGGGCGCGCCGCGCCGCCAGCCTCCTCCGTAAGGTCGCCGTCGACGGTCCCGTCGGCGTCGAGCGCCTCAGCACCGAGTACGGCTCCCTGACGAAGGGTTCGACGCGCTACCGCGTCAGCCCCGCCGAGAAGACCGACGGCTCGAAGAACGTCATCCGGACCATCCTCCAGCAGCTCGAGGACGAGGACCTCGTCGAGACGCAGGGCGTCGAAGGACGCATCGTCACCGCCGAGGGCCGCAGCCTCCTCGACGACACCGCCGGTGACGTCCTCGAAGAGCTCGACCGCCCCGAACTCGAGCGCTACGTCTAACGCGTCACACACCGCATCGCCCGCCAACCGCTCCCGACGCGAGGCCTCGTCAGCCCGCGTGCGTCGGACCGCCGCACACCGCGTGCGGCGGCACCCCGTTCGTAGAGGGAGTCCCCGAATTTTCGTCTTACCGTTTCGCGTTCGCGAGCCATCGGCTTGCGGAGTTTTTGGTCCAGATTTTTCGAGGAGAGGGTCGCGCCGGCGCGACCCGGAGGGAAGAACGGCCCCTGCAGGATCCGCCACCCAACTAAGGCTTTTTCCCGTTCGAGCGGCTACGTGGGCGTATGAGTGAGAACCCGGACGACGACCGACTCGAGGAGCTTCGCAAGCAGAAGAAGGAGCAGCTGAAGCAGCAACAGCAGGAGGGCGGCGCCGCCGGGGGCGAGCAACCACAGCAGCAGGCCTCGCAGCAGGCCGAACAGCAGAAGAAGGCGATGCTCCGCCAGTACCTCTCGGACGGGGCGCGCCGGCGGCTGAACTCGGTGAAGATGAGCAAGCCCGAGCTCGCCGAGCGCGTCGAACAGCAGGTCGTCGCGCTCGGACGCTCCGGGCGGATTCAGGACCAGCTCGACGAGGACCAGATGAAGGAGCTGCTGCGGGAGCTGAAGCCGGACTCGAAGTCCTTCGACATTCAGCGGCGCTGAGCGGGCGATTGAGAGCGAAACCGAACGGGTTTTTCGTCTTGGCGGCCGATACCCGCTAATGGTCTCGGGTATCGCCACCGCCGTTCTCGCCGCCTTCGTCTGGGGCGGCTACCTCTACGCGCTGAAACGCTACTTCTCGGCGTACTCGGGCGCGGTCGTCGCGGTGGTGATGAACGTCTGCGCGACGCTCTGGTACCTCCCGACGGCCGGGCTCTACCTCGGCGGGTTCCCGTCGCTCCCGCCGCTCGACGCGATGGGCGCGCTCGTCACGCTCGGGACGATAGCGCTCGCCGCTGCGGGCTTCCTGACGTTCATGCACGCCATCGCGGACGGTGACGTCTCGCTGGTCGCACCCGTCGCGAAGGTGGTGCCGGTGTTCGTCCTCCCGCTCGAAGTCCTCTTCTTGCAGGAGGCGTTCGGCCCCCTGCAGGTGCTCGGCGTGGTCTTCGCCACGGCCGCGATCTACCTCGCGAACTACGAGGGCGGCCCGCTCCTCGAGCCGTTTCGGAACCTCGCGTCCTCGCGCGCCGTCCAGCTGGCGTTGCTCTCCGCGATGTGTTACGCGGTGAGCGACGTCGGGAAGCGCCTCGTCCTCCAGGACATCGACGTCCCGGGGTCGGTCTGGATCCCGCTGAGCCTCGTCGGCGCCGCCGCCATCCTCTCGCCGATCGCCTATCGCGACTGGCCGGCGGGCGGGATCCGCGAGGACCTCCCGTTGTTCGTCGCGGCGGCGGCCGTCGTCGTCGTCGGGCGCGTCCTCACGACGGTGACGTTCTCCGTGACGTCCGCGTCGGTCGCGGCCACCATCATCAACGCGCAGGCCGTCGTCGCCGTCGTTCTCGGAGGGTACCTGCTCGCGGAGGACGGCTTCCGGACGCGCCTCGCCGCCGCTGCGCTCGCCGTGACGGGGATCGCGCTCATCGCGAGCTAGGCGCTGCCTACGCCAGCGCCGAACGCGCGAGCGCGGGCGTGAGCGAGACGCGAACTGGCCGATCCCGTAGGTATCGGTGAGACGCGAGCGAGGAGGGACGACCCGCGAACTGGGAGAGCGCGCGAGCGTCGCCGAAGGACAGGCTTGAAGCGCGCCGGCACCGAACACGCCCGTATGTACGACCGGCTCAAGGGATTCCGGGACTTCTACCCCGGGGAGATGCGCGCTCGACGGGAGGCGATGGACGCCGTCGAGGACGCGGCGCGGCGCTACGGCTTCCGCGAGATCGGGACGCCGGCCATGGAGCGCGCGGAGATGTGGACGGACAAGTCCGGGGGCGACATCGTCACCGAGCTCTACGACTTCGAGGATCAGGGCGGGCGACACGTCACGCTCACGCCCGAACTCACGCCGACGGTGGCGCGGATGGTCGTCGCGAAACAGCAGGCGCTCTCGAAGCCCATCAAGTGGTACTCGACGCGCGACTTCTGGCGCTACGAGGAGCCCCAGTCCGGGCGCAACCGGGAGTTCTACCAGACGAACGTCGACCTCTTCGGGTCGAGCGAGCCCGAGGCGGACGCCGAGGTGCTGGCGACGGCGGCGGACGCGCTGACGGGTCTCGGGCTGACGGGCGAGGACTTCGAGTTCCGCGTGAGCCACCGCGACGTCCTCGGCGGCGTGCTGAACAGCTTCGACGCGGACGTCCAGACGCGGGACGCCATCCGCGTCGTGGACAAGCGCGCGAAACTCGACCACGACGACTACGTCGACCGCCTCGCGCGCACCGGCCTCTCGGTCGCGCAGGCGGAGGCGTTCGACGACGTCATCGCGTCGAACGACCTCGAGGACCTCGTCGCGTTCGCGGACACCGAGCGCGTCACGAGCGCGGTGAAGAACCTCCGCGCGGTCCTGCGGGCGACCGAGGACTACGGCGTCCGGGAGTACGTCGACGTCTCGCTCTCGACGGCGCGCGGCCTCGACTACTACACGGGCGTCGTCTTCGAGTGCTTCGACTCCACCGGCGAGGTCGGGCGCTCGGTCTTCGGCGGCGGGCGCTACGACGACCTCATCGAGTCCTTCGGCGGCCAACCCACCCCCGCCGTGGGGTTCGCGACGGGCTACTCGACGCTGCCGCTCCTCTGCCAGCGCGCGGGCGTCTGGCCGGAAGAGGCGGTCCGCACGGACTACTACGTCCTCCAGGTTGGCGATGTCCGCGAGGAGGCGGCGGGCGTCGCGCGCGCCCTCCGCGAGCGCGGCCACGTCGTCGAGACCGACGTCTCGGGGCGCTCCTTCGGCTCGCAGATGAACTACGCGGACTCCATCAACGCCGACACGGTCGTCATCGTCGGCGAGCGCGACCTCGAGGAGGGGAACGTCACGGTGAAGGACATGGCGTCGGGCGACCAGACGCAGGTCCCGCTCGAGGCGTTCCCGGGCGACCACGACGAACCCCGCTACGACGACTTCGAGTAGGCGGATGCGCCGCGCGTTCCGCCTCGCCTACGACGGCCGGCCGTTCTACGGCTTCCAGCGCCAGCCGGCCGTCCCCACCGTCGAGGACGCGTTCTTCGACGCGCTCCGCGCGCTCGACGTGCTCGACGCGGGCGACGAGCGGCCGCCGGGCTACGCGGCCGCCGGGCGGACCGACCGCGGCGTCTCGGCGCGCGCGCAGACGGTCGCCCTCGACTGCCCCGACTGGCTGACGCCGCGCGCGCTGAACGCCGAGCTCCACGACGCCGTCTGGGCGTGGGCGCACGCGGCCGTCCCCGCCGACTTCCACGCGACCCACCACGCGCGCTACCGCGAGTACGTCTACCACCTCTACGCGCCCGACGCGGACGCCGAGCGGGCGCGCGCGGCCGCCCGCACCCTCTCGGGCGCCCACGACTTCCACAACCTCACGAGCGACGCGACGGGCACCGAACGCGACCTCTCGCTTACCGTCGACCCGGACGGCGACTTCCTCGCGTTGCGGGCGCGCGCCGGCGGCTTCCCGAGGGGACTCGTCCGCCGCCTCGCCGCGCTCGTCCACGCCGTCGCGACGGGCGCCACACCGCTCTCGAAGGTCGAGCGCGTCCTCGGCGCCGACGAGCTCGACGGCCCCGAGGGCGTCCCCGAGGCCGCGCCCGAGCCGCTCGCCCTCGTCGACGTCGGCTACGGCGACGCGTCGTTCGAGACGGACGAGCGGGCGGCCGCCGACACCCGCGCGTTCTTCGCGGACGAGCGCGCTCGCCACCGCGCGCTCGCGCGGGTCGCGGACACCGTCGCTGCGGACCTGTCGGAGCGGTGAGGAACGCTTAACAGCGCTCCGATTCACGACTCGACAATGAGTAGCGTCCCCGAACGCGAGGAGATCGAGTCGGCGTACAAGTGGGACCTCGACAGCGTCTACGACTCCACGGAGGAGTGGGAGACGGAGTTCGAGTGGGCGAAGGAGCGAATTTCGGCGCTGAAGGAGTACGAGGGGCGCGTCGCCGAGGACGGCGAGACGCTCCTCGAGTTCTTGGAGGCGTACGAGGAGGTCGCGCGGACCGTCTCGACGCTCTCGTCGTACGCGCGGATGCGCTCGGACGAGGACACGCGGAACCAGGACGCACAGGGACTGAAGTCCCGGGGGTCCGCGCTCTCCTCGCAGCTCTCGGCGGCGACGAGCTTCCTCGAACCCGAACTCCAGTCGCTCTCGCGCGACGAACTTGAGGCGATGGTCGCCGAGACGCCGGGGCTCGAACTCTACGAGCACTACCTCGACGACGTCTTCCGGATGAAGGCGCACACGCGCTCGGCGGAGGTCGAGGAGCTCATCTCCGAGTTCGGCGAGGTACTGGGGGCGTCCAGCGACATCTACGGGATGCTCACGAACGCCGACCTCGAGTTCCCGACCGTCGAGGACCCCGACGGCGAGGACGTCACGATCACGCAGTCGAACTTCACGACGCTCCTGAAGGAGCGCGACCGCGAGTTCCGACGCACCGTTCACGAGTCCTTCTACGACCGCATCTCGGAGGTGCGGAACACGATCGGCTCCTCTTTGCAGTACTCGACGAAGTCGGACGTGAAACTGGCGCGCGCGAGGAACTACGACACCGCTCGGGCGGCCGCGCTCGACGGCCCGAACATCCCCGAGGAGGTGTACGACAACCTCGTCGCGACGGTTCGCGAGAACCTCGACGCGCTCCACCGGCACGTCGACCTGAAGGAGCGCGCGCTCGGCGTCGACGAGCTGGAGATGTACGACGTCTACATGCCGCTGACGGACGCCGAGGAGCCCGACATCGACTACGGAACGGCCTGCGACCACATCGTCGAGGCGGTCGCGCCGCTCGGCGAGGACTACCAGTCGCGGGTCGCCGAGGGCCTCGAGTCGGGCTGGGTGGACGTCTACGAGAACCGGGGCAAGCGCTCGGGCGCGTACTCCGGCGGCACGTACGACACCCAGCCGTTCATCCTGATGAACTACCAGGGCGACCTCGACTCGGTCTACACGCTCGCGCACGAGCTCGGACACTCCCTGCACAGCCAGCTCTCGAGCGAGCACCAGCCCTACGTCTACAACGACTACGAGATCTTCGTCGCGGAGGTCGCCTCGACGGTGAACGAGAGCCTCCTGACCCACCACCTGCTGGAGACGACGGACGACGACGCGCTACGCGCCCACGTCCTCGACCAGTACCTCGAACGCTTCCGCTCGACGCTCTTCCGCCAGACGCTGTTCGCGGAGTTCGAGCACACGATCCACACGATGGAGGAGAACGGCGAGCCGCTGACGCCGGACGCGCTCGACGAGGTGTACGGCGACCTCAAGCGCGAGTTCTACGCGAACGCCGCCGTCGACGACCGCATCGTTCGGGAGTGGATGCGCATCCCGCACTTCCACTACAGCTACTACGTCTACCAGTACAGCACGGGCATCAGCGCCGCCGTCGCGCTCACGCAGGACATCCTCGCGGGCGACGCGGACGCCGCGGAGGCGTACGTCGACTTCCTGCAGAGCGGCTCGCGCAAGTACCCGCTCGAACTGCTCCGGGACGCCGGCGTCGACATGTCCTCGCCGGCACCCATCGAGTCCGCCATCGACGTCTACCGGGAGTACCTCGACCGCTCGGAGGACCTGCTCCTCGCGTAACGCCGCGTCTCAGGGCCGCGAACCCCGGTTCGTGTCCGTGACCCAAAGGAACTTCTTTGTGCGGGCCGTAGCATCGGGTAACGGATGTCTCGTAGTCCTACTCTACCGGACCGGCCGACGCTCGAGCTCGACCCCGAGTCGAGCCCGGAAGAGCGGCTGGCGGCGCTCAGGGATCACCTCCGGGAGCTCCTCGAGGTGAACGAACAACTCGAGGACCAACTCGACGCGGTCCAAGACCACCACGAGGACCTCCGCGAGGAAGTCGACGACCTCCAGCGCGAGAACGACGCGCTGAAGACGGCGTCGCTCTACCTCGCGACCGTCGAGGACTTCTCCGAGGACGGCGCGGTCGTCAAGCAACACGGGAACAATCAGGAGGTCCTGACGGAAGTCTCCGACCGGATGCGCGAACGCATCGAGGTCGGCGACCGCGTCACGATCAACGACTCCTTCAGCATTCAGGACGTCCTCGACGCGGAGACGGACGCCCGCGCGCAGGCGATGGAGGTCGACCAGTCGCCGAGCGTCGAGTACGAGGACATCGGCGGCCTCGACGCGGAACTCCGCGAGGTTCGCGAAGCCGTCGAGGACCCGCTCGTCAACCCCGAGCAGTTCGAGCTGGTCGGCGTCGAGCCGCCGAGCGGCGTGCTCCTGCACGGGCCGCCGGGGACGGGGAAGACGATGATGGCGAAGGCCGTCGCGAACGAGACGGACGCGACGTTCATCAAGATGGCCGGCTCCGAGCTCGTCCAGAAGTTCATCGGGGAGGGCTCGCGTCTCGTGCGCGACCTCTTCGACCTCGCCGAGCAGGAGGAGCCCGCCATCCTCTTCATCGACGAGATCGACGCCGTCGCCGCCGAGCGCACGGACTCGAAGACGTCGGGCGACGCGGAGGTCCAGCGCACGATGATGCAGCTCCTCAACGAGATGGACGGCTTCGACGAGCGCGGCGACGTCCGCATCATCGCCGCCACCAACCGCTTCGACATGCTCGACTCGGCGATCCTGCGCCCGGGGCGCTTCGATCGGCTCATCGAGGTGCCCGAGCCCGATCAGGCGGCCCGCGAGCGCATCCTCGACATCCACACGCGCGGGATGAACCTCGCGGAAGCCGTCGATTACGCGTCGCTCGCCCGGAAGACCGACGGCTTCAGCGGCGCGGAGCTCGAGTCGCTCACCACGGAGGCCGGCATGTTCGCGATCCGCGACGGCCGCGACGAGGTGACGATGGCGGACTTCGAGGACGCCCTCGCGAAGATCCAGCGCGACGAGGAGTCCGGCACGCCCGGCTACGCCGCCTACGTTCAGTAACCCCGCCGGCTCTCGTTTTCCGTCTTCGTCGCTCCCGGAGCGAACCGCTTACCTCGCTCACTCCGCTAGGCCGTGTATGAACACCATCAACGTCGTCTGGGGCACCGGGACGGGCCCGACGGCGATGTCCGCGTACGACGCCGCGCTCGCGGACGCGAACGTCCACAACTACAACCTCGTCACCGTCTCCTCCGTGATTCCCGCAGCGGCCGACGTGGAGGCGGTGGGCACCGCGCCCGACCTCGGGCCGGCCGGCGAGCGCCTGACGGTCGTCGAGGCGCACGCGAACGCGGCGGGACCGCGCCACGTCTCGGCCGGCCTCGGGTGGACGAAGGCCCCGGACGGGCCGGGGCTCTTCTACGAGGTGGCGGACGAGACCGACCCTGAGGACGTCGCGGCGCGGGTGCGCGCCGGCCTCGACGCCGGCCGCGAACTGCGCGACTGGGCGTTCGCGGGCGAGCGCGTGGAGACGACGGCCGTCGAGGCCGACCCCGGCGAGTACGCGTCGGCCGTCGTCGTCGCCTGCTACGGCGAGAGCGAGCCGATTCTCTGAGGGTCGCCGGTGGGGGAAGGCCTTTCAACCGCGTAGCCACTACTCGGGGGCATGAACGGCAACACGCCGTACGCCGGACCGGGTGGGGATCCCCAGAACGAACCGGACGCGGAGCTGACGCCGGAGCAGCGCCGCGCGCTCCGCGACAGTCTCGCGCGCATCGCGGCCCAGACCCGCGAGTACCTCCCGGACGAATACGTCGTCGGCGCCGAGATCGGGAGCGGGCACGACGGCACGCGCGCGACGGTCGCCGTCCGGCCGCCCGCCGGCAACCCCGTGAGCGCGGGGTTCACGCCGGAGTTCGACGAGGAGGAGTCGGACCTCGTCCCCGCCGACGAGCGCGCGGAAGTCGCACAGGGGCTCGCGGCGTCCGCCGCCCTGCAGGTGAAGCAGGCGTTCCAGAAGCGTTCCGACGACCCGATCGCGAAGTAGCTCAGCTCGCGCTCCGCCCGCTCCCGCCACGGCCCACCGGCGGGTCGCCGAAGAGCGCGTAGCCGAGCACGGCGGCCGCTCCCGTGCTCCCGACGGCGATACCGGTCCGGATACCGATATCGGCTATCACCGCGCCGAACGCGCCGGCGAGGAGGACGAGCGGTATCGCAGCGAGCACGAGGTCGTGGCGCGTCGTGCTCGGCTTCGTCGCGATGCGTTCCACTCCCGTCGTGTCGTCTCGCTGCATGGTTCACTCACGAATACGGACGCGGCCCACGAAAATTTTACGGCGTCTGGAGCGCGTAGCGACGCCCTCGACCGCTCTCAGTCAGTCACTCTCGCCCCGGAAGTCGCCGTGTGCGGGGAGCCTGATTCGGATCCGGTCCTCCGAGCCGTCACCGAGGTCGAACGTCCCCTCGGAGCGCTCGACCGCCCATCGGACGGTCCAGAGCCCGATCCCGTCGGCGTGTTCGAGCGGCGTCTCCGCCTCGTCCCGGGAGATGACGCGTGCGCCCGCCGGGATGCCGGGGCCGTCGTCGACGACGACGATTTCGACCGTTTCGCCGTCGTCGACGAGGCGGCAGGTGACGTCGAGCGTCGTCACGTCCGCGGTGTCTGCGACGGCGGTGTCGAGGACGGCGTCGAGGGCGAGTTCGAGGAGCCGGTGGCCGCGCGCGACGGCGTCCTCGTCCACGGTCCCGGAGACGTCGATGTCCGGGTGGTCGAGGCGCAGCTCGGTGAGACGCGACGTGAGTTGCTCGCCGACCGCGATGGGGCGGACGCGATCGTCCTCGAGGAGGCCTTCGACGACGCGGGCTTGCTCGGCGAGGTCGACGAGGCGGTGCGCGCGCTCGCGTAGTTTCTTGAGCTCCGGGGGCTCCTCGCCCGCCTCGAAGTAGCCGCCGACTTGGTCGGCGTATCCGAGGACGACGTTCAGGTCGGTGCGGACGTCGTGTCTGAGCACGCGGTTGATGACGGAGAGCTGTTGGGCGAGGCGCTGTGCGTCCGCGCTCGCGCGCTCGGCGTGCTCGCGCGCCATCTGCCGTCGCGTGTCGACGTAGCCGACGTAGAGGCCGACGACGCCGCCGCCCATCACCCACATTCCCGTGACGAAGACGGGCTCGGCGAGCGTGGCGCCGCGCAACGCCTCGACGGCGAGCGACGCGGCGCCCGACGCGCCGAGGACGAGCGCGCCGCTCAGGAACCACCGGCAGAACGTCCACCCGTAGTCGTCGGCGTCGCGGCCGCGCGCCCACCGCATACTCGCCACCACCGCCACGGAGAGCGCGAGGCTCGGCGCCCACCCGACCACGTAGTCGACGGGGAGCGCGTGCGTGTCCGCGTGTCCGAGGAGGAAGTGCGAGATGTTGTACGCCACGAGGGCGCCGCTCACCACTGCGATGATCACCCACGCCCAGCGCGACCGCACCCCCGCGACGTCGTCCATCACTACCGTTCCTCGACGCTCTGGGGTGTTAAGCGACGTGACCGTTCGAAACGTCGAAACGGTTCACCCCGCGACCGCGCGCTACTTCCCCCAGAAGGGGTCGCGTTTGCGCTGGGTTTCGAGGAACTGGTGGAGGGCTTCGCGTTCGTCCATCGGGATCTCCTCGAGGAGCTCCTGTTCGAGGACCTTCGCGTGTTTCTCGGGGAGGTCGACCCAGAGCTCGTCGCCCTCGTTGATGTCGCGGCCGACGGTGGGGCCGTCGATACTCACCGCGACCTCGTTGCCGGCGCGGACTTCGTCGACGTCCTCGCCCTGGTCCTGGATGCCCTTCACGACGCCGACGCGCTCCATCTCGTTGCCGTCGAAGTACCCGACGGGCGTGTTGCGACGGAGGGTGCCGGAGAGCACTTCGACGCCGACGACGGCGGGGTCGGACTGGCGGAAGACGTGGTCCTCGAGGACGCGAAAGCGCGCGGGGCGCATGACGTTCTCGAAGACGGCCTCCTTCTGGCGGCGCTCGATCTCTTCGACGAACCCCTCGTACTCCTCGACGAGCTGGTAGATGACGTCGCTCTCGAAGACCTCGACGTCGTCCTGCTCGGCGCGGTCGGCGGCGTCGCCGAGGACGTCGACGTTGAAACCGAGGATGGCGCGGTACTCCTCCTCCTCGACGGTGGTCGCCATCGCGACGTCGCGGGGTGCGATGTCGCCGACTTCCGCGCGCATCATCGGTATTTCCGCCTCGTCGAGGGCGTTCGCCATCGCTTCGAGGCTCCCGAGCGTGTCGGCTTTCACGACGACGCCCTCCTCGCCGGTGTCGACGGCGACCTCCGCGAGTTCCGCCTGCACGTCGGCGATGACGTCGTCGAGGTCACGGTTACGGACGACCCTGACGGGCGCGCCCGCGATAGCGTCGTCGAGGTCGGGGGCGGCGATCTTCACGCCGGCCGCCGCCGCGATTTCGTCGACCTTCTCGAAGCGGCTCTCCGTGCGGATCTCGGCGAGCGGCCGCGGTTTCAGGAGCGCGCGGACGTCCGTGACGATGGGGCCGTTGACGCCGCCGACGACGACGGTGTCGTCGGCCCGCACGGTGCCGTCGTAGAGGATGACGTCGAGCGTCGTCCCGAAGCCGCGTTCCTCCTTCACTTCGAGGACGGTGCCGGCGCCCGGCCCCGTCACGTCGATCTCCATGTCCTCCTTCATGTAGCGCTGCGCGAGGCCCATGAGGACGGCGAGGAGGTCGGGGATGCCCTCGCCCGTCATCGCCGACACCGGGACGACGCCGACGTTCGAGCGGAAGTCCTGCACGCGCCAGTAGAAGTCGGAGGTGAAGCCGGCGTCGGAGAGCTCGCCGATGATCTCGTAGAGCTTCTCGTTGAACTGCTGCTCGACGCGATCCGACTGCGCTTCCAGCGTCTGCTGGATCGGGGCGTCCTCGGTGACCTGCCAGCCCGGGATGGTGTCGACCTTGTTCGCGGCGACGACGAACGGCGTCTCGGAGTCCGCGAGGATCTTGATGGCCTCCTCGGTCTGGGGCTGGAACCCGTCGTTCACGTCCACGACGAGGATGGCGATGTCGGCGAGCGCGCCGCCGCGCGAGCGCAGCGTCGTGAAGGAGTGGTGGCCGGGCGTGTCGATGAAGAGCAGGCCCGGGAGGTCGAACTCGGTCGGGTCGACGAGGCTCCCCGCGACTTCGCCGACGACGTCGAGCGGGACGGCGGTCGCGCCGATGTGTTGGGTGATGGCGCCGGCCTCGCCCTCGATGACGGTCGACCCCCGGATCTTGTCGAGCAAGCTGGTCTTCCCGTGGTCGACGTGACCGAGCACGGCTACGATGGGGGTTCTGAGTCCCCCGTGTTGTGTATCTCCAGACATTGAAACCCACGCCAGAACGGCTGTTGTCCGAATGCAGCGCGCAGAGACAGGTAAATCCCCCGCATCGAACACGCCCTAGCCGCGCACGACGAGGGCGGCGCCGGCGACGACGAGGACGGCGGCGACGCCGAGGCGCCACGTGACGCGCTCGTCCCGCCGGAGCAGGACGGCCGCGCCGAGGACGACGAAGAGCGTGCTGACCCCGAGGAGCGGCGTGACGACGGCGACGGGCGCGCGGTCGAGCGCCGCGTAGTACGCGACGAGGTAGCCGGTGTTCGCGACGCTCGCGCCGAGGAGCCACCGGTTCGCGCGCGGGCGCCACCACTCGCCGGTCGCGTGCGAGTGCCACGCGACGTAGGCGAGGAAGCCGAGCGCGGCCGCGATGACTCGCGTGGTGAGGCCGACGAGCGGCGCCGTCCCCTCGGCGAGACCGAGCTTCGTGAATATCGGGTCGATGCCGAGGAAGAGCGCGGCGGCGAGCGGGTAGACGAGGTCGAGCCAGAGGCGCCGGCCGGACGCGGTCGCCGGCGTCGCCCGCGAGTCGGCGGCGACGACCGCACCGCCGAGCACGAGCAGTCCGACGCCGGCGGCGAGCGTGAGCGTCGGGCGTTCGCCGAGCGCGGCGACCGCGATAGCGGTGGCGAAGACGGGGAAGAGCGCCTTCAGCGGTTCGGCGCGACTCGCGCCGAGGCGCGCGATGCCGTGGAAGTAACAGAAGCGCGCGAGCAGCGACCCCAGCACCCCGGAGACGGCGAACGCGGCGATAGCGGTCGGCGTGAGCCCGTAGTCGGGGAAGGCGGTGAACGCGGTGACCGGGACCAACACGAGGAGGTTGACGCCGAACATCGCCGCGATGACGTCCGCGACGCGGTGGGTCTTCGTGCCGAGGCGGACGGTGAGGCTCTGGACGGCGAGGCAGGCGGCGGAGAGCACGGCGAACCCGGCCCCGGCGAGCAAGTCGGCCATTCGGGTGAACGTGTGGCCCGGCGGGGCTTAACGCCCGTGGGTGAGGACGGCGTCGAGCGGCGGGCGCCGTGCGCGTCGTGCGTCGGGTGTGGAGGTTTTAAGTCGCCCGCCGGCAACACGGACGGTATGGCCGACATCCTCGCCGAGAACCTCTCCGGGAAGGCCGTCATGGGCTCGGATGGCACGGAGCTCGGAATGCTCTACAACATCACGATGAACCTCAAGAGCGGGACGCTCGTCGACCTGCTCGTCGAGCAGACCGAGGAGACGAACCAGATACAACTCGACTTCCCGACCGACGAGCGCGGGCGCTATCGCATCCCGGTCGGGCGCGTGCAGGCCGTGAAGGACTACATCGTCGTCGACCGATAGTGTACGTCCTCGACTCGTCCGCGTTCATCGACGAGTACGACGCCGACGGCCCGGCGGCGACGATTCCGGCCGTCCGCGCGGAACTCGAGGACGCCGCGAGCTACCGCTTCGACGCGATGGAGGGCGCGGGCATGAGCGTTCACGTTCCCGACGACGTGACGGTGCGCCGCGTCCGCGAGGCGGCGTCGGGCACGGGCGACCGCGACGTCCTCTCCGAGACGGACGTGCGCGTCATCGCGGCGGCGCTCGAACTCGACGCCGTGCTCGTCACCGACGACTACGCGATGCAGAACGTCGCGGACGCCCTCGACCTCGAGGTGGACTCGATCGCCAAGGAGGGCATCAGCGAGCGCCGCGACTGGAACTTCCAGTGTCAGGGCTGCGGGCGCGAGTTCGACGAGAAACGCGAGCGCTGTCCGGTCTGCGGGTCGTCGCTCGCGCGGAAGAACCCGAACTAGCGCGGCCGAGCGCTCAGGCGACGCTCGCGTAGAAGAGCGCGCCGAACTGGATGGCGTCGTAGCCGCCGTGCGCGAGCGCGGCCGCGACGACGCTCTCGGTGCGCTCGTAGACGACGCCGAGGACGAGCGACACCAGAAAGAGGCGTGCGAGCGTCGCGAACAGCGCCGCCGCGCCCGCGCCCGGCGTCGCGTACGCGGGCAGGTGGACGAGCGTGAAGACGAGACAGCCGACGAGCACGGCGCCGCGTCGCGAGAAGGCGTCGTAGAGGCGTTTCTGGACGACGTTCCGCATCAACAGCTCCTCGCCGGGGCCGACGAGGAGGAGCGAGACGGGGACGAGCAGGAGGCCGAGGTACGGCGTCTGTCGGATGGTCTCCACGGTGTCGTGTGAGGCGGCGGGGATGCCGAGCGCGCTCGCGGCCGCGCTCCCGGCGAGGAGGACGGCGAACATTCCGACGAGGCCGCCGACCGTCCAGAGCGCGTCCCGCCGGCCGAAGCGGACGTCGAAGTACCGGAGGGTGCGTCGCGTCACGACGACGTAGCCGAGCGCGGTGACCGCGAGCGCGAGCGCGAAGCCGCCCTGCGCGGCCGCGAGGCGCACCACGGTCGGCGGGTCGAACGCGGCGGCGACGGAGACGACGAGGCTCTGGACGAGCGCGCCCGCGACGAGGCCGAGGACGGCGACGCCGACGACGGCGGCGCCGACTCGAACGCGGCGGCCGAGGCCGGCGGCGTCCACGCGCGCGTGGTCGGCGACGGCGAACCCGACGGCGAAGACGCCGAGGGCGAGGCAGACGGGCGCGCCGACGCCCACGGGAGCGCCGGTCCCGCGCACGGCCGGGAGGACGAGCGCGGCGGCGGCGACGGCGACGAGCGCCCCGGACGCGACGGCGGCGAGGCGCGCGCCCGCCTCGCGCTCGACGACCCCGCGACGGCGCGCGTAGAAGGCGGCGGCCGCGACGAGCGCCGGGAGCGCTGGCTCGGGCTGGAGGCCGGCGATGGCCCTGAACACGAGCGCGTCCGTCCACGGGAGGCCCGCCGACGCGACGCCGAGGCCGGCCGCGAGGAAGCCGAGCGTGGCCGCGAGACGCTCCGACTCGTCGCCGTCGTTGCCCGCGTTCGCCTCCCGGCGCTCCATACCGTCGTCGCGTTCCGTCGCGTCGCTCATTCGCGCGTCACACGCAGCGACTCCGTCTCCTCGAGGGCCTCCTCGCCGCGCAGGAGGCCGCGCGCGACCTCCTTGCCCCACTCGACGGCGGGCTGGACGAACGTCTCGACGCCGTAGAGCTCGCCCGCGAGCACGGTCGCGGCCTCCATGCCGAAGAGGAGGCCGCCGACGGCGGGGGCGTCCACGCGCTCGATCTCGACGCGGACGCTCGGGAGGCCGACGTCCGCGAGGCTCGCTTCGGTGGCCGCGAATTCGGCGTCGCGGAGCTCGCCGAGCGTCGCGCCGGCGAGGTAGTCGAGGCCGTCGAGGTCGGCGCTCGGAATCGGGACGTCCGGGCCGTCGCGGGCGTGGACGAACGTGACGAGTTTGTCGTTCGGGCCGGCGCGATAGAGCTGGAGTTGGCTGTGCTGGTCGGTCGCGCCGAGCGCTCTCACTGGTGTTTGCCCGAGGCCGTCCTTCCCGAGGCTCTCGGCGTGGAGTTGAGCGTACCACTCCGCGTACGTCTCGAGCGACTCGTGGTAGGGCATCATCACGTTCGCGTGCGCGCCCCGCCCGTCGAGCGCGTAGAGGAGCGCGCCGTAGGCGTACGCGGGCGTCTCGAAGAGCGACCCGGAGAGGGCGTCGCGCTCCTCGCGCGCGCCGGCGAGGACGCCCTCGATGTCGACGCCGAGGAGCGCGGCGGGCGCGAGGCCGACGGTGGAGAGGGCGGAGAAGCGCCCGGGCACGCCGTCGGGGACGGCGAGGACGGGCAGGTCGTGCTCGTCGGCGAGGTCGCGGAGGTTCCCCGAATCGCCGGTGGTGACGAGCGTGCGCTCCGTCCAGTCGACGCCGCGCTCCTCGTAGGCCTCGCGGACGACGAGGAAGTTCGCGAGCGTCTCGGCGGTCGTGCCCGAGCGCGAGACGACGTTCACGGCCGTCGACTCGAGGTCGAGGTCGTCGAGCAGGCTCGACACCTGCGCGGGGTCGACGTTGTCGAGGTAGTGGGCCTCGCCCTCGGTGGCGAGGGCGTCCGTGAGCGTCGCGGCGCCGAGACTGCTCCCGCCGATGCCGACCGTGAGCACGGTGTCGGCGTCCGCGAGGGGGGCGACGGCCGCGCGGATCGCGTCGGGGTCGGCGCGCTCCGGGAGGTTCAGTGCGGCGTAGCCGAACTCGTCGTCGGCCATCCCCGTCCGAATGCGGTCGTGGGCGTCCGCGACGCGCTCGTCGAGGCGGTCGAGGTAGCTCCGCGGGACTCCGGGGGTGGCGACGCCCGCGAGGGCGTTGCCGATGTCGACGTCCATACCTCACTCTCCGACGCGCGGACCAAGAGGGTTGTCACTCCGCCCGTGACGCGCCCGCACGCGGCGAAACCCGGAAAAGGCCGAGCGGCCTATCGCGGGTATGACCGACTCAGAAAAGACGAGCACGTTCCTCGTGACGCACGCCGAGGAGTCCTCGGCGATGCTCTCGGACGTCCACGGCGGACAGGTCCACACCCTCTCGGACAACCCCGGCGTCGAGGCCGGCGAGGTCGTCGAGGCGACCGTCGCGCCCGACCCGCCCATGGAGGTCACCTACTCCGTCGTCGAGGTCGCGGACCGCTACACGGTCGACGTCTTCGAGAGCGAGGAGGCGCCCACGCAGCAGGCCCGCGAGCTCGCCGCCGACCTCGCTGAGGGCGACCTCGCCACCGAGGAGCGCGCGGGCGACGGCGAGATACACGTCCTCTCCGTGCCCGAGGACGCGACGGAGGAGGCCGTCGCGGACGTCGTCGCCGACGAGGCGACCGTCGAGCGCGCCGCGCGCGTCGGCGCGACGCGCGTCGAAGTCCGCTCCGAACCCGGCGTCGTCAACGTCCGCTACCTGCCGTAGGCGCTCCTCTTCCGGGACGACGCGTACGGCGAGGCGGCCGTCGCCCCGTGAGCCGGCGATAGGGTTTTATTCTGACCTCCCGTATCCGACTATACAATGATGGCGACGACGCACGCGCTCGTCGGCCTCCTGCTGGCCGCCGTCGCGAGCGCCATAACCGGCGAGGGGTCGCTCCTCGTGGCCGCCGCCGGGATACTCGGTGGTGTGTTCCCCGACCTCGACCTCTACGCCGGCCACCGCAAAACGCTCCACTTCCCCGTCTACGGGTCGCTCCTCGCGGCCCTCGCCGTCGGCGGCTACGTCGCCGTCGGCGGCCCCGTCGCCCTCGCCGTCGCGCTCTTCGTCCTCGCCGCCGCCGTCCACGCCGCCAGCGACGCGCTCGGGGGCGGCCTCGAACTCCGGCCGTGGGAGGGGACGAGCGACCGAGCCGTCTACGACCACTTCCGGGGTGTGTGGTGGCGGCCCCGCCGCCTCGTCCGCTACGACGGCGCGCCCGAGGACGTCCTGCTCGGCGTCGCCGTCGCCATCCCCGGTTACCTCGCCTACTCCGGCGTGGTCCGCACGGCCGTCCTCGCCGCCATCGGCGTGTCGGTGGCGTACGCCCTGGTCCGCAAGCCGATGGTCGCGCTCGCCGAGCACCTCGTCCACGCGACGCCCGCCCCCGTTCTCGCCTACGTCCCCGAGCGCTTCGTGCGCGATATGCGCTGAGCGTTCCCTCGGGGGAGATGAGTCTTGTGGTCGCGACGGCGACGCGACCATCGAGATAAGCGAAGTCTTATCCGAAACCCCGCCGCTACTCGAACGCATATGCCCTCGTTCGACGTTCCGGAGGTGGACTACACCCGGTACTCGAACCGGCAGCTCGCGGCCGTCCCGCTCGGCGTGCTCGCGCTCGCGCTGCTGGTGCTCGCCGGGTGGTACGTCCTCTACGGTACTCCCGTCCGACTCGGTATCGCGTTCACGGGCGGAACGGAACTGACGATTCACGCGACGTCCGCGCAGGCCGCCTCGCAGGACGCGATCAGACAGGCGTTCTCCACGTCCACGACGTCCATCCGCGCGATCCCGTCGCGCGCCGACACCTACCTCGTGACCTTCGGGTCCGGCGTCGACGTCTCCACGCTCCAGCAGCAGGCCCGCGCCGCGAACTACGAGGTCGTCTCCGTCTCCAGCACCTCGGCGACGTTCGGTGCGAGCACCCAGCAGCTCGCCCTCTACGGTCTCGTCGGCTCCTTCGTCGGCATGGCCGCCGTCGTCTTCGTGCTCTTCCGGACGTTCGTCCCGAGCGCCGCCGTCGTCCTCTCCGCGTTCGGCGACATCGTCGTCCCGCTCGCGCTCATGAACGTCTTCGGCATCCAGCTCTCGCTGGGGACGGTCGCCGCGCTCCTGATGCTCATCGGGTACTCCGTGGACTCCGACATCCTCCTCACGAACCACGTCCTCAGACGCTCCGGGAGCTTCTACGAGAGCGTCCACCGGGCGATGAAAACCGGCGTGACGATGACCGTGACCTCCATCGCCGCGATGACCGTCATGTCGCTCGTCGCGTTCCTCTTCGGTATCGACCTCCTGACGAGCATCGGGCTCGTCCTCGTCTTCGGCCTCGTCACCGACCTCGTGAACACCTACATGCTCAACCTCAGCCTGCTTCGCTGGTACAAGTTCGAGGGGGTGAGCCGGTAGATGGCGCCGAGTATCCGCGACAACTGGCGCGTCGCCCTCCTCGTCGTCCTCCTCGTCGGCAGTCTCGGCGCCGTCTTCGTCCCCGGCGCCGCGCCCGTCACCGGGAGCGCGGGGAACGCCGCCACGCAGGGCGCGACGAACCTCCAGTACGGCCTCCAGCTCTCCGGCGGGACGCGCGTCCGCGCGCCCGTCGTCGGCCTCACGGCCGAGAACGTCGACGTCCCCACCGACCAGCAGGCGCAGAACGAACTCCGGGAGACCATCGCCGCGAACCTCTCGTCCACGACCGCCTCCGACGTTCAGCTCCGCCTCTACAACAACTCCGCCGGCACCGCCGAGGTGTTCACGAACGTCACCCAGTCGCAGTTCCGGAGCGCCCTCACGAGCGCCGGTCTCTCCGTGAGCGCCGATGACGTTCGCGACGGCGTCACGCAGGCGACCCGCGACGACATCATCGAGACGCTCTCGTATAAGGTGAACTCGCTCGGCTTCTCCGGCGCCGAGGTCACCGCGCAGTCGACGCCCTCCGGCGAACACTACATCGTCGTCGAGGCGCCGAACACGAACGTCTCGCAGGTCCGCGAACTCGTCAGCAGTCGCGGGAACGTCCGTATCGTCGCCTACCACCCCGCGAACGGGAGCGCGCAGGTGAACGACACCGTCCTCTCGAACGATCAGCTACAGGCCTCGCAGATCAACGACCCGACGACGCAGCGCGGCGTCCCCGTCGTCCCCATCACGCTCACGGACAGCGCCGCGCAGTCCTTCGCGGACGACATGCAGGCGTACGGCTACACCTCGAGTGCCGGCATCTCGAGCTGCCGGTACCCGAACGGCACGCCCGGCGAGCAGTACTGCCTGCTGAACGTCCGTGACGGCAACGTCGTCTACTCCGCCGGCATGGGACAAGACCTCGCGAACTCCATCGAGAGCGGCGACTTCCAGCAGACGAAGACGTTCGTCCTCCAGACGAACTCGATGAGTGAGGCCCGCCAGGTCGCCGTCGACCTCCGCGCGGGTGCGCTGCCCGCGCCCCTCAACATCGACTCGGGCACCATCTACAGCATCGACGCGTCGCTCGCCGAGCGCTTCAAGCCCCTCAGCTTCCTCACGGGCCTCATCGCCGCGCTCGCGGTCAGCCTCGTCGTCTACCTCCGCTACGGCCGCGCGAAGGTCGCGCTCCCGATGCTTGTCACCGCGCTCAGTGAGGTCGCCATCCTCCTCGGGTTCAGCTCGCTCGTCGGTCTCTCGTTGAACCTCTCGCACATCGCGGGGTTCATCGCGGTCATTGGGACGGGGGTGGACGACCTCGTCATCATCGCCGACGAGGTGACGACCCAAGAGGTGTCCTCCGAGCGCGTCTTCCAGAGTCGCTTCCGGAAGGCGTTCTGGATCATCGGCGGCGCCGCCGCGACCACCATCATCGCGATGAGTCCGCTCGCGTTCCTCTCGCTCGGTGACCTCCGCGGGTTCGCGCTCGTCACCATCCTCGGCGTCCTCATCGGCGTGCTCATCACGCGGCCCGCCTACGGCGACATCCTGCGCTACCTCCTCACCGACGAGGGCAAGTAGCGCACCCCTTCCTTTTCTCGGCCGTCGCTCACGTTCCGCCTATCCTCCGACACGTACGACGAGGTGTACCGCGCGAGCCGTGACGCCCTCCTCGACCTCGCCGCGACGCGGGACGCGCGCGGCGCCGTCGTCGGTGCCCGACTCACCCTCGCCGGTCTCGCGTGGAGCGTCGACCGCGCGGTCGTCGGTGCGTCCCGGTGGGCGCTCAGTCGAAGTCCGTGAGCGTCGCGTTCCCGAGCGTGGCGTCCGTTTCGAACTCAGGGAGCGCGACGAACTCGAGCCCGGCGTCGCGACACGCCCGCTCGACGCGCTCCGACGCCGACGGAGCGACGAGCAGGCCACGGACGTCGCCGGTGTCCTCGTAGAGCGAGACGTAGCGCTTCAGCTGGTCGAAGTGGTTGAGCGTCGCCTGCACGCGCTTCACCTCGACGACGACGGGCGTGCCCTCGGCGTCGACGGCGTAGAAGTCGATGAAGCCGTACTTCGTCTCGCGCTCGTGCTCGACGATGCGGAGGCCGTCCTCCAGCTCCTCGGGGTGGGCCTCGATGTACTCGTGCATCTCCGCCTCGGTGCCGGACTCCTCGTACTCGGCGGCGTCGGCGGCGTCGAAGCGGGTGAGGCCGTACGTCTCGCGGACGCGCACCTCCACGCGCTCGCGGGGGTTCGAGCGCCGCGCGACGATGACGGGTTCGTCCGCCGTCTCCGCGACGGAGGTGACGATCGTCCCGCCGGTCGGCATCCAGTTCACGGGCTTGTGCTTCGTCGGCTGATGGACCAGTAGCGTGCCGTCCGGTTTCGCGACGACGAGGCGGTCGCCCGGGCCGAGGTAGCCGCTCGTCCGGCCGTCGTACTCCACCTCGCACGCCACCTCGGCCGTCACCACCGCGCCCTCGTGGAGCGCGGTGGAGACGACGTCCGCGACCGTCTCCGCGTCCGGCGACTCGTATCGCTCGACTCCCATTCCGTCCGCACGGTCGCGCGGGCGACACATAAGCGCTCAGAACTCCTCGAGCGCGGACTGCTCGGCGGCCGCGAGGACGTCGTCGCACGTCGCCCACGACTCGCGCGCGCAGTCGGGGAGGCCGCCGGTCTCGGCGACGTAGGCGCGGAGGAACTCGCGCGTCGCGGGGTCGCTCGGGTAGCCGCTCCCGACGTCGTAGCCCGCGTGCGCTTCGGCGATGGCCTCGACGTGTCGGTCGCGCGCCACTTTCGCGACGATGCTCGCCGCGCCCACGATGGCGTGCGCGCCGTCCGCGCCGTGCTCGGCCACGAGGTCGATGTCGGCGTCCACGCGCTCGGCGACGCGGCGCCCGAAGCGCGCGGCGTCCACGTCCCCGCCGTCCACGACGCCCGCGAGGCCGTCCGTCGCGACCCGCCCGAGGGCGTCGGCGTGCGCCGCCACGGTCAGCGTGTTCATGTCGGTCGCCGGGTCGTCGATGCGCTCGACGCCGACCTCGGCGACGCCGACGTCCGCAACTGCCCGAATCCGCTCGTCGAGCGCCTCGCGGCGCGCGGGCGCGAGCGTCTTCGAGTCCCCGATTCCGTCCGGCAACTCCTCGGGGTCGCAGACGACGGCGGCCGCGAACATCGACCCCAGAACCGGGCCCTTCCCGGCCTCGTCCACGCCGAAGCGCCGCGTCATCCGTCCGACTCGACGAAGAAATCCGGGTCCCCGAAGGGCTCGTCCTCGCCCTCGACGGCGAGCACGTCGAGTTCCATCACGTGACACGCGGTCCCGAGCAGACCGGCGAGCGACGGCTCCGTCCGCCCCTCGTCGCTCGAGACGAGTTCCTTGATGTAGAGGCCGCCCTCGCCGTGGATCTCGACGGTCGCGTGCGTCTCGTCCTCGAGCTCGCCCGACACCGCGTAGGCCTCACGGATACGGGTCTTCGCCGCGCGGCGATGCGAGACGCGCTCGGGCGTGTTCTGCTCGATGGTCGCGCCGTCGAGGGAGTCGAGCGCCGTCTCGAAGGCCGCCTCGTCGACCGGCGCGTCGAACTGCACGCGCGCACGGTACGTCTTCGACGCGTCGAGCTCCTTCACGCGCTCGACCATGTCGTAGGTCGCGAGGCGCAGGCCCTCGACCTCGACCTTCCCGTCCGCGTGCTCGTTGACCTCGGCTTCGAGGGCGTCGACGTCCGGGAAGCGCGCCCGGGGGTGTTTCACCTCGACGACGAACGGTCGACCCGTCCCGAGCATCTTCGCGTCGATGTCCTCCCGGCCGGCGCCGTGGAACGAGGAGTCGTCGCCGTCCATCGCCTCCAGAATCGGGGGCGAGACGAGTTGCTCGACGGATTCGGCGTACATGTAGCCCGTGCCGTCGCAGTGGATGCAGGGCTCGCCCGCGCGCCGCCCGGTGCCGTTGCACTCCCGGCACGGCCACTCAGTCTGGGGAATCTCCCGCGAGAGCTTCCGATAGCGGCCGTAGACGAACGCCGGGTTCACCTGCACGTCCACGGACTCGTCGGCGACGTCGAGGACGAAGAGGACGTCCGGGCGCTCGAAGTCCACCTCGGTGTCCGTGAGGTGCCCGACGCGCTTGCCGACCTCGCGGTTGAACTCCGCCTTGAACGGCTCGCCGCCGTCGTCGTCGAGGCCCGCGCTCTCGCGCAGCAGCGTCTCGTTCTCCTCGACGAGCGGCGGCGCGCGCGTCCCCACCTGATAGGTCGCGAACTCCACGTCGCTGACGCCGCTCGCCGCGCGCTCCGCCCACTCGTCGAACGTCGCGCACAGCCCCTCGCAGACCCAGCACGCCTCCGTCTCGACGGGGTCGTGCGGGTCGTCGTCGTCGAGCTCGACGCTCACTCTGAGCGCCCGTCCGCGCTCCTCGTTCGTCAGCCCGAAGCTCCGGTCGGCGAACTGCCGGCCGAGACAGGCGTCGCAGACCGGGCCGTTCTCCACGACGGCCCGCGCGTCCTCAAGGATGCTCATACGCGACGTATCGACGCGCGCCGGGAGGAACCCTTCGGTCCGCCGTCGCCGGCCGCCCGGCACAACGCCTTTGCCCACAGTCGACGAACCCTCCCCGCATGGCCCTCCACGCCGTCGACGACGTGACGGACGCGCTCTCGACTACGACCGCCTTCCTCCGCAAGCTGACTCCCGTCGAGTGGCTGAAACTCGCGCTCGTCGCCGTCCTCACCGGCGGCGTCAGTAGCGGGTTCTCCGGCTCCGGGAACGTCAACACCGGCGACGTCGGGACCGTCCCGGACGCCGGCCTCCCCCACGGGTCGCTCGGTGACGTGCTCGCCACCGTCCCGCTCTGGGCGTGGGCGCTCCTCGGAGTCGCGCTCCTCCTCGGCGTCGCGTTCGCCGTCATCGGCGCCGCCCTCGAGTTCACGTTCGTCGACGCCCTCGTCACCGGCGACGTCGAACTGCGCGCCACCCTCGCCGACCACTGGGGGCAGGGCCTGCGCCTCTTCGCCTTCCGCTTCCTCCTCGGCACTCTCGTCCTCGGGGTGTTCGCGCTCGCCATCGCGCCCGTGCTGCTCGGCCTCCCCGTCGGCGCGCTCTTCCTCCTCCTGCTCCCCGTCGGCGTCATCCTCGCGCTCTGCGTCGCCGTCGTCCTCGGCTTCACGCGCGCGTTCGTCGTCCCCATCATGTACCGCGAGGGCGTCGGCGTCCTCGCCGGCTGGCGGCACTTCTGGGGCGTCCTGCGCGCGCATCCGAAGGAGTACGGCGTCTTCTTCGTCGCGAACCTCGTGCTGACGCTCGTCGGCGGCGTCGCCGTCGCCATCGTCCTCTTCATCGCGCTCGTCCCCGTGGTGCTCGTCCTCGGCCTCGTCTTCGGCCTCCCGTTCGTGCTCGCCGGCGCGGGCGGCGCCCTCGCGTGGACGTGGCTCGGCGCCGGCCTCCTCCTCGGGCTCCTCACCACCCTCCTCCTCGGCGGCCTCGTCTCCGCGCCCGTACAGGCCTATCTGCGCTACTACGCGCTCCTCCTCCTCGGCGACACCGAGACGAGCCTCGACCTGATCCCCGAGCGCCGCGCCGCCGCGCGGAACGACGACGCGGACGGCGACGGGGGCGACGCCGCCTGACGCGACCCGACCGGCGAGTCGCGGCGTTCAACACACTCCGCACCCTCCAACCCGTATGCGCCACTTCGTCGTTCACGGCCACGACGCCCCAACCACCGCCGACTTCGACCTCGCCGACCTCGCGGGCGGCGCCGGCCGCCTCGACGTCCTCTGCCGGTGCGTGAACTCCGCGGTGTTCCTCTCGCACGGCATCCGCGAGGACGTCCGGGTGTCGCTCGTCCTCGCCGACGACCTCACCGTCCGCTTCGAGGGGAGCGAACTGCGCTATCTCAACCCCGACGAGCGCAACATCGCGGGGATGCTCCGCAAAGCCATCGACGCCAAGGGGAACGCCATCGGCCACCGCGAAGCCAACCCCTCCCCCGGCGTCTACGTCTCGAAGCGCGGCTTCGAACCCACGCTCGACGACGCCGCCGCGCGCGGGACCGTCCTCGAACTCCACGAGGACGGCCGCCCCCTCCCCGACGTCGAACCACCCGCGGACCCGGTCTTCGTCCTCTCCGACCACCGCGACTTCACCGACGCCGAAGCCACGCACCTCGCCGATTCGAGCGACGAACGCGTCCGCGTCGGCCCCGAAATCCTCCACGCCGACCACGCCATCACCGTCGCGCACAACTACCTCGACACCGACGCCTACACGTCCTACTGACCCCCAGAGACCCTTTCGGAAGCGTTAAAGGCAATCGCCTCATCATTTCGAGTGCGGGCCGGTGGGGTAGCTTGGTATCCTTCGGCCTTCGGGTGGCCGTAACCGCGATTCAAATTCGCGCCGGCCCACTTTTCCCGCATTCCGAACACCGAACAGCGATTTCTCCTCGTCGTTCACTCACCGTCGCGCTCGCCGATCCGCCACGTCGAGCGCCGCCGCGAACGCCCGTAGACCGGTGTCCGCGCGTGGCCGACCCCGATGCTCCCGGCTCGGCATCGACGGCGAGCGTCCCACGCCTCGACGGCGCCGCCGCGCTCCGGTTCCGCGACGGTCGCCGTGTCGTGTCAGATAAACGGATTGTGTGGGTTGAGGCCGTATCGCGGGCGCTAACAAAGGTTTCGCCGGGATCGAACGCCATAATCGGCCATCCATTTTAAGTTATCTCCGAGTCAGATAGCACATAGACGCCGACCGCCGTCAGCAGAAGGGAGCGTAGCGACGGAGGCACCCACCTCCCGACCTACGCGATGGGAGTCGTACGACTCCTATATCGCTTCTGTGGCAGGGTTGGCGCATCACAACCATGAAACTAAGCAATCTGTTCAACGCGGACGACCGTGGCGTCTCCCCGGTGATCGGAGTCATCCTGATGGTCGCGATCACGGTGATTCTCGCGGCTGTCATCGGGACGTTCGTTCTCGGACTCGGCAGTCAGGTCGGGAACAACGCACCGCAGGCCAGCTTCGACTGGGATAGTGGAAATATGTCGTCGGTGAACGCGACGCTTCAGAGTAGCGGCTCGGCGATCTCCACGTCGGATTTGAACGTGACGTCGAGCCAATCCTCGGTCAACATCTCGAACCGTGGTTCGCTCAGTGACAAGCTCTCGGCGGGCGACACGTTACGCATCGAATCCGTCTCCGATTGGAATGACGGGCAGAAGGTGAACCTCGTCTGGAGTTCCGACTCCGGCCAGTCCTCGATCATCTCGTCGTGGACGTACAACGCCTAATGGAACTGAAGCAGCCCCTCGATGACGACCGTGGTGTCTCCCCGGTGATCGGAGTCATCCTGATGGTCGCGATCACGGTGATTCTCGCGGCCGTCATCGGGACGTTCGTCCTCGGACTCGGCAGTCAGGTCGGGAACAACGCACCGCAGGCCAGCTTCAGCTACGAATACGCGAACTTCTCCAGCTCGGGGAACCAGACGATCAGCATCACTAGTCAGGGGAGTAACTCCCCGATACAGGCGGAATCGGTCACCGTCTCTGTCAGCGGCGACACCATTTACTACGGTGAAAACCAGTCGTTCGTCTCCCCTGCACAGAGTAATGTAACGAAGGCCAGCAACAGCACGTGGCCCGCGGACAAGATTTCCGCCGGTGCCACGCTGAGGGCCCAGAGTGAGGCTGGCAATCCGTTCGGTACCGGTGAGACGGTCCGTGTCGTCTGGAGCTCCGGTTCCGGGCAGTCCTCGATCATCAGTTCGTCGACGACGCCGAGCTAACGTTCGCTGACTCGACGCCGCGGTTTTTCTTTCGCGCCCATCTGGAGAGCGACAGCTAACCGAGGTCGCGCCGGGGCGTCGCGCTGTCGGCCGCGAACACTTTTTACCCGTCGTGTGAACCGATGTGCTAGAAGGATGACGCTCTCGGAGTTCATCGAGGACGTGGACGCGCCGCAGGCGTCGCTGGTGGTGGTGAATCGCGACCAGCCGATGCCGGTCCAGCGGATGCTGGAGGGACTCTTCGAGGGCCAGCCGGTCGCGGTGTCGGAGGCCGACCTCCCCGAGGGCGAGCGCGATGTCGTGCTGTTGGTGCGCGACGGCGATATCGTGGCGTCCTCGCCGCTGTCGGCGGTGATGGACGCGGTCCTGCTGGTGAACTCGGACCTGTTCATCACGGGGTCGCGGGGGCTGGAGGACGCGGAGCTACCGGCGGTGCTGGCGGGCTTGGAGGACACCCGCTTCGACGTCCGCGGGTATCCGGAGACGGAGAAGGACAAACTCCTCCTGATCGCGGTGTCGCGTGCGATCGAGCGCGAGGCGTGGCTGGCGGGCGAGGGCAGACTGCGCTCGGCGTTCCAGCGGCTCTCGCGGATGAACGACGAGTCGGGGACGCGCGCGGTCTACGAGACGCTCGCGGAGACGGACGTGGACGTGCACGTCTACGGGACGCCGGACTGGATGCCGCCCGTGGGGTTCGACGTGACGGCGCACGCGGGCTACGGCGACGACTTCCGAAGGGGGTGGTTCGTCGTGTTCCGGCGCCCCGAGGGCGGCGGGACGGCGCTCGTGGCGTACGCGGACACGCCCCGGCAGTGGTCGGGGTTCTGGACGAGCCGCGACGACGTCGTCGACGCGGTCGCGAAGGACGTCGCCTATCGCCTGTGAGCGTGAACGCTATCCGCGTCGCCACCCTCGGGGACCCATGACCGAGGGGTTGGACGCGGACGTGCCGTCGGCGGAGGCGACGGCGGCGGAACGCGACGCCGTCGTGGCGCGGGTGCGCGAGCACGCGGGGCGACTCGCCTACGAACTCGCGCGGCTCAAGGGCGGCGACTACGGCCGACGGACGTTCCGCGTCGATGGCGGCGAGTGGACGCTGAAGTACGAGGCGGGCGACGTGGACTTCCTGCGCTTCGAGGGGCGCTCGGGCCTCGACGTCTACGTGGTCTCCTCGAAGGCGGACCCGGACGCGGGCGAGTTGGCGACGGCGATGGAGCACTACGACGAGTTCGTCGCGGCGTTCGAGGCGTACGTGGCGTCGCTCGCGGGCGTGCTCGACGGCGTGCCCGAGGAGTTCCCGCCGGTGGCGTCGACGGGCGAGGTAGCGGCGGAACGCGACCGTATCGTCTCGCGCATCGAGGACGCCGCGGACCGGATGGCGGCGGAACTCCACCGCGTCGAGCCCACGGAGTACGGGACGTTCGCGGCGACGGTGGATGGGACGCGCTGGGAGCTGAAGCGCGAGGCGGCGTCGGCGTCCTACGTTCGGGCGGGCGGCGAGGGCGGCGTCTACCTCGTCTCGCAGTACGCGCCGCCGTCGCCGGGCGACGTCCGCGAGTACGCGCCGGGGTTCCGGGGGTTCGTCGAGGCGTTCAACGCCGACATCGCGGAGCTGAGCGACTCCCTCGACGGCGTCGAGCTCTGAGCTCTCAGTCGATGTAGCCGAGGCGTTCGAGGCGCTCCGCGACCTCGGGGTCGAGGTCGGTGTGTTCGAGGGCGTCGCGCCCGGCGGCGTCGCGCTCTTCGAGGATGGTGAGGAGCTGGAGCGACGTCCGGAGCTTGTAGTGGACGTCCGGGTCGTCGGTCTCCTCGAGGAGCGATTCGAGCATGGTCCGGATGGTCTCGATGGGCGTGTCGGTCATACGCCATCTCGTCGTGGAATGCTGATAAACCATGCCGCTGTTCTCGGCCGGTGCGCACTCGGACGGTCGCGCGGAACCGAAACGGCGAGGGGGACGCGGGCCGAGCGCTCACTCGATGAGCGACGACGCCGACAGCGAGGACGCCGACGACGCGCGCGACGCGCTCGCGTGGGAGACGACGGACAGCGACGTCGCCTACGACTGCCCGGGCTTCGACGTCGTCCACGAGGACGTCGTGCTCCCGGACGGCACCGAGAGCGACTTCGACTACCTCGACGAGGCCCCCTCCGTCGTGGTCCTGCCGCTCACGCCGCAGGGCGACGTCGTCGTCATCGAGGAGTGGCGACAGGCCGTCAAGCGCGTGAACCGCGGCCTCCCGGCGGGCGGCGTCGAGGACGCGGACGCGGACCTCGCGGACGCGGCGCACCGCGAACTCACCGAGGAGACGGGCTACGAGGCCGAGCGCGTGGAGAAGCTCGCGTCCTTCGAGCCCACGAACGGCGTCGCGAACGCCCGCCACCACTACTTCGTCGCGTACGGCTGTACGCCCTCGGGCGAGCAGGAACTCGACTTCAACGAGAGCATCCGCGTCGAGGAGACGACGCGCGACGCCCTGCGCGGGGCGCTCAGACGCGACGACCTCCGGGACGGCCGGGCGGCGCTCGCGCTCCTCTACTACGAGACGTTCGGCCCGGAGGCCGAGTTCCGCGCGTAGGCGGACAACACAACCCTTAGTCGTTCGCCGCGCGAAACGCGAGCAATGAGAGACGTCTTCGAGATCCGTGCGCAGGACGCCGGCGGGCGCATCGGCGACCTGCGCGTCCCGCGTGCGGACGTGACGGTGGAGACGCCCGCGCTCCTCCCCGTCGTCAACCCGAACCTCATCACGGTCGACCCGTCGCGCTTCTCCGAGTTCGGCGCGCAGATGCTCATCACGAACTCCTACATCATCAAGCAGGACGAGGACCTCGCCGAGCGCGCACGCGAGGAGGGCCTCCACGACCTGCTGGGCTTCGACGGCGCCATCATGACCGACTCGGGCTCCTTCCAGCTCGCCGAGTACGGCGAAATCGAGACCGACACGGAGGAGATCCTCCGCTTCCAGCACGACATCGGGAGCGACGTCGGGACGCCAGTGGACATCCCGACGCCGCCGGACGTTCCGCGCGAGCGGGCCGCGGAGGAGCTCCGAACCACGCAGGAGCGCCTCGAACTCGCGGAGACCGTGGACGTCGGCGAGATGCTCGTGAACGCGCCCGTGCAGGGCTCGACCTACCCGGACCTCCGCGAGGACGCCGGCGAGCACGCCTACGGGACGGACCTCGACGTCTTCCCGGTCGGCGCGGTGGTGCCGATGATGAACCAGTACCGCTACGACGACATGGCGCGCGCCGTCGCGGGCGCGAAACGCGGGTTGGGGCGGGACGCGCCCGTCCACCTCTTCGGCGCCGGCCACCCGATGATGTTCGCGCTCGCGGTCGCGCTCGGCTGCGACCTCTTCGACTCGGCGGCGTACGCCATCTACGCGCGCGACGACCGCTACCTCACCGTCCACGGCACCGAGCACCTCCCGGACCTCGAGCACTTCCCGTGCTCGTGTCCGGTCTGCGTCGAGCACACGCCCGAGGAGGTGCGCCGGATGCCGGACGCGGCGCGCGAGGAACTGCTCGCCGAGCACAACCTCCACGTCTCCTTCACGGAGCTCCGCCGCGTGAAGCAGGCGGTCCGCGACGGCGACCTCATGGAGCTCGTGGAGGCGCGCTCGCACGCCCACCCCCGCACGCTCGACGGCTACCGGGCGTTCCTCGACCACGCCCGCCAGTACGAGGCGAGCGACCCCGCGAGCAAGGACACCTTCTTCTACACCTCCGCCGAGTCCGCGCGCCGCCCCGAGGTCATCCGCCACCGCGAGCGCCTCGACCGACTCTCCCCGGAGGGCCACGTCCTCCTGACGGAGGGCCCGCGCCACCGCGACTACGACGACTGCTGGCACGTGAAGCCGCCGTTCGGCCCCTACCCCCGCGAGCTCTCAGAGACGTATCCGCTGACGGCCGAAATCCCGGAGAACATGGACCGCGAGGGCTACGAGGCCGCCGCGAAGGCCGTCGCGCGCCTCGCCGGCGAACACCCGGACGTCGAGTTCACGCTCGCCCACGACAGCTGGCCGGGGGACGCCCTCGATTACGTGCCGCCGCGTGTCGCGCTCGTCGACCTCCGCGAGGAGCGCCTGGAGGGGCCGCAGACCGAGCCGTAGGCTCGGTCGAACGAGCGAGCGGTGAAACCGCGAGCGAGCGACGAGCCGCCGTTCTTCGGCGTCGGTACAGCGGGTGGCGATGGCCTTACGTACGCCCGGGGTGACGGTGGGGACGATGGAGGCCGTTCTGTGGTACGTGCTCACCGGGACGCGCGGCGGGCCGAACCGCGCCCGCATCCTGCGCGCCCTCGACGCGCGGCCGCGGAACGCCAACCAACTCGCCGAGGACTTAGACCTCGACTACAAGACGATCCGCCACCATCTCGACGTTCTCACGGACAACGACGTGGTGCAGAAGAGCGGCGACGACTACGGCGCCGTCTACCTCCCCTCGGAGCGTGCGCGGAGCAACTGGGGGACCGTCGAGGACGTCCTCGAGAAGGTGGAGTGAGTATGGAGGAATTTGGGAAAGTGCCTATACGCGCCGACGTCGAACGGTGGGACAGATGAGCCTCTGGGCCGACGCCGCGAAGGTCGCGACGGGACTGAACGTCGTGCTGTTAGCGGTGCTGCTCGCGGTCTGGGTGCGCAACTACCTCCAGTTCCGCTCGAAGCACACGCTCGGCCTCGCGCTCTTCTGCGTCTTCCTCCTCGCGCACAACGCCGTCTACTTCTACATCTACCTCGTCGACCCGATGCTCTCCGGGTGGTTCTCGACGGCGGTGCCGGTGCTCGTCTGGCGTTTCCTGATGGCGCTCGCCGTCTTCGAGACGCTCGGCCTCGCCGTCCTCGCGTGGACGACGCTCGACTAACTGATTCCTGATACGTTCTCTCGGTTCGGCTCGGCGACGCGACCGAGTGGCGACGCGAACACTCGAACGAGGCGGGCCGAAATACACGAAAACGACCAAACCGGGATCGAGTGGGAACGAATTTGGGTGAGAGTCCGGAAAATAGTCTTTAGGTGATACGTCCTCGTTCGGGCCATGCGACGACAACTCGCATCCGTACTGGTCGTCGCGGTGGTGCTCGTCGGCGCGGTGCCGGCGGGCGCGGCCGCAGCGAGCACAGCCCCGGACGAACCCGCGGACATGCACGCGCCCGCGGTGTCGTTCTCGAACCAGAGTAGCGGCGGGACGGTCGTCACGGTCGACTCGGTGACGCTCCCGGACGGCGGCTTCGTCGCCATCCACGACGCCTCCGTCACCGAGGGGAACGTCCTCGGGAGCGTCGTCGGTACGTCGCAGTACCTCGCGGCGGGCACCCACGAGTCGGTCGAGGTCCGCCTCGACGAGCCCCTGAGCGAACTCGGGACCCGGACGCTCGTCGCGATGCCTCACGCGGACTCGGACGGTGACCGCGCGTACACGTTCGTCGCCTCGAACGGCGAGACGGACGGACCCTACACCGCCGGCGGGAGCGCCGTCGTCGACACCGCGAGCGTCGACGTCTCGGCCTCTGTCTCGATGAGCGACCAGCCGACCGACGGGTCGAGCGTCGTCGTCGACCGCGTCGAACTCGCGCAGGGCGGGTTCGTGACGGTGCACGACGCCTCTGTCACGGAGGGGGCGGTCTTCGAGTCGATCCGCGGCACCTCCGCCTACCTCGACGCCGGCGTCCACCGCGACGTCCGCATCGACCTCGACGCGAACGTCACGCAGAACGCGACGCTCGTCCCGATGGCGCACCGCGACACGAACGACGACATGGCGTACGACTTCCCGGCCTCGGACGGCGAGACGGACGGTCCGTACACGGCTGACGGCTCCGCCGTCGTCGACACCGCGTCCGTCACCGTCGGGCAGTCCGCGATGGTCGCCTACGGCGGCGGCGCGACCGGCGGCCACCACGTCAGCGTGGATTCGGCCTACCTCCCCAACGGCGGGTTCGTGACGGTGCACGACGCCTCTGTCACGGAGGGGGCGGTCTTCGAGTCGATCCGCGGCACCTCCGCCTATCTCGCGCCCGGCCTCCACCGGAACGTCTCCGTGACGCTCGACGCGCCCGTGGAGAACGACACGACGCTCGTCCCGATGGCGCACCGCGACACGGACGACGACATGGCGTACGACTTCTCGGCCTCGGACGGCGAGACGGACGGTCCGTACACGGCTGACGGCTCCGCCGTCGTCGACACCGGTGCGGTGACCGTCTCCGCCGCCATCACCTACGGCCCGACCGCCGCCGACGGGGCCACCGTCACCGTCCCCGTCGTCGACCTCTCCGAGGGCGGCTACGTGACCGTTCACGGGCCGTCGCTCTACGCCGGCGACGCGTTCGGGAGCGTCCTCGGCACCACCGAGTACCTCGACGCGGGCGTCCACCGCAACGTCACGGTGACCCTCGACGAGCACGTCCGCTCGACGCGCCTCCTCACCGCGATGGCGCACACGGAATCGAACGACAACACGGCGTACGAGTTCGTGTCGAGCGAGGGCGCGAACGACGGACCCTACACCGCGAACGGGAGCGCCGTCGTCGCCGCCGCACAGACCGACGTGAACGCCCACGTCGCCATCGGCGCCCAGTCCGGCGACGGCGCGAACGTCACGGTCGACTCCGTGACGCTCGCCGACGGCGGGTTCGTGACGATTCACGACGCCTCGGTCACGGAGGGAGCGGTCTTCGAGTCGATCCGCGGCACCTCCGCCTACCTCGCGCCGGGCACCCACGAGAACGTCACCGTCTCGCTCGACGCGCCCTACGAGGGCGACGGGACGCTCGTCGCGATGGCCCACCGCGACACGAACGCGAACATGGCGTACGAGTTCGCGTCGAGCGAGGGCGCAAATGACGGCCCCTACACCGCGAACGGCGCGGCCGTCCTCGACACCGCGAGCCTGAGCGTCGCGGGCGCGAGCACGACGACCGACGCGACCACCACGACGGCCACGAGCACGTCGATGGGTGAGACCACCTCCGGTGGCTCGCCCGGCTTCGGCGTCGCGCTCGCCGTCCTCGCGCTCGTCGGCGCCGCGCTCCTCGCGCTCCGCCGCGACTGACGCCACCGCAACGACCGACGAGTCGGGCGCGTGACGCGACGGCCCGCACGCGCCGTCACGCACGCGCCCCGGACCGCGTCGGTGTCGCGCCCGCGCGGCACGCGGCGCACCGACGAGTAAGGCAAGACAGTTCTTTCTGCGTCCCCGAAACCCCTCCATGACCGACTACTTCGAGGTCCACGCGCGGGACGCCGCCGCCCGCATCGGCGAGTTGCGTCTCGCCGACCCCGTGGAGACGCCGGCGCTCGCCGACGACGTCGTCGAGGACGCGGGGAGCCTCTGGAACGCCGAGCGCGAGCTGCCCGAGGGGAGCGAGGAGCACGTCACGGTTCTCCCCCACCGGGCCTTCCCGAGCGGCACCGCCGAGGAGGTCCAGGAGTCCTTCGCCGTCGACCACCCCGACGTCGACTACCCGAGCGGCGTCGTCGTCTCGCCCGAGACCGCGGAGACCCACGGCGCGGACGTCTACGTCGTCTCGGGCGCGCCCGGGTTCGTCGGCCACGGGAGCGCCTTCCGCGACGCCGTCATCGACGTCCGGGAGGCGATTCCCGACGACACCGCGCTCTACCTCTCGGGCGTCGCGACACCGTCGAACGTCGCGACGCTCGTCTACGCGGGCGTCGACCTCGTGGACGCCGACCGCGCCGTCGTGCGCGGGACGCAGGGCCGCTACCTCACCACGGAGGGCGCACACGACCTCGACGACCTCGAGGAACTCCCGTGTGCGTGCCCGGCGTGCCAGCGCCCGCTCGCGGAGTTCGGGCGCGAGGCCTGCGCCGAGCACAACGTGAACGCCCTCGAGGCGGAACTCGCGCGCGTCCGCGGTCGGATCAAGCAGGGGCGACTCCGGGACTACATCGAGGGCCAAGCCCGCCACGAGGCGTGGACGACCGCCGCGTTCCGCGAGTTCGACCAGCAGTGGCGCTACGTCGAGGAGCGCACGCCCGTCGAGCGCGACAGCCTCCTCCTCGCCGCGAGCGAGGACACCCTGCGGCGCGTCGAGATACAGCGCTTCGCCGAGCGCGTCACCGCCCGGTATACGCCGCGCCTCGACGACTACCCGCTCCTGCTGGTGCCGTGTTCGGCGCGCAAGCCCTACTCGGACTCGCAGAGCCACCGGCAGTTCCAGGACGCCGCGAACTATCGCGGGCACGTCGTCTCGATGACCTCGCCCATCGGCGTCGTCCCCACCGAACTCGAACTGACGTACCCCGCCCAGCACTACGACTCGGTGGTGACGGGCCGGTGGACGGAGAACGAACTCGACTTCGTCGCGCGGGTGCTCGAGCGCTACCTCGACCGGACGGACTACCCGCGAATCGTCGCGCACGTTCCCGACGAGGGCTACGAGGAGATCGTGCGGCGCGCGACCGCCGACCGCGACATCCCCGTCGAGTACACGGTCGTCGACCACCCGACGACGGACGAGTCGCTCGGCGAGCTGAACGCCGCCCTCGCGGGCGAGGACCAGATCTGGGTGCAGGAGCGCGAGGCCGCCACCCTCCGCGCCGTCGCGGACTACCAGTTCGGCGACGGCGCCGGGGACGAGCTCTTCCCCGAGGACGACTTCACCCTGCAGGGCCGCTACCCCAAACTGCAGGCGCTCGACGGTGAGGGCGAACAGCTGGCGGCGCTCGTCCCGCAGTACGGGACGCTCTCCCTCTCGCTCGCCGGCGCGCGGGCGTGGGTCGAGAGCGCCGTCCCGACGAAGCGCGTGGAGATCGACGCGTTCGTCCCGCGCGGCAACGTCCTCGCGCCGGGCGTCGTGGCCGCCGACGACTCGATCCGCCCCGGCGACGAGGTCGTCGTCGAGGGCCCCGAGGCGTTCGCGGTCGGGCGCGCCGCCGTCCACGGCTCCGCGATGGCGGACGCGACCCGCGGCGTCGCCGTCGACGTCCGGCACAGCGTCGAGAAGTGACGCACCCGCTCCCCCCGGACGCCGTCGAAGCCGCCGCCGCGGAGCACGACCTCGCCGTCGAGCGCCTCGACGCCCTCCTCGCCCGCGTCGCGGACTACTTCAGCGGAAAGGAGTTCGCGCTCGAACGCCAGTACGAGGCCGTCCTCGACGCCGACGACGGGCGGGTCCTGCTCGCCGACGCGGCGTTCTGGTCGCGCACCGGGACCGCGCTCGGCTACGACGAGGCGGAGACGGCCGCCGTCCGCGCGGCCCACGAGGCGACGCTCCGACTCGCCGGCCGGCACGAGGAGCGCGACGCCGAGTTCGCGAGCGCGCTCGAGATACGGACCGCCGTCGTGCTCGGGCGCTGAGCACGCCGAGCGATCGAACCGGCATCGCTTAAGTGCGCGCGCCGAGCGAGTAGGGACGAACGATGGCGGGCGCACTCCTCCTCGAAGCCGGCGTGATGTTCGCCGCAATCGCCGCCGTGAGCTTCCTCGCGGCGCGTCTCGACCTCTCCCCGATCCCGTTCTACATCCTCGTCGGGATGGCGATCAACGAGTTCGTCCTCGGGCGCTACGGCCTCCCCTACGTCACCGAGACCGCGTTCGTCGAGATCGGCGCCGAACTCGGCATCGTCTTCCTCCTCTTCTTCCTCGGCCTCGAGTTCAACCTCGAACGCCTGCTCGCCGACCGCCGCCGCATCGGCGCCTCCGGCCTCATCGACCTCGGCGTGAACTTCACCGTCGGCTTCGCACTCGGCTATCTGCTCTTCGGTGGCGCCGTCGCCGCCGTCGTCTTCGCCGGCATCGTCTACATCTCCTCCAGCGCCGTCATCACGAAGACGATGCTTGACGTCGGCTGGATCGCGAACCCGGAGAGCGGCCCGCTCCTCGGCACGCTCGTCTTCGAGGACCTCGTCATCGCAATCTACCTCGCTGTCGTCGGTGCCGCCGTCCTCGGCGGTGGCTCCATCGGCGCCGCCGCCCAGTCCGTCGGCGTCGCGCTCGGCTTCCTCCTCGCGCTCGCGCTCTTCGTCTACGTCGGAACGCGCGCGCTCGAACGCCTCCTCTCCACGACCTCCGCCGAGTACTTCGTCCTCCGCGCCGTCGGGACGACCGTCCTCATCGCGGGCGCCGCGCTCGCGATCGGCGTCAGCGAGGCCGTCGCCGCCTTCTTCGTCGGGATGGCGTTCAGCTCCACGTCGTTCGTCCACGACCTCGAGGAGTCGCTCGCGCCCCTCCGGGACACCTTCGCCGCCGTCTTCTTTTTCTGGATCGGCCTCGTCACCGACCCGTTCTCCTTCCTCGGCGTCCTCGACCTCCTCGCCATCGCGGTCGTCGTCACCCTCCCCGCGAAGGTCATCAGCGGCTTCTACGGCGGGCGCGTCTACGGCCTCGGCGACCGGCGCTCGCTCCGCGTCGGCCTCGCGATGGTGACGCGCGGGGAGTTCTCGCTCATCATCGCCGCGACCGCGCTCGCCGGCGCCGGCGCCGCCCTCCCCGCCGAGACCGCACAGACCCTCTACGCGTTCACCGTCGGCTACGTCCTCGTGATGAGCATTCTCGGCACCGTCCTCATCCAGACGTCCGGCGTCTTCGAGCGCTACCTCCCCGCCGGCGGCTGAACGCCCGGCAGTATCCTTTTCTCCGGGCCCCGCGAAGGGGCGCCATGAGCATCTTCGAGACCGACATCCCCGGCGTCGGCCGGCGCTTCGAGATGGAGCTCACCGGGGGCACGCGGCTCGTCACCGTCGTCCACCACGACGGTCGCTGCGAGCTCTTCCGCCGCGACGGCGAGGACGCCGACGGCGAGAAGATCCTCGACCTCAGCGGCGATCAGGCGAACAAACTCGGCTCCATCCTCGAGGGCGCCTACTTCGAGTCCGTCGACGTCGACGAACTCACCGTCCCGCTCGGCGACGCCATCCTCGAGTGGGTCGAGGTCACGCCCGACTCCCCGCTCGCCGAGGAGGCGCTCGCGGACACCGATATCCGCGCGGAGACCGGCGTCTCGGTCATCGCCGTGCAGCGCGACGACGAGACCATCCCGAACCCCGGCCCCGACTTCGTCATCGAACCCGGCGACCTCCTCGTCACCGTCGGGACGCGCGAGGAGCACGCCGCGTTCGCCGACCACGTCGAACCCTGAGCGCGTCCGCGTCGCCTTCGGTGGGTGTTTATCCCCGCGCCGTCCACCGGTTCGTATGGACCGCCACGCTCTCGGACGCGGCGTCCGCGACGCCGCCCCGCTCCTCCTCGGCATCGTTCCGTTCGGCCTCGTCGCCGGCGTCGCGTCCGTCGAAGCCGGCCTGACGCTCGCGCAGGCGCTCGGCCTCTCCGTCTTCGTCTTCGCGGGCGCCTCCCAGCTCGCCGCGCTCTCGCTCATCGAACAGGGGAGCGCGTTCGCCGCCATCGTCGCCACCGCCGTCGCGGTCAACCTCCGTATGGGGATGTACTCGGCGTCCATCGCGCCCTACTTCGAGAAGTACGCGACGCGCTGGCGCGCCCTCCTCGCCTACTTCCTCACCGACCAGGCGTTCGCGCTCTCGCTCGCCGCCTACCGCGACTCCGACGTCGACCACCGCTGGTACTACCTCGGCGTCTCCATCACGCTCTGGGTCGTCTGGCAGCTCACCACCGCGCTCGGCGTCTTCCTCGGCACCGGCGTCCCCTCCTCGTGGGGACTCGGCTTCACCGTCCCGCTCGTCTTCCTCGCGCTCCTCGTGCCCGCGATCGAGGGCGTCCCCCACGCCGCAGCGGCCGCCGTCGCCGCCGCCGTCGCCACCCTCGGTGCCGGCTGGCCGTTCAACGTCGGCCTGCTCGTCGGCGCTGGCGCCGGCATACTCGTCGGCCTCGTCGTGGAGGCGAGTCGCCGATGACGTCATTCGACGCGCTCACGCTCTGGGCGCTCATCCTCGCCATCGGGATTCCCACCTTCCTCATCCGCTACTCGTTCATCGGCCTCCTCGGGCGTCTCGGCGACGTCCCAGACTGGACGGAGCGCGTGCTCGCGTTCGTCCCGGCGGCCGTGCTCGCCGCCCTCGTCGTCCCCGACGTCGTCACGGTTCAGTCGACGCTCCTCGGGACGCTCGGACAGGACCGCGTGCTCGCGGGCGCCGTCGCCGCCGCCGTCGCGTGGCGCACCGAGGACGTCCTCGCCACCATCGCGAGCGGCATGCTCGCACTCTGGACGGTCCGGTTCGTCCTCCCGATGGTGCTCTGAGCGATGCGCCGGCGCCTCGTGGTCCTCGGCGTCGCGCTGGCCGTCGTCGTCGCCTCCCTCCTCCCCGGCGCGGGCGCGCCGACCGCCGGCGGCCTCCCGTGGGACAAACTCGCGCATATGCTCGGCGGCGCGGCGCTCGTCCTCGCGAGCGCGTGGGCGCTCCGGCGACGCGACGGCCGCGCGCTCCTCGCGTGCGCCCTCCTCGCCGTCCTCGTCGGCGCCGGCATCGAACTCGCGCAGGCGTTCGTCCCCGGCCGGCACCCGTCGCTCCTCGATTTGACCGCCGACGCCGTCGGCGCCGCGCTCGGCGCGCTCGCCGTCCGCCTCCTCACGCGCGCCAGTCCGGGTCCTTGACGGCGCGCTCGCTCTCCGGGCCGTCGACGGCCGCGAGACGTGCTCCGACGGCCTCGAAGAACGCGTTCGCACACCGCGCGGCCGCCGCCTCCACGGGGCGACGGCCGTGCGCCGCGAGCACGCCCGAGACGTCCGCCCGTGCGGTCAGCGTGACGCGACACCCGCCCTCGGACGCCGCGACGGTGAGCGACACCGCCGCCGCGACGTCAACCTCGTCCGCGTGTGCCTCGACCTCCGTCGCGAGCCGCGGATAGTCGCGCTCCGTGACGGCGACCGTCCCGTCGAGCGCCACATCGACGCCGCGGACGCGCGCCGCCAGCGTCGCGTCGTAGCGCTCGCCCTCGGCGACGCACCTCGCCTCGCGGGTCGCGGGGTCGGCGGCGAGTAGCCGCGAGAGCGAGCGACGCGAGCGCGTCCGACCGGCGGACGAGAGCGACACACACCCCGGGAGGGTGTCGCCGACCGTTCCCGGGTCGGAGAGGGCGACCCACACGTCCCTCGGCGGGGCATCGAAGGCGTGCTCGACGGTGACCGTGGCCGAAACCGACGCCGGCATACGCGGACGCAGTCGCGCGCGCCGGGTACGCGTTGTGGCCGCACACCGGGGACCGCGGAGGTTTTACGCGCTCGCGGGCTTCGTTCGAGTAATGAGTCAGCCGTCCCCGGAAGTCTACGAGCAGGGGCGCGGGATGGACGCGCACAATCAGGTGATGCGCGAACTCCGCGCCGAGAAAGGGGCCAAGAACTACGACCCGCACGAGCCGACGCGCGTCTGGCTCGACGAGGACAACACGCCCGACGGCGTCTATCAGAGCCTGACGATCATCCTGAACACGGGCGGCTGTCGCTGGGCGCGCGCCGGCGGCTGCACGATGTGCGGCTACGTCGCCGAGTCCGTCGAGGGCGGGAGCGTCGGCCACGACGCCCTCATGGACCAGATTCAGGCCTGCCTCGACCACGAGGCCGAGGAGGCCGAGGAGGAAGCCGGGCTCGTGAAGATCTACACCTCCGGGAGCTTCCTCGACGAGCGCGAGGTTCCCGCCGAAACTCGAAAAGCCATCGCCGACGTGTTCGCGGACCGCGAGCGCATCGTCGTCGAGAGCCTCCCGGATTTCGTGGAGGCCGAGCGCGTCTCCGACTTCACGGACGTCGGCCTCGAGACCGACGTCGCCGTCGGCCTCGAGACCGCCACGGACCGCGTCCGCCACGACTGCGTGAACAAGTACTTCGACTTCGCTGACTTCGAGGACGCGGCTCGTGAGGCGCGCTCCGTCGGCGCCGGCGTCAAGGCCTACCTCCTGATGAAGCCGCCCTTCCTCTCCGAGTCCGAGGCCGTCGCGGACATGAAGCGCTCCATCGAGCGGTGCGCGGCCGTCGAGGGCTGTCACACCGTCTCGATGAACCCGACGAACGTCCAGCGCTACACGATGGTCGACCAACTCCACTTCCGGGGCGGCTATCGCCCGCCGTGGCTCTGGTCGGTCGCCGAGGTGCTCGAGGAGACCGCCGACGAGGACGTCATCGTCGTCTCCGACCCTGTGGGTAACGGCTCCGACCGGGGCCCGCACAACTGCGGGGAGTGTGACGACCTCGTCTACGAGGCCATCAAGGACTTCGACCTCCGACAGGACCCGAGCGTCTTCGAGGAGGTCTCCTGCGGGTGCGAGCTCACGCACGACGCCGTTCTCGAACGCGAGACGGCCTACAACCTCCCGCTGGCGGAATAGGCGGCTCTGAGCGGCAGCGAAGAACCGCCATCGACCGAACGGCGACCGGCGGGCCGTGAGGAGTCGGGCCGAGCGAACGCGAGGGGCGACCGGACGTCCGAGCGGGGAAGGGACGACCCGCGAGGAACCGGTCGGTTCGGGAACTCCTTCGGTCGTCTCGACCCCCAGTTACTGGTGGCCGGCCGCGCTCAGTCGCTGACGCGCACGACACCGGGGTCGCGGCCGTGACCGGCGTAGTAGAGCGCGCTCCCGCGAACCGAGGGCGCACTCGTGAGTGCGGGTCGGGTATCCAGCCCGAGCGACCACGTCGTCTCGCCGCTCGCGGCGTCGAGTGCGTACAGCGTCTCGTCCCCGAGCGCGAACCGCGTATCGGCGGCGACGACCGGCGGACGCGGCCCGAGGTCGACGTCGAGTTCTCTCGTCCACTTCGCGGCTCCGTCGGTCACGTCGAACGCCGCGAGCGCGCCGTCGGGTGACTGGACGTGGAGCGTGTCGCCGCTCACGGCGGCGTATCCACTCCCGTTCTCCGGCAGTGCGACGGACGCGCGCCACTCCGTCGCCCCGTCGTCGAGTGCGAGCGCGTACACGTCGCCGCGATGTGCCGCGTAGTACAGGTGGCTCTCGCCGACCACGAGCGGGACGGTACTCTCCGGGAGGTCGTGCCGTCGCCAGCGCTCCTCGCCCGACATCGGGTCGAGGGCGGCGACACCGGTCGTCCCCTCGCTCGCACCCACGGTCGTGTACGCGACGCCGTCGCGGGCGACGACGGACGCGGCAGACTCCCCTGCGTCGTAGTGCCAACGCTTCTCGCCGGTTTCGGGGTCGCGACCGTAGACGATCCCGCCGTCGTCCGTGAGGAGGGTGTCCGCAGCGAGAACGGGCGCGTTCGACACCGCTCCGTAGCCACCCCGGTCGGTTCGCCAACAGAGCTCGCCGTTCCGTCCGTCGTACGCCGCCACGAACTCCGCCGTCGAGACGAAGACCGCGTCTCCGGCGACCGTCGGCGTCGACTTCCCGTACGGATAGCGAACCGACCACGACCCCGTCGCGGAGTCGAGTCCGAAGCCGCGATACGCGCCCGCCTCGCCGTTCCCGTCGCTGTACCCCACGATACCGCGGCCACCGGCGAGCGTTACCGAGGTGCCGGTCGCGATGGCGACGGCCGCGACGCTGGAAACGGCCGGGTCGCCGGACGGCCCGCTGTCGGCCGTACCGCCGGTGTTCGCGAAGTCGTGTTGGTAGGTCGGCCACGCCCCGGCGACGTCGCCGACGGGGGCGTCCCGTTCGTGAACCCGGTCGGCTCCCGCGACGACACGACCGATACACCCCGTGAGGGAGGCGAGCGCCGTCGCTCCCGTCGCTGCGAGCAGTCCGCGGCGCGTCTGTGCGTTGGAGGGCATCGCACTAGTGTCGCGACCGAACTGGTAAGTAACTTGTCTCTATTCCGGGACGGGTGACGGCCGTTCGGAAGCCCGTCGTGCTCGCGTCATCGCCGGGAGGGATTACGCGAACGCGGTCGCAACGCAGTTGCTCCTTGCCCGCGTAACTGCTTCGCCAGTTACGCGAACGCTTCCAACACGCCCTGCCCGTCCGTCCCGCCGAGGAGCGGGAGCGCGGCGCGCTCCGGGTGGGGCATCATGACCGCGACCGTCTCGTCCGCGCCGAGGAGGCCCGCGACGTTGTGCTTCGAGCCGTTCGGGTTCGCATCGTCAGTGACGTTTCCGTCGGCGTCGCAGTAGCGGAAGAGGACCCGATTCTCGTCCTCGACGGCCGCCAGTTCGGCGTCGGGAATCTCGAAGCGCCCCTCGCCGTGCGCGATGGGGAACTCGACGACGTCGCCCTCATCGTAGGCGGCCGTCCACGGCGTGTCGGCGCGCTCGACGCGGAGGTTGACGTGCTCGCACTGGAAGCGCGCCGAGCGGTTCGTCGTGAACGCGCCCGGCGTCAGGCCGGCCTCGCAGCCGATCTGCGCGCCGTTGCAGATGCCGAGGACGGGCGTGCCCGACTCGGCGGCCTCCCGGACGTCGTTCAGGATCGGCGAGCGCGCCGCCATCGCGCCCGCGCGGAGGTAGTCGCCGTAGGAGAACCCGCCCGGCAGGACGACACCCTCCGTGTCGGCGGGGAGGCCGTCCTCGTGCCAGACGATGTCGGCGTCGACGCCGACCGTCTCGAGCGCGCGCACGGCGTCGCGGTCGCAGTTCGACCCGCCGAATCGAATCACGGCGATCATTCGCGCGCGGCGACCTCCACGTCGTAGTCGTGGATGGTCGGGTTCGCGAGCAGGCGCTCGGCCATCTCCTCGGCCCGCTCTGCGGCGGCGTCCGCGTCCGCGGCGTCGAGGTCGAGCTCGAAGCGATCCATCGAGCGCAGCTCGTCGAGCTCGAAGCCGAGGCGCTCGAGGGCGTGCTTCGTCGTCTCGGCCTCGGGGTCGAGGACGCCGCGCTTGAGTCGGACGGTCACCGTCGCGGTGTAGGCGCTCATCGCGTGAGGGTGCGTGTCCGTGGTCAAAAAGCCTTCTGAAACGACGGGGTGTTACACGTTCGTGCGACATCGCCCGGGAGCGGCCCGAAGACGCGGGCCTTTTCACTACGCGCCACGTTCGAAACGCTGTATGTCTGCGTTCGACAGCCAGCGGAGGTGGTCGCGATGACGAGCGAATTCGCCGAGATTACCGTCGTCGGAGGAGACAAGACGGGAATCGTCGCGAACGTCACCTCCGCGCTGTTCGAGCGCGGGATCAACATCGAGGACATCGACCAGGCCGTCCGCGAGGGCACCTTCCGGATGACGCTCCACGCGGACATCTCCGAGATGGTCTGCACGCGCGAGACCCTCCGCGAGAGCCTCGACGACATCGCCGCCGACCTCGGCGTCGACGTCACCGTCCGCTTCCCGATCGAGGAGGTCGCACGCGGCCTCGCGCTCCTCGTCACGAAGGAGTCTCACCCCCTCGAGTACATCCTCGAGCGCCGCGACGAACTCGACGCCGAGATCCGCGTCATCGTCGGCAACCACTCGAAACTCGAAGGCCTCGCCGACGCCCACGACGTCCCCTTCTACGACATCGGTACCGACTCGGGCAAGCCCGACGAGGAGCGCCTCCTCGAACTCTTAGAGGAGTACGAGGTGGACTGCATCGGCCTCGCGCGCTACATGCGCATCCTCTCACCGGACGTCGTCTTCCGCTACGAGGGCCGCATCATCAACGTCCACCCGAGCCTCCTCCCCGCCTTCCCCGGCGCGGAACCCTACCGGCAGGCGCTCGACGCCGGCGTCCGCATCGCGGGCGTCACCGGCCACTACGTCACCACCGACCTCGACCAGGGGCCGATCATCGCCCAGCGCGCCTTCGACGTCCCGCCCGAGGCCGACCGCGCCGACCTGAAGGCGCGCGGCCAGCCCGTCGAGGCCGAAGTACTCTTCGAGAGCCTGCGCCTCCACCTCAACGACGACATCGCCGTTCATAGAGGGAAAGTCGAGTTCCGTGGCGACCCTGAGGAGTACCAGCTCGGTCTCACCCCCGAGGCGCGCGACGCGAACCCGAACGCGCCCGTCGACGACGCCCTCGATGTCGAGGGCGCCGACCCCGTCGAGCCGAACACGGACGACTAACGCCCTTCTCGCTCCCCGATTTCTGCCGACCCAGTAGTTTCCGGCGACCGCTTTTCACGCGGAGCGGCACGCCACGCCGATTCGCGCGCTCTTCAGGCGATGACCGTCAGTTCGGCCCGTCGGACGTCCGCCTCGAAGTACGCCGCGACGAGGTCGTCGGCGTCCACGGGGACGATTCGGCGTGGTATCGTCACCGAGAGCGATGGCACGTCGAAGGGGTACGGGTCGAGGCGAAGCGTCGCCGGCCCGACGGGCGAGACGTCGATACTGGTGGTGTCGCCGTCGCCCGTCGGCACGGGCCCGATCGTCGTCTCTTCGTAGCGCGCGCTGTCGCAGACGTAGAGCGAGAGGGAGTCGAGCGCCTGCAGGAGGAGGTAGTTCCGCCAGAGCGGGCTCCGGATCGCGCCCGCGGGCGCGGCGCCCTCGGCGTGAAGGTCGTCGAGGACGTCGCGCTCGCGCTCGCCGACGTCGTACGCGTCGCCGTCCGCGAGGGCGGCGAGGAGGTCGTCCTGCCGGGCCTCCTGTGCGGCGACGAACGCCGCGTAAGGCGCGCGGTCGCTCAGGTCGAGGATCTCGGTGCGGACGCCGTAGCCGCCGCGTCGGAGGCCGGCGGCGTGCATCGACGTGAGGAGGCCGGCGTAGGGGTCGATGTCGGCGACGACGTCCACGCCGCGCGCGTAGAAGTCGACCCAGTCGTCGCCGTCCGCCTCGACGAACCCCACCGGGTCGCCGTCGCCGTCGAGGCGCGGGCGCGTGTCGTAGTCGCTCCACCCTTGGTCGTGGTGCTCGGCGGCGACGACGAGCGGGTGGCGCGGCTCCGGCGTGGCGACGGCGTCGCTCCCCCAGTGGCGCGCGAAGCGCCCGGAGAGCGCCGCGTGCGCGGGCTGCGTGACGAAGCGGTAGCGGCCTGCGGCCTCCGTGACGATCATACACCTCGCTAAGTGCCCGAGCACCAAGAAGGAGGGCGGAGAAAAGTAACTAGAGGTCGCGAACGGCGTCCACGGCGGCCTCGACGTCCGGCGCGTCGAACCAGTCACTATCGGTGTAGGCGTTCGTCCCGGCGCGATAGAGGTCGGAGACGGCGTCGATGACGTCGGCGGGGAGGGGGTCGGGGGCGGCCTCGCAGAGGTCGCGCCAGTCGGCGACGCCGCGCTCGTCGGCCTCGGCCTTCGCGGCGCTCACGGCGTCGACCCACGCGGGGTCGTAGGACTTGTAGTACTGCCGGACGACCTCCTTCGAGACCTGCTGGTCGCCGTAGGCGAAGCGGTTCTCGTCGAAGGTGCCGACGACGTCCGCGACCTGAACCGTGCCGTCGACGTACGCGCACTCGATCTTGCCGTCCTGGTGGTCGAAGCCGCCCTCGCTGGCCTGCTCGGTGACGACGTGGTTCACGGCGAGCGCGAGCTCTTCGAGGGCGTCCACGTCGGCGTCGCCCGCGATGCGGTCGGCCTCCGCGCGCGAGAGGTAGCGGTCCTGCTCCTCGTACTTCGTGGAGAACTCGACGACGGGCTCCGGGAGCGTGACGGGTTCGTCCGGCCACTCCTCGACGTCGAGGCCGTAGTCGGCGGGCGCGCCGCGCGAGCGCAGACTCGACCCGACGGGGACGGTGTTCCGGAAGACGATTTCGAGGGGGATGATGTAGTTCGTGCCCGCCCCACCGTGGTAGGCGTCGTAGTCGTAGGCGCCACCCTCGAAGGGGAGGTCGGGGACCTGCACGAGGTCGATGACCATCTCCGTCGGCGGCGCGCTCGCCTCGCCGAGTTCGACGACCTCGCCGGTTTCGGGGTCGACGACGCCCTCGTAGTGCGTCGGGACGTGGTTGACGTCGAGGAGCTCGAAGTTGTACGCGCCCATCGTGCAGAGCGCGGCGCCCTTCTGCGGAATCTCGTCGGGCATCTTCCCCCAGTCGAAGACGCTGTAGTCGTCGGTGAACGCGAACCGACCGCGGCCGGGTGCGTCGGCTGTCGGGGCGTCCTTGACCACGAGGTCCTTCACGCTCGTCATACCCGCCTCTCGGACAGCCGGGGACTAAGGGGTTTCCATCGACGTGCCTATCACTCGACTCCTCTCCATAGAGTTATACACGAACGTGGTTCTTTCGTCCCACCTGCATTTATGCCGTCCCGGCGGCGAGAAACGGGTATGTCGTCACACCCGACTCTACAGGAACTCACCGATTGCGGCGTCGTCGCGGTCATGCGCGGCCTCGACCCGGAGACGCTCGTCGAGACCGGCGACGCCCTCCGCGAGGGCGGCGTCACCACCATCGAGGTCACCGCCGACTCGCCGGGCGCCATCGAGGGCATCCGCGAGCTCGCCGACCACTTCGAGGGCACCGAAGTCCACGTCGGCGCCGGCACCGTCATCGACGAGGAGACCGCGAACGCGGCGCTCCGCGCGGGCGCGCAGTTCGTCGTCTCCCCGTCGCTCCACGAGGAGGTCATCGAGACGTGCAGCCGCTACGGCGTCGTCTGCGCGCCCGGCGTCATGACGCCCACGGAGGCCGTCACCGCCTACGAGGCGGGCGCGGACGTCGTGAAGGTCTTCCCCGCGAAGACGGTCGGCCCCTCGCACGTCGGCGCCATCAAGGGCCCGCTCGGCCAGATTCCCATCATCCCCACGGGCGGCGTCGGCCCGTCGAACGCACAGGAGTACGTCGAGGCGGGCGCCGTCGCCGTCGGCGCGGGGGGCTCGCTCATCGACGAGGACGCCATCGAGCGCGGCGACTTCGAGGTCATCACCGAGAACGCGGAGGAGCTCGTCGCCGCCGTGGAGGCAGGCCGTGGGGCCGAGTGAGCGCCAGCGAACGAGGGCCCACGAAGACGCGAACGCCGAGCGCGAGTGAGCCGCGAGCAGGCCGTCGTTCGGACTGAGCGGGCTCGGCGACGCGAGAGAGAACGACGCGGAAGCGAGCGGCGATAGCCGCGAACGGGACGCGAGCGGTGAGCGGTAGCGAGCCGCGAGCAGGACGCCGGGCCGAGTGACCCGAGTCGCGTTCGACTGCCCAACTCTCCCGACGCTACCCGCCTGCTTTTGGGTGTCCGCGCGCAACTGCGAGTATGTCTTGGATCGACGACCGGGCGAGTTCGCTCGAGGCCGACGAGTTCGGCTTCGAGGTGCTGCCCGAAACCGACCAATCCTTCGAGAACGCGCTCGCGAAGGCCCGCGACGGCGAGCGGCTCAGCGTCGACGACGGCATCGAACTCATGACCACGGGGACGGACGCCGTGGGCATCGACCCGCGACGCAAGGAACTCGTCCTCGAGGCCGCTGACCGCCGGCGCGCCGAGGTGGTCGGCGACGAGGTGACGTTCGTCGCGAACGTCAACAACAACGTCACCACCGCGTGCAACGTCGGCTGTCTCTTCTGCAACTTCAAGGACACCGCCCACCAGTTCGAGGAAGAGTATCAGGACGAGCACGGCGGCTTCACGAAGACACCGGCGGAATCCCGCGACATCGTGGGCGACGCCGTCGAGCGCGGCGTCTACGAGGTCACGTCGGTGTCCGGCCTCCACCCCGGCATGACGCTCGACGAGGAGCACCGCGAACTCCTCGACCCCGACGACCCCGAACTCAACTTCAAGCCCCCCGAGGTCTACGAGACGCCGCCCGCGACCTACCGCGAGCAGATCGCGGCGATGGCGGAGACGGGCGCACACGTTCACTCGATGACGCCCGAGGAGGTCCATCACGCCCAGCGCGGCGCGGACTGGGACTACGAGTACGTCTACCGCGAGCTCGCGGACGTCGGCCTGAAGACGGTGCCCGGGACGGCGGCCGAGATCCTCGTCGACGAGGTGCGCGACGTCATCTGCCCCGGGAAGATCACCACCGACGAGTGGGTGGCGTCGATGGAGGCCGCCGCCGACGTCGGCCTCCCGATGACCGCGACCATCATGTACGGGCACGTCGAGAACGAGGCCCACCGCGTCCGGCACCTGAAGGTGATCCGGGACTTACAGGACCGCACGGACAACATCACGGAGTTCGTCCCGCTGTCGTTCATCCACCAGAACACGCCGCTCCACGAGCACGGCGTCGTGGACTCGGGCGCCTCGAAGGCCGAGGACGAACTCATGGTCGCCGTCTCCCGGCTCTTCCTCGACAACGTGGAGCACATTCAGTCCTCGTGGGTGAAGTACGGCGACGAGCACGGGATGAAGCTCCTGAACTGCGGCGCGGACGACTTCATGGGCACCATCCTCTCCGAGGAGATTACGAAGCGCGCGGGCGGCGAGTACGGCGAGTTCCGATCCTTCCGGGACTACGCGGAGATGATCACGGCCATCGGTCGCACGCCGGTCGAGCGCTCGACGGACTACACGGAGCGCCGCCGCGTCGACCCGGACACGGCTGTCATCGGCCCCCGCCTCGGCCCGGAGGCCGACGGTACGCCGCTCCTCGACTAGGGACGCCGGCATGATGGTCACGACGCACGCGGCGATGGGCGCGGCGCTGAGCGCGCTCCTCCTCCCGCTCTCGCCCGAACTCGCGGGCGTCGCGGCGCTCGCGGCCTTCTGCGGCGGCGTCTTCCCCGACCTCGACCTCCTCGTCGGCGAGCACCGCCGCACCCTCCACTACCCCGACTACTACACGCTCCTCGCGTTCGGCCTCGCGGGCGTCGCCCTCCTCCGGCCCGTCGCCGCCACGGTCGCCGTCGCGGCGTTCGTGGCGTCGGCCGCCGTCCACTCCGTCGCGGACGCGTTCGGCGGCGGCCTCGCGCCGCGCCCGTGGGTTCGCGACGACCATCGCGGCGTCTACTGCCGCCTGCGCGGGCGCTGGGTCCACCCGCGCCACTGGGTACGCTGGGACGGCGCGCCCGAGGACCTCGCGCTCGGCGGCGCGCTCGCGCTGGTCTGCATCGCCGCCTTCGACGGCCCCGTCCGGTGGCTCGTCGTCCTCACGCTCCCGGTCTCCGCGACGTACACCGCCGTTCGCAAGCGCCTCCCGGAGTGGGCGCCGTGGCTCCTCGAGTGAGGGGCGCGTGCGGTGTCTATCCCTCCTCGGGCGTCCACTCGCCGCCGACGCGGTCGTACCCCATCATCGACGGCCCGTCGTGCTCCGTGAACACCACCTTCAAGTTCGGCGTCGGCACCCCGTACGCCTCGTGGGCGTGCTCCATCACCGCGAGCGCGAAGTCGCGCTTCGTCTCGTCGTCGCGGCCGCGCCGGACCTCGGCGTCCGCGAAGAGCAGGTCGCCCTCGACGCCGCGCCCGATGGAGAGCGCCGATTCGTCGTGCTCGCGGACGGTGACGGCGACGTGACTCGTCCCCGTGCGCATCCGCTCGGCGTACGTCTCGCGGACGAACGCGGCGAAAGCCTCCGTCTCCGTGGCGTCGAGCGACAGCGTCGTGTCGAACTGGAGCAGCGGCATGGCTGACCGTCCGCGTCGTCGGCACAAAAAACCGCGCGGCAGAACGGAGAGAGAGAGAGTCGCGTGAGTCCGACGCCGTTAGTGGCCCTGCTCGTGCGGGGCGACCTGCGTGCCGTAGTACTCGGCGTGGTCGGTGTAGTCGATGAAGCGCGGGGCGTCCGGGTCGAAGGGGCGCTCGAGCGACTCGAAGGCCTTCTTCTTGTCCCAGCCCTGCAGCTTCCCGACCGCCTTCCGGGAGTCGAGGTCGCGGTGCTCGAGGGCGGCCTCGGTGGCCTCCCACGCCTTCATCCCCTGCTCGTTGCGGACGATGACGGAGGAGTAGCCGTCCGCCGACCCCACCGAGCCGACGGTGACGTCGGAGGTCATGCCGGTGAAGTCCGCACACTCGTCACAGCCCTTGAGGGTGGCGTCGTGGAACTCGTTGACGTCCTCGGCGATGATCTGCTCGCCGTCGGTCCCGTAGACGCGCATCTCGCCCTCGATGACGTCCATCTTCCCGATGTCCTCGGGGTAGATGTCGCGCTTCTCGGCGAGCTGCTCGCCGATGAGGCGCTCGTAGTTGAAGTTCTTCGTGCACATCAGCGAGATGCGGAAGTCGACGGCCTCGACGAGTTCCGTCTGCGCGCCCTTCGACCAGTCGAAGTCCTGGAGGGCGCTGATGCCCTCGATCTCGCAGGGCGTGCCGACGAGCGCGAGGCTGAGGTCCTCGGGGTCCTTCTCGGGGAGCTTGTCCTCCCACTGCCCGAGGTCGAGGTTGCCGAGCGCCATCGTCTGGTTGTAGAACGACCCGGCGTTCTCGACGAGGTCCTCGTGGCTCGTCGCGAGGAAGGACTCGGCCTTCCACGGGTCCTCCTCGGACTCGGTGGCGACGAGCGCGCCGTCGATCTCGCCGTCTTCGAGGAGCGTGGAGAGCATCGCGGTGACGACGCCGCCGTCCTGTGCGTCCTCGTGCCAGTCGTCGCGAACCTTCGCGGTGAACTCCGTGATGGGGTCGCCCGCGCCGGAGACGTTGTCGTCGCCGCCGGTGATCTTCCACTGGCGCTCGTAGCGCAGGCCGCCGCGCGGACAGAAGTCCCAACACATCGAGCAGCCCGTACACATCTTGACGAGTTCGGGCTTCCCGTCGTCGCCGACGCCGATGGAGTCCGAGGGGCAGGCGGCGACGCACGTCCCGCACTGGATACAGCGGTCGGCGTCGATGACGGCCTCGTCGAGCTCCATGAACCACGTCTTCTCGTCGGGCGTCTCGATGTCGTTCATCTCCGAGCGGATCGAGTACTCGGGCGTGTCGAGGTCGACGCCCTCGGGAACGCCGACGCGCGTGTCCGGCTCCGCGCCGGGCGAGTCGACGTCCTGACTCTTCCCCTCGGAGGGCGGCGTGAAGTCGACGTCGCCGAGCTGGCCGTTCTCGTCGACGTTGACGGCGCCAGCACCGTCGGAGCGGAGCTCCGACGTTCCTCGCGCTCCTACGGAGCCCTCACCCCCGTCGGCGCGGACGGCCGTGGACTCCTCGCTCGGGCCGGCGTCCGTCGAACAGCCGCAGTCGCTCCCGCAGGAGCCGCTCTCGCCGTCGCTCTCGTTCGACGTCCCGACGTTCGGGACGCCCGGAGTCCGATCAGTCACCGTGCGCCACCCCCTTGGAGACGGGGCCGTCGGCACGCTGCATCACGGTGCGCAGGCGGTCGTTGTCGACGCGGCGCGTCCACTCGTAGAAGCGCTCGTCCTCCGTGCGCTCCTCGGTGTAGACGGCGAACAGCTCCTCGAGGGCGCCGGTGACGCTCCCGGCGGGGACGGCGGTCTCCACCCAGTCGAGGAAGGCGTTGTCGGGGCCGAGGCTCCCGCCGAGGCCGAAGTCCATCCCCTCGACGATGTCGTCGTCGCTGTTGTCGGCGGTCTCGACCTTCACGGTCTCGCCGCGGAAGCCGACGTCCGCGATCTGGGGCTGTGCGCAGGACGCCGAACACCCGGACATGTGCATGCGGACGACGTCGAGGTCGTCGGGCGTCTCGATCTGCTCGTCGAGCTGGCGCGCCCACTGCTTGGTGCGCGCCTTCGTCTCGATGATGGCGTACTTGCAGTACTCCGTGCCCGTACAGGCGACCGCACCGCGGGAGAACGGGCCGGGGTCGGGCTGGTAGTCCTCGGCGAACGCCTCGTTCACGAGGTCCTCGACGTTCTCCTCGGGGACGTGCGTGATGAGGAAGTTCTGGTCGGTCGCGAGGCGGACGGTCGACTCCTCGGTGCCGTACTCCTTCGCGGCGCGGGCGGCCTCGACGAACTCGTCGCCGCCGACGCGCCCGGAGATGACGTTGAAGCCGACGTACTTCAGGCCGTCCTCCTTCTGGTCGTGCACGCCGACGTGGTCGCCGGTGTACCCCTCGGTGAGGTCGATGCCGGCGTTCGGGAGGTCGACGTCACAGCGGTCGCGGACCGCCTGCTCGAAGTTCTCGGGCCCCATCTGCTGGACGAGGTAGCGCATCCGGCAGACGCCGCGGTTGTGGCGGTCGCCGAGCTCCTTGAACGTCTGCGCGATGGCGCGGCAGAACTCGACGGCGTGCTCGGGGCGGACGAAGACGTCGAGCTCGGAGGCCATTCGCGGACCGTCGGAGAGGCCGCCGCCGACGCGAGCGTGGAAGCCGTAGACGGCGCCCTCGTCGGTCTGCTTCTTCGCGGGGACGAGGCCGACGTCGTTGATCTGGGACTGCGCGCAGTCGTGCTTGCAGCCCGTGATGGTCATCTTGAACTTCCGCGGGAGGTTGGCGTACTCGCGGTTGTTCGTGAAGTAGTCGGAGACGGCGTCGATGACGGGCTGAGCGTCGAAGCACTCGTGGTCGTCGAGGCCGGCGGCCGGACAGCCGAGCACGTTCCGGGCGGAGTCACCACACCCCTGAATCGTGGTGAGCCCGACCTCGTCGTACTTGTCCCAGATCTCGGGGACGTCCTCGACTCGGATCCAGTGCATCTGGATGTCCTGGCGCGTCGTGATGTCGAGGTAGGCGTCGCCCCAGAACTCGTCGTTGACCTCCTCGTACTCCTCGTCGGGCTGGACGGCGTACTCCTCGGCGACTTCGCCGATGACCTCGGCCTGCTCGGGGGTGAGGTGCCCGCCGGGGACCTTCGTCCGCACCATGAAGTAGCCGTCCTGCTTCTGCGTGTACGCCCCCGCCCACTTGAGGCGCTCCCACTCGCCGTCGCCCGCCCGCTCCTCGATGTCGTCGAAACCGAGTTCCTCCTCTGCGTACTCGCGGAGGTCCTCGACGACGTCGAGGGGGTGTTTCTCCTGTTTCCACTGCTCGGTCGTGTTCAGACTCACTAGGTGGGTACTACACGCGCGCGACCCTCTTTCTGCGTATGCCTGCAAGGAGTGTCACGGCTCCCGGGTACGGGACGTGACTCGCCGCCGTACGTGACACGCCGCGATCCGCGAACTCCCCTTCGGCCCGCCCCGAGTGCGACGGTTCGCCGTGAACCCCGGTCGGATACGGGTCGTAGGACGGGGCAATTACTGCCTCTAAATGTGACGTCTCAGTCGGCCGCGCCGGTCGCCCCCGCCCGAACCGCCCGATAGCGCTCGCCCGCCTCGTCCGTCGCTTCGAGCGCCGATCGGATCCGCTCGGACGTCCAGCGCTCCGACTCGAGGAACCGCTCGTAGGTCGGGAGGCGCTCCGCGAGCGGGACGCCCGCGTGCTCGGCGACCGCTTCGAGTTCGCGCAGCGCCGGCCACGCGTAGTCCGGGTTCACGTGGTCGTCCGTCACCGGCGAGACGCCGCCGAGGTCGTCGACGCCGCAGTCCACCACCTCGCGGGCGTCGAAGAGGTTCGGCGGCACCTGCACCGACACCGAATCGGGGAGGACGTCGCGCGCCATCGCGACGGCGCGGCGCATCGTCGCCAGCGAGGGCGACCCCTCGTGCCAGCGCTCGTTGTCCGAGACCGGCTGGACGATGACCTCCTGGACGTGGCCGTAGCGCTCGTGGAGGTCGCGGATCGCGAGCAGGCTCTCCGCCCGGTCGCGCCACGTCTCCCCGATTCCCACGAGGATGCCGGTCGTGAACGGCACGTCGAGCTTCCCGGCGTTCGCGATGGTGTTCAGGCGCTGGCCCGGCACCTTCGAGCGCGGCCCGCCGTGCGCCCGCACCTCCGCGGTCGTCTCCAGCATCACGCCCATCGAGGCGTTCACGTCCGCGACGGCCGCCATCTCCGCGTGCGTCTGGTCGCCCGGATTCGAGTGCGGGAGGAGGCCCTCGTCGAGCGCGATTTCGCACGCCTCCCGGAGGTACGTGTGGATGGAGTCGTGGCCGAGCTCCGCGAGTTCGGCGTGGATCTCCGTGTACCGGTCGTCCGGGTCGTCGCCGAAGGTGAACAGCGCCTCCGTACAGCCCGCGTCGGCGCCGCGCCGACACGTCTCGCGTATCCCCTCGGGCGTCATCAGCGACGCCTGCCCGGGCGGGTCGTAGTAGGTGCAGTACGTGCAGGTGTAGCGACACGCCGTCGTCAGCGGCACGAAGACGTTGCGCGCGAACGAGAGCTCGTCGGCGGCCTCGACGTCGTCCGGTCGCACCGCCAGCGCGCGCTCCACGTCGCGGTCCGCGACGTGCACGTCCACCCCGTACTCCTCGACTCCCGGGAACACGCCTGTCGCTATTGCGTCCGTCCCGAAAAGGATTGCTACCCCGACACCCCGACGCGTCCGGCGGGCGCTGGCTGCCGGCTCCCGGGAACCCACCGCGTACGGCCGGCGAGTTCTTCGACCTCGCGCAACCCTACGCGTCCGCGTAGAACTCGCGGTTCCGCAGGACGAAGGACCCGTAGCCCACGGCGACGCCGCCGAGGACGACGACGACGAACGTCCCGAATATCGAGTGCAATCGGAGGCCCGCCGCCGCGAGCGCGCCGCCCGCGACGAACGCCGCGCCCGCCGCGAGCAGTACTTCGAGGCCGAGACGCGCCCGGCCCGCCCGGCGGAGCGCGTCCGTCCGCACGTCCCGTCCGAGCGGCGTGTAGGCGTCCGCGACCGGCAGCACCACCGTCACCGCCACCGCCGCCGACACCGGGCCGGCGACCGCGACCGGGGCGTCCAGCGCGAGCAGTGCGACGTCGACCAGCGTGCCCGTGACGCCGGCGAGCGCGAGCAGGCCGACCACCGACGCGGCGGCCCGCAGGAGGCGGTGTTTCATCGTCGGCCCGTCGTCCGCCACACGGTTACTCGCTTCGGGTGACGGTCGTCCGCCCGCCCGTCCGGTCGAGGCGGACGCCCGCCTCGCGGAGCCACGCGCCCGCCTCGCCCTCCCCGCGCACCAGCACGTCCGCGAGGTCCGCACGCTCGTCCACGTCGAGCGCGAGCCGCGTCGCGTCGAACTCCCGAACCGACAGCCCGCCCTCGTGGGCGGCCCGGAGGTGGTCGAGGTAGGACGTGCCGTGGTAGTCGACCGCGAAGGCGTCGTCCCGAACGACGAGCGCGTTCGTCCCGCCGCCGAGACCCGGGGCGAGCACCACGTCGCCGTCCGCCGCGAAGAAGCGCGCCAGCGCGCGCGGCGTCGCGAGCGCGAGGTCGGCCATCACCACCGCCGTCCCCGCGTCGAGACGGGCGTTCACCGCCTCGCTCAGCGGCCGCTCGTCCACGACGACGGGCGCCGCGCAGTCGACCGACTCGGTCGCGACGACGAGCGGGTCGCCGCCCGCCGCGCGGAGCGCCGCGAGGACGTCCGCGAGCAGCACGCCCGCGAGGTCGCGTCGCTCCGACGGGGTGAACAGTCCCGCGAGGCGCGTCTTCGGGTCCGTGGCGTCGAACGGAACGAGCGTCCGCATCTGGCTGTCGTAGGACGAGGAGCGTAGAAAGGCGTGCGGGTTCGACCCTAGCCGAGGCGGTCGTAGGTGTCGCGCTGGCGCAGGTACCACCAGACGCCGCCGCCGATCACGAGGAGCGCGACGACGACCCCCGCGCCGATGAACAGCCAACGCTGGGTCTGCGCGGAGGAGGCCGCGGACTCGGCCTGCTGTTCGGCCTGACTCGCGAGCGAGATGGCGTTCTCGAAGTTCCCGGCGTTGTACGCGGAGATGGCGTTCTCGACGAGCGAGGTCGCCTCACTCACGCTCGCGCCCGCGCTCTGCGCGCTCTCGATGGCGCTCTGGGCGTCCTCGATCGCGGTCCGTGCCTCCTGACTGCTCTCGGTGTACGGCCGCGTCGTGTGCGCCTCGCCGATCATCGACGCGGAGCCGCCCTGCTGGGCCTGCGTGAACTCCGCGACCGTGAGCTGCTGGGCCGGCTCGTAGCTGTACTCCTCGACCGCCGGCACCGTCCCCTCGACGCGCACGGTCACCTTGTTCACGTCCTCGCTCGCCTGCACCTGCTGCTCGAAGCTCTGCCCGGTCGGCGAGTGCTGGGCGATCTTCGCGCCCGTCTGGTCGTAGAGCGTCACCGTCCACGTCACCTGCGTGAGTTCCGTACTCCCCCGGAGCGTCCACGTGTCGTACTCCTCGTAGAGGTCGGTGAACGTGTACGTCGCGGTCTGCTGGCTCCCGACCTGCGCGGACGGCGGCGCGGTGCCGTCCACGGAGACCGCACCCGCGGGGACCGCGAGAACGGAGAGGGCGAGCAGCGCCGCGAGCGCGAGGCTAGAATAGCGGCTCGAGTTCATCGTCATCGTCTTCGACGAGGTCCTGTAAGTTCTGTTCGCTCTCGCCGCGAATGTCGTCGATGTTCTCCCGCGCCTCGATGGCGATCTGCTGGAGCTCCTTGATGCGCGGGACGTCGGTCACGCCGCTCAGGAGGACGACGGCCGCGACGTTGTTCGAGTCCTCCACGGGGTAGTCGCCGCCCCGGACCTCCATGGAGCCGGTCTGCTCTTCGAGCCACTTGCGGCCGCGCTCGATACCCTTCCGGTTGAGGAACTGCGAGGGGCCGGCGGTGACGAGGAGGGCGCGCTCGGCGCCGTTCTCGATCTTGCAGGGGAGGGTGAGCCGGCCGAGCGCGGCCTTCCGGACGAGCGAGGTGATGCGGTTCGTCGTGCTCGCGGAGTCGAGGCTGGACTGCTCGTCCCCGCCGGTGAAGCGCGAGAGGAGGCCGCTGCTCTGCTTCTCGTCGGAGACGTCTTCGGCGGCGTAGCCGACCGTGGAGACGCCGCCGCCCGCGAGCGTGTTGATGATCTCCGAGGAGTCCACGACGCTCTCGGCGACCTCGCCGCCCTGCTCGACCTCGCCGGCGCCGAAGAGGATGCCGAAGCGGGTGACGATCTCGTCGTTTATCTGCCGGTAGCCGCCCTGCATTGACTCCCCGCTCTTGCGCCACGCGTCGTTGTCGAAGACGAGGAGGTTGTCGACCTCGCGGACGAGCGTCCGGAAGGAGCGTGCGGCGTTCAGCGTGTAGATGCCGCCCTCGTCGCCCGCCGGGAGGACGCCGAGGCCGTAGACGGGTTCGGTGTAGATGCGCTTGATGTGGCGCGCCATGACGGGCGACCCGCCGGAGCCGGTGCCGCCGCCGAGACCCGTGATGATGAGGAAGGCGTCGACCTCGTGGACGGGGATGGAGTCGATGGCGCCCTGTATCTCGTCGATGTCCTCCTCGGCGATCTCGGCGCCGAGTTCGTTGTCCGCGCCGACACCGTGCCCCTTCACCCGCGACTGGCCGATGAGGACGCGGTTCTCCTGCGGGACGTGCTCGAGTCCCATCAGGTCCGCCTTCGCCGTGTTGACCGCGACGGCGGCGCGGACGACGTTGCTCCCGGTCTGCTCGTCGTGCTCCAGGAACCTGTCGAGAATCTTCCCCCCGGCCTGCCCGAAGCCGATCATTGCGAGTTTCATGTGGTGCCAGTTACAGAGAACAGAGCTATGAGACGGATAAGTGTTGTTATGACGGCTGTCGGACGACGCCCCCCATTTGACGATTTCGGCGGTTTCGGCCCTCGTAACCGAAGTACACCGTATCGACCGTTCGGCCGAATAACAGCTGTTTATATACGTTCGGTTAGGGCTCTCGGAGGTACTCCGAGAGGCGCTTCAAGTCCGCGGGGTCGCGCCCGAACGCCGCGACGTCGTTCTCCGCGACGGTGTTGTCGAAGCGCAGCGAGCGGTACTGGTCGCGCCCGAACGGCACGCCCGGCACCGCGTCCGCCATCGACATCCCGACGCCCGCGAGCCCCATCGGCACCGAGAGCACGGTCAGGGACTTCCCCTCCGCGCGGTAGATCTGCTTCGCGACGTCCGCGAGCGACAGCACCTCCGGGCCGCCGACCTCGTAGGTCTCGCCGTCGTGCTCGCGCTTCAACGCGTCCGCGATGATTCCCACGAGGTCACCCACCCAGATCGGCTGGAAGCGCGTCTTCCCGCCGCCGGGGAGCGCCGTGACGTACGGCGTCGTCAGCGTCCTCGTGAAGGAGACGAACTCGCCGCCCTCGCCGAACACCACGGACGGACGGAGGATCGTCGACGCGAGCTCGGACTCCCGCACGGCCGCCTCGGCCTGCCCCTTCGCGCGGACGTACGCCGTCTCGCCGTCGGGGTCCGCGCCGAGCGCCGACAGCTGGACGAGCTTGCGCACGTCGTGCGCCTCGGCGGCGCGGACGACGTTCTCCGTCCCCTGCAGGTGGACCTCGAAGTGCCGCTCGTCCCCGCCCTTCGGCTTGAACAGCGGCGAGAGCGCGACGAGGTGGACCACGGCGTCCTGCCCCTCGAAGGCGCCCTCCATCGAGTCGTACGCCGTCACGTCGCCCGTCACCGCCTCGACGCCCTCGGGAACGCCGTCGTCGTTCGGCGTCCGCGCGAGCGCGGTCACGTCGTGGCCCCGCTCTACGAGCTCTCGACAGAGGTGCGTGCCGATGAATCCCGTGCCGCCGGTGACGAGAACCTTCATGGTTCCTCGTTCGGGCGGTACCACCCTAAAGGTAGTCCCCGGCTTTCGGTGGCGATAAACCGCCACGCCCGAAACCCCGCGTATGCTCGTCACGCTCGAAGGTATCGACGGGAGCGGGAAGACCACCGTCTGGGAGGCGCTCCGCGAGACCCGCGACGACGGCTACGCCTTCACCCGCGAACCCACGGACTCGTGGTACGGCGAGGCCGTCCTTCGCTCCGTCCGGGACGACGACGCCGACCCGCTCGCCGAGGCGTTCCTCTACACGGCCGACCACGCCGCCCACCTCTCCCGGCTCGTCCGTCCCGCCCTCGAGCGCGGCGATATCGTCGTCTCCGACCGCTACTCGGACTCGCGCTACGCCTACCAGGGCGTCGCCCTGTCGGGTCGCGTCCCCCGCCCAATGCGGTTCCTCCGCGACGTCCACGAGCCGTGGACCAGAGAGCCGGACCTCACGCTCTACTTCGACGTCGACCCCCACACCGCCGCCGAGCGCGCCGGCGCGACGAACAAGTTCGAGCAGGCCGAGTTCCTCGCGGACGTCCGCGAGAACTACGAGCGCCTCGTCGAGGCCGACCCCGAGCGGTTCGTCCGCATCGACGCCACGCGGTCGCCCGACGCGGTCGCCGAGCGCGTCGAGGCGGTCTTCGACGCCCGCGTCGACTAGGCCGACATCGAGATGTACGTCTTCGTGTCCGCCACCCCTTCGAGCGCCTGAATCCCCGACGAGGACGCGCCGAGGAGGTCCTGCACGTCCTCGGTGTCGGCTTCGGCGATGACGTCCCACTCCCCGGCGACGTCGACTTCGTCGTCACGGTCAGCGTGGAGTCCCCGACGACCTGAAGGCGGTCGCCGCCAACGCGATTCAGGGCATCCGGGGCGTCGAGGACACCGAGACCTACATCGCGATGGACTGATTAGAGGCGGTCGGCGCTCGCGCCCGACTGCCCCCGGCCCGCCGCCCGGTCCCGGAGGTCCTGCACGTCCGGCCGATAGTCGTAGCCCGGGATGATGCCCTCGAACCACGTCCCCTCGACGTAGTTCACGACCGCGAGCGCGTCCTCGGCGGCGTGCCCCGCGCGGGCGTCGATGACCGTCTCCACGACGACGTCGCCGCCCGCGCGTTCGACCGTCGGCGGGCTCGCTTCTTCGGCGCGCGTCACGTTCGGCGCGTCCGCCACTCGCAGTTCGAGCGTCTCCAACCACCCGTCCTCGACGACGTCCGCGACCGTCTCCTGCTCCGTGACGGCCGCCGACAGCGTCGGCACGCGGACCGTCACGGTCAGCGTCCCGTCCGCGATCTCGACCGTCGCCTCCCAGTCGTTCGTCGTCGGGACGTACGCGTCGCCCTCGGCCGCGAACGTCTCGCTCTCCTCGAACTCGCGCTCGACATCGCTCATACACACGAGAACGCGAGCGACGGAAATGGGCGTTGCGCTCCACGCGCCACTCCGGTGTCGCTAAGTGCCCGCCGGTCGCATCGTCCGAGGACGCGGGCGATGGCGTCCGCCCGCCCCAAACCGCCGGAGACACCGGCTGATGACGCCTCCGTCACACAGCCATGTCCACGCGAACACTCACCGCCGGTCCGCTCCGCGCGCGCCTCCGCGTCGCCGCCCTCGTCGCGCTCGGCGGCGTCGCCGGCGCGAACTGCCGGTACGCCGCCGCCCTCCTCGCACCCGGCCTCCCCGGCACGCTCCTCGCGAACGTCCTCGGCGCATTCGCGCTCGGCTTCCTCGTCTACGGGACCCTCTACCGGGGGGCGCTCCCCGCAGACGTCCGCCTCCTCGTCTCCACCGGCTTCCTCTCCTCGTTCACCACCTACAGCACGTTCGCCGTCCAGAGCGCCACCGCGCGCCCCGCCCTCCTCGTCGCGAACGTCGCCCTCACCTACGCGCTCGGCTTCGCCGCCGTCCTCGCCGGCCGCACGCTCGCCCGCCGGATCACCGGGTGGTCCGCGTGACCGCTGCTACGGCCACCGCCCGATTGACCCACACGCGCCACCGGGGGTGGCTCGCGTGACTCACGCGGCAGCCGACCGCAGAGAGGGCGCCGCGCCCAGACGAGCGGGAGCGAGCGAACGCGAGCGACACGCGAGTCGCGCCGGACCTCCGGCCCGACTGACTCGCACTCCCCACCGGAGGTGGCTCTCGTGAGCTCCGGCTTCGCCGCCGCCACCCTCGTCGGCCTCGGCGGCGCGCTCGGCGCGCTCTGCCGGACCGCCGTCGGCGAGTCCGTCGCCGCTGACGGGTTCCCCGCGAGCACGCTCGCCGTCAACGTCGTCGGGAGCTTCCTCCTCGGCCTCCTCACCTTCGCCGGCGTCGGCGGTGACGCCATGCTTCTCCTCGGCACCGGCGCCTGCGGCGCGTTCACCACCTTCTCCTCGTTCGCCGTCGAAACCGTCCGGCTCTGGGAGACCGGCGAGCGCGTCCGCGCCGCGATTACCGCCGTCGCGAACCTCCTCGGTGCCGGCGCCGCCATCGCGCTCGCGTGGCTCATCCTCGCGCTCGCGGGCTGACCCGTCACTCCGACTCGTCGACGCGCGCCACCAACACCGGCACCGGCGACTCGCGGACGACGCGCTCCGTCACGCTCCCGAGCAGGAAGCGCTCCACGCCGCTCCGCCCGTGCGTCCCCATCGCCACCGCGTCCACGTCGCCGCTCCTCGCGCGCTCCAAAATCACCTCGTGGGGCGTCCCGTCCGCGACCACCGTCTCAGCGTCCACGCCCGCCTCGTTCGCGCGCTCGGCCACCGACGCCACCGCGCGTTCGCCCTCCGACTCGAGTTCGTTCCGCAACGCCGTCCACTTCGCCTCCGGAAGCGACCGGTAGTCGTTCGTGTCCACCACGTAGAGCGCCACCACCGTCGCGTCCGCCAGCGCCGCGAGGTCGATCGCCTCCTCGACGGCGCGGTCGCTCTCCAGGCTTCCGTCCGTCGGCACCAGAATTCGCTCGTACATACCTCGCGCTTCGAACGCCCGCCACAAGAACGTGACCGCCGGACGCGACCCCGAGGTGCCCGCGTCGCTCACGCGTGTTCGCGACAGCATGCGAGAGATGGGATTCGAACTAACGCGAGACGGTCGCTCACGTGCGCTCGCACTGCGACTCGCTAAGCCGCGAATCCCACTCGATGCGTCGCTCACGTGCGTTCGCGACAGCATGCGAGAGATGGGATTCGAACCCATGAACCCCTACGGGAGCGGGTCTTAAGCCCGCCGCTTTTGGCCGCTCAGCCACTCTCGCAGCCGGTAGTTGTCCGCTCGCCCGCAAACCGTTTTCGGTGTCCTACCAGTCCACGGAGAGGGTGCCGTCGCCGTGCGGGTCGGGCGCGACCTCCTCGTCCGTCCGCCGGTCGACGACGTGGATGACGCCCGGCCCCTTCTTCGCGGGGCAGGCCTCGGCCGCGGCGACGTTGTCGTCGAGGGCGTCCTCGCCGAAGAAGTAGGTCTTGGGCTTCCCCATCCCGGAGGTGATGTCCATCTCCCAGTTGTCGGAGACGGCGGCGCACTTCCCGGCGCCGAAGCACTTGTTCGCCTCGAAGATGATCTTGTAGGGCGCCTCCGCGACCGGTGGGGCGTTCGCCTCGCCGATGGTCGAGGGGTCGACGGGGGTCTCGTCGTCCGAATCGCTCATACCGGAGGGTGAAGGGCTCCGAGCGCTTCAGGTGTTCGGTCCGTCTAGACGCCGAGGCCGGAGTAGTCGAGGTCGCGGGTGTCGCCGTGGAGCTTCACGGACTCGAGCGTGACGTCCTTCATCGGTTCGTCGTTCCGGTCGGTCGGGACGTTCCCGATGGCCTCGACGACGTCCATGCCCTCGACGACGTCGCCGAAGACGGCGTGGCGGTCGTCGAGGTGGGGCTGGGCGTCGAGCGTGATGAAGAACTGCGAGCCGTTCGTGTTCGGCCCCGAGTTCGCCATCGAGACCGTGCCCGCGTCGTCGTGACGGAGGTCGTCGTGGAACTCGTCGTCGAACGTGTAGCCGGGCCCGCCCCGCCCGGTGCCGGTGCGGTCGCCGGTCTGGATCATGAAGTCCGCGATGATGCGGTGGACCGGGACGTCCTCGTAGTAGGGTTCGTTCTCGACGACGTCGCCCGTCTCGGGGTCCTCCCACGCGATCTTCCCGTTCGAGAGGCCCGCGAAGTTCGCGACGGTCGTCGGCGCCTTCTCCGGGTAGAGTTCGATCTCGATGTCGCCCTCGCTCGTGTGCAGCGTGGCCGTCAGGTCGCTCATACTCCCGAGATGGGCGCAAGAACGGAAAACGCCACCGGTGCGTGGCGGTCGCCGGGCGGCGGTTTCAGGCGGGGAACGCCTGCAGGTCGGCGAGCGTCTCGGCGGCCGCGCCGGTCTCGATGGCGTCGCGAGCCACCTCCAGCCCCTCCTCGAGGTCGGCGACGTCCTCGGCGGCGTAGAGGCGCAGCGCGGCGTTCAGCGCGACCGCGTCCGCGAACGCGTCGTCGCGCTCACCGGCGAGCACGGCCTCGGTGATGGCGGCGGAGTCGGCGGCGACGTCCTCGACCTGTAGGTCCTCGTTCTCGACGTCCATGCCGTACTCGGCCGTCTCGACCGTGAAGTCCGCGAGGTCGTCGCCCTCGTTCCACTCCGCGACCGTCGTCGACCCGGGGCGGACGTCGTCGTACCCCTCCATCCCTTGGAACATGAGGACGCGCGAGACGGTCGCTTCCTCGCTCTCGCGGACCGTCTCCACGATCTTCTTCGCGAACGCGAGGTGGTAGAAGCTCCCGAGGTGGACGTCGGCGTCAGCGGGGTTCGCGAGCGTCTCCACCGTGTTCACGAACGTCCGCACGCCCATCTCGTTGCGGCGCTCGAGGAGCGCGTGGACGCCCGGGTTGAAGCTCGGCTGGTAGTAGAAGCCGAAGCCGACGTCGTCCGTCATGCGCGCGGACGCCTCGGGGTCGAGGTCCGTCTCGACGCCGAGCTCGTCGAGGACGTGCTTGTACGCGACGCCGTTTCCAGAGGGGACGCGGTCGCCGGAGTGGACGACGACGGGCGTGCCCGCGCTCGCCGCGACGACGCCCGCCGCCACACCGAGGAGCGCCGAGCGGCCCTTCCCGTCGTAGTTCGCGCCGCAGTCCACCGGGTCGCAGTCGGGCGCGGCGCGCACCACGGACTCGCGGTCCATCACGTCGAGGAACGCCCCGAGCTCCTCGGGGACGTTCTTCTTCCATCGGTTCGCCAGCCAGAACGCGCCGAGCGTGGTGTCCTCGGGTGCGCCGCCGAGGATGCGCTCGAAGGCCTCCGTCGCCTGTGCGGCCGTCATGTCCTCGGCGGACTTCGGGCCGGACCCGACGACCTCACTCATCAGGCGCTTCAGCGGCCACTCGCCGTACTCCTCGCCCTCGGACTCGGATATCGTCGACATACGTGGACCTACGGACGCGGCGGCCGTAAAATCTCCCATCGCGGCTCCGCGCTTTCGTCGTCGAGCGCGACCGGCGCGCGCGGAACCGATACACGGTAGTGGGGCGCCCGCCTACGGACGGGTATGTCCGCGCTCGAGGGGGACTGGCGCGACGCGCTCGACGACGTCGACGCGCGGCTCGTCGACGGCTACCAGAGCGGCTTCCCGCTCGTCGAACGCCCGTTCCGCGCCGTCGCCGACGACTTCGGCACGACCGAACGCGACGCCCACGACCGCGTCGCGCGCCTCCGGGACGTCGGCGTCTTCCGGCGCTTCGGCGCCGTCCTCAACCCGCCCGTCATCGGCTCCTCGACGCTCGCCGCCCTCCGCGTGCCCGACGCGCGCTTCGAGGAGGTGGCCGACGTCGTGAACTCCTACCGGCAGGTGAACCACAACTACCGGCGCGACAACCCGTGGAACATGTGGTTCGTCGTCACCGCCGGGAGCCGCGAGGTCCGCGACCGCATCCTCGCCGACATCGAGGCCCGAACCGGCCTCGACGTCCTCAACCTCCCGATGCGCACCGACTACTACATCGACCTCGAGTTCCCCGTCGTCAACTCCGACCGCTTCGCGCGCGAGAGCGCCATGGAGACCGACGTCTCCGCGACGCGCGTCACCGAGGACGCCCGCCGCGACCTCACCGAACTCGAGGGCGACGTCCTCCTCGCCGTCCAGGACGGCTTCCCGCTCACCCGCACGCCCTATCGGGACGTCGCGGACGCCGTCGGCGCCGACGTCGATGCCGTCCTCGACGCGCTTCGGGACCTGCTCGCCGGGAACTGCATCAAACGCATCGGCTGCGTCGTCAACCACCTCGCGACCGGCTTCGACGCGAACTGCATGGTCGTCTGGGACGTCCCCGACGACGCCCTCGACGAGCGGGGAATCGCCGCCGGCGAACTCCCCTACGTCACCCTCTGCTACCACCGCCCGCGCCGGTCCGACCAGGAGTGGCCGTACAACCTCTTCACGATGGTGCACGGGCGCGACCCCGACGCCGTCGACGCGAAGGTCGACGAACTCGCCGTCGAGACGCTCCCCTACGACCACGAGCGCCTCCCCTCGACCGCGACGCTCAAGCAGACCGGCGCGCGCTACGACGACCTCCTCACCCGGTGAGGTCGACGTGTCGGAGCCAGCCGTACCAGAGGAGGAACACCGCCGTCGCGTACCCGCCCACGTAGAGCAGGTCGGCGACGAGCGAGAACCCGGCGCGGTTCAGGTAGTAGTGCGCCATCCCCGGCCCGAGGATGCCGACGACGAGCAGTACGGCGAGCGTCCGCCGCGAGAACGATTCGCTCATGCGTGGCTCTTGGGTGGCGGGTGTGGTGTGTCGTTCGGTTCGGGGTCGCTACCTATTCGAGTTGCGCCCGACACGTCTCCGCGAACGACGCGAGCGGCACGTCCGCGTCCGAGTCGATGCTCACGAACAGGCCCGTGAACCCGTCCTCGATGAAGTGGAACGCCGTCAGCTCCTCGAAGCGATGCATCGAGCAGTGGAGCGCGCCCGCCTCGAACAACTCCTCGAGGTAGTCGCGCCCGACCTCCCGGATGACTAACTCCTCGTGGACGCCCTCCGCGAGCGACGCCACCTTCGACTCGACGTCGTCGCGGAGGTAGACGACGTCGTAGCCCTCCCGGTCGTACGTCGCGATGATGCGAACCGACCCGCCTGCCGCATCGCGAACCGCGGCGGTCACGTTGGTGGCGTCCTCCACAATAGCTTTTCTTTCGGACTTGAAATCTATTCAAACCATTGGCCGGGCTACCGTCGAGAAGCGCGCCGTCCACGCCGGGGTACGGGGGAGTGAACGAACGATCACCTCGCTGGGACGTGTGATGGACGGAGCGAATACACGCCGAGGGCGTGGACGTCGTCAGGAACGAGAGTGGGCCAGTGCGGATTTGAACCGCAAGCCTCCACCTTATCAGAGTGGCGCTCTACCTAGTTGAGCTACTAGCCCGCCTGCACTCATTCGTTGCCGGGTGGGACAATTAAGGGTTTCTTTTCGACCGAACTACGCCACCGTCTCTCACGCCTTCGAGGGCCCGTCGTCCTCGTCGTCGAAGTCCACGTCGTAGGCGTCCTCGCCGAGGTCGACGGTGTCGCCGGCGCCGCCCGACCCGCTCGGGCCGGGGCCGCGGTCGCCGGTCATCGACCCCATGCCGCGGTCGCGCCCGTCGTCGCTCGGGAAGCCGAACGTGTAGACGTTTCCGGTGGCGAAGCCGCCCGTCCACTCGTCCATCCGCGGGACGACGTAGTACTTCTTGACGACGCGGCGGATCACGTGTCTGGTCGGCGGGAAGACGAGCAGGAACCCCACGAAGTCGGTGACGAACCCGGGCGTGAGGAGGAACGCGCCGGCGGCGATGAGGAGGCCGCCGTCGACGAGTTCGTCCGTGGGTGGGTCGCCGCGCGCGAGCGAGCGCTGGATGCGGCGTAGGGTGTGTCGGCCCTCGGCGCGTACGGCGAGCATCCCGAGGAGGCCGGTGAGCACGACGAGTGCGACGATGAGCCGCCAGTCGAGGAACGCGCTGGATGCGACGAGCAACAGCGCGTCGAGGAGCGGGATGAGCAGCAGTCCCGCGATGAGGCGCTTGGCCATCTCTGCGTCGAACTAGGCCGGGCGTGCGTTATGGGCTTTTCGAGGCGTCGCGCGCCGACCTGCGTGCCGCGACGCCTCGCCTCCACGGGTCGCACGCCGCCGCCTTCGAAGCGCTTTCACGCCCGCCGCGTCGAGACGGTGTATGGACGAGTCCGCGGAACGGACGAAGGTCGAGTGGCGACCGTGGGGCGGCGCGGCGTTCGAGGCGGCCGCCGAGGCGGGGAAACCCGTCCTGCTCTCACTGGTCGCGTCGTGGTCGGCGCGCTGTCGCGAGATGGATCGGGAGGCGTTCAGCGAACCGCGCAACGCCGCGAACGTCAACGAGGAGTTCGTGGCGGTGCGCGCGGACGCGGACCGCCACCCGCGCGTGCGCGAGCGCTACAACATGGGCGGCTTCCCGTCGACGGTGTTCCTCACGCCGTCCGGGGAGCTCATCGCGGGCGCGACCTACCTCGAGGCGGAGAGCTTTCGCGGCGTCCTCGACCGGGTGCGCGAGACGTGGGAGGAGAAGGGCGCGGACGCGGGGCGGGTCCCGCGCGCCCTGCGCGGGCAGGAGCCGCCGGCGGGCGCCGTCACCGACGACATCGAGGCGCTCGTCGCCGGCCAGCTCGGCGAGCAGTACGACGAGCGCTTCGGCGGGTGGGCGACGAACGAGAAGTTCCCCCTGCCCCGCACCGTCGAGTTCGCGCTGAAGCGCGAGCGCCAGCAGGCCCTCCGAACTCTGGAGGCCGTGAGTCGGAACCTCGCGGACGACTACGACGGGGGCTTCTACCGCTTCGCGCACGCTCGCGACTGGAGCGACCCCCAGCGCGAGAAGCTCCTCGAGACGAACGCCGGCCTCCTCCGGGCGTTCGCGAACGCCTACCTCTACACGGGCCGCGAGACCTACGAGGGGCCGGCGTCGAACGCCGTCGACTTCCTGACGGCGACGCTCTGGACGGGCGAGGCGTTCGGCGGGAGCCAGCATCCCGGGGAGTACTTCGAGCGCTCGCCCTCCGAGCGCGACGAGGCGGACGAACCCGGGATCGACGAGACGGCGTACGCGGAGAAGAACGCGCGCGCCGCCGACGCCCTCCTCGTCCACTCGGCCTACACGGACGACGGGACGGCGCGCCGGTACGCCGAGCGCACCCTCGACTACCTCGCGGAGACGCTCGTCGACGAGGACGGCGCGGTCGCGCGCTACGACGACGCGGACGCACCGACCGGCCTCCTCACCGACCACGCGGCGGTCGCGCGGGCGTTCGCGCGCGGCGCGCAGGTCGCCGACCCCGACTACGTCGAGTCGGCCGTCGCGGTGGCGGACTACGCCGTCGAGCACCTCCAAGAGGGGGCCTTCTTCGACGGACCCGTCGAGGACGTCGGCCTGCTCGACAGGCCGCTCCACCCCATCGACGACAACGCGACGATGGCGCACGCGCTCGTCGACCTCGCGGAACTCACCGAAGAAGACGCCTATCGGGAGGCGGCGCGGGACGCCGTCGGCGCGTTCGCGGGCGCGGCCGACCGGATGGGTGTGCAAGTCGCGGACTACGCGGCGGCGGCCTCGCGCGTCGTCGAGCGCCCGCTGACGGTCCGCGTCGGCGACGAGGTCGACTCGGACCTGCATCGCGCGGCGCTCCGCGTCGCCGACCACGAGAAGGTCGTCGTCCCGCGCGCGGCCGGCGTCGAGGACGACGCAGCGTTCGTCATCGTGAACGGCGACCTCCACGGGCCGGCGCGCGACCCCGAGGTGCTCGCGTCGCTCGTCGCCGAGCACGCCTGACGGCGACCGACGCGGAAATTAAACTCGCGGAGGGTTTATCACTCCTCGTTGACAACGAGCGGTATGGCTGACCTCACGGACCTCGGCCTCTCAGAGTACGAGTCGCGGGCGTATCGCGGGATCCTCGACGTCGGTCCGGCAACCGCGAACGAGTTGTCAGATACGAGCGGCGTGCCGATGGGCCGCATCTACGACGTGCTGGGCAGCATCGAGTCCCAGCACCTCGTGCGCTCGCAGGCGGCGAGTCGCCCGAAGAAGTACGTCGCGGTCGAACCGGAGACCGCGCTCGACCGCCTGCTCGAGGACCGCAAGCGCGAACTCCGAGAGGAGGCCGAGCAGTACGAGTCGGTCGTCGACTCGCTCGTGCGCGACCTCGAAGGGCCGCCGAAACCCGAGGAGGGCTTTTGGACGGCGGAGGTCGGCGCGGACGGTGCGCTCGACCTCCTCCTCGAACGCATCGCCGCCGCCGAGGAGAGCGTCGACGTCGTCTCCGGCGCCACCTCCTCGAGCTTCGACGTCCGAACCGCCTCCGACGACATCGCGGACGCCATCTCGGCGACGCTGGACCGCGGCGCCGACGTCCGCATCCTCCTCTCGCCGGCGGCCATCGAGGCCTACCCGTCCCACGTCGACGACGCCTCGATGGCCGATTTCGGGGCGACCGACGGCTTCGAGGTCCGCGTCGGCGACGCCGTCTACGGGGACGTCATCGTCATCGACGGCACCGAGGTCTGCGTCGGCTTCCCGAACCCCGTCGAACCCGAGGAGCCATTCGCGCTCATCGACCTCACCGACCCCGCGTTCGCCGCGCAGATCGTCGCCGAGTTCGAGCGCGGCTGGGAGGCGGCGGACGCGGTCGGTGACGCGCGCGCCGACGGCGGCTGTCCGTAGCTCAGTCCCCGACCTCCTCGCGGAGTTCGTGGAGTTCCGCGACGCGCTCGGCGTGTGCGTTGTGCTGGTGGATGGACTCGTCGTTCGATTGGCGCATCGTCACCACCGTCTCCTCCGGCAGGTCGTCGTAGCTCTCGACGACCTGCTCGGCCATCGAGCGCACGCAGTCCTCGACGAAGCGGGCGTTCGCGTGCGCCTCGTACGTCATGTGGTCCTCGTCCGGGCGCTTCGCGAGGTTGTAGATGCGCGCGCTCATCGACTCCTTCGCGATCTCCGCGAGGTCCATCAGGTTCACGCCGGGCGTGCCCGCCGTCTCGACGGTCAGCGTCGCGTGCCCGCGCTGGGAGTGGCCGGCCTGGGGCACCTCTTGGAGGAACGCCTTCACGTCCTCCTCGTCGACGCCGAGGTCCGCGAGCTTCTCGGCGGCGCGCGCGGACATCATCTGCTGACTGCACGGGCAGACCGTCATCCCGGTGACGCGCGCGCCGACTTCCTCGCGCGTCTCCTCGCCCTCGCGCGCCGTCGCGGACGCCACGATGTCGATGGTACCCTGCGTCGCGCGCTCGGACTCCGGCGTCTCCTCGCGCGTCATGTACGTCGCCTCCATCGACACCACCGCTCGGGATGTGTAGTCGTGTTTCGCGAGCAGGCGGTCGGCGGCCTCCCCGCAGACGTCCTCGACCTGATAGATGGGCTCGTCGACGGCGGACTGGAGCGTCTCGTCGATGACCTCCATGTTCCGACTCATGTCGATGCCCTTGCGCTCGCGCGGGAGGTCGACGTACACCTCGAACTCCGCCGTCAGCACGACGGGGCGCTTCCCCTCGCGCTCCAAGGTGACGAGTTTCTCGACGCCCGTGACTCCGACGTGACTCAACCCGACCGAGACGTCCGGCGCGGAGGCCTGCACGTCCGGCAGCTGTCGGTCCTTCGCCATTGAGCGCCCTTCGGAGAGCGGCCGGTTAGCGTTTGTCCTCCCGGCCCGCGCCACCTACTCGAGCTTGTTCAGCGCGCGGAAGAAGTCGCTCTCCGGGCCGGCGACGCGCGCGGGCTCCTCGGCCTGCGTCAGCGTGATGACCTCCGGAATCTCGACGTGATACCGGCTCGCGCCGTCCGAGGAGACGACGACCTCGTCCGCGCCGTCGACCCGTACCGTGATCTCGGCGTCCAGCGGCACCAGCAGCGGCGGCATCGTGTCCGTCGCGCACATGTCGTTCAGGACGAACCCCTCGACGCCCGGTTGGACGAGCGGGCCGCGCTCGCTCATGTTGTACGCCGTCGACCCCGTCGGCGTCGCGACGAGCACGCCGTCCGCGTGCCCCGCCGTGTAGAGCGACCCGTCGACGCGCACCTCCATCTCGACGCCCTGCCCGTGACCGCGCGTCGGCCCCTGCACCACCACCTCGTTCAACGCCGGCGTCAGCGACCACTCTTGGGCGCCCGTCGCCTGCACGCGCGGCACCTCGCGCGCGCGAACCGACCCGGTCTCCCGGAAGCGCTCGAGCTCCTCGCGCACCGCGTCCACCGCGTCGTCGGGCGCGACCGCGTTCAGGAACCCCACCTCGCCGAGGTTCACGCCGAGCACCGGCGTCGACTCCGCGCCGCGCGCCGCGAAGAGGAACGTTCCGTCCCCGCCGATACTCACCACGAGGTCGCAGCGGTCGAACTCCTCGACCGGCGTCCCCGGCACGTCGATCGTGTCGGCGGTCTCCGTGTCGTACCACACCTCGGCGTCCGCCTCGGTGAGCATCTCCCCGACGTCCGCCCCGAGGTAGGCCGCACGGGCGTTCCCTCGCTGAGCGACGATGCCGACGCGCATACCGCCGACGACGGCGCCCTCCCCCAAAAAGGCACAGATCGACGGGGGAACCTTCTTGCCGCCGGAAACTGTCAGTACGCACTATGACGCAGGGACGCGCGACGGCAGGGGGGTCACACCGTGTCCGGTAACGGGGACGACGACTGGCCCGACGACGAGGACGAACCCGACGGCGAGGACGCGTTCGCGGACGCGTTCAGCGGCGACGAGCCCGACGACTCCGGCGGTGACGACTTCGGCTTCGGCGGCGGTGGCGGTGGCGGCGACGACTTCGGCTTCGACGCCGGCGGCGACCCCGACCCCTCCGAGTTCGGCTTCGGCGGCGGTGGCGGCGGCGACGAGTTCGAGGAGGAGTTCGAGTCCGACATCCCCCGCATCGAATTCGGCGTCGAAGGCCTCGACAACATGGTGCAGGGCGGCATCCCCGAGCGGAGCCTCCTCGTCACCATCGGCGGCGCCGGGACCGGGAAGACCACGTTTGGCCTCCAGTTCCTCGAACAGGCCGTCCAGAACGGCGAGAAGGGCGTCTTCATCACCCTCGAGGAGTCCTACGACCGCATCATCCAGAGCGCCGCCGAGAAGGGCTGGCCGTTCGAGGAGTACGTCCAGAACGACCAGCTCGCCGTCATCGACCTCGACCCCATCGAGATGGCGAACTCCCTCTCCAGCATCCGCAGCGAACTCCCCCACCTCATCGAGGAGTTCGGCGCCGACCGCCTCGTCCTCGACTCCGTCTCCCTCCTCGAGATGATGTACGACGACCAAGCCACCCGGCGCACCGAGATCTACGACTTCACCAAGGCCCTCAAGCGCGCCGGCGTCACCACTCTCCTCACCAGCGAAGCCTCCGACGAGAACGCCTTCGCCTCCCGCCACGGCATCATCGAGTACCTCACCGACGGCGTCGTCGTCCTCCGCTACGTCCGCCCCGAGGACTTCCGCGAGACCCGCCTCGCCGTCGAGATACAGAAGATACGCGACGCCAACCACTCCCGCGAGACCAAGCCCTACGAGATCACGAACAGCGGGATTTCGGTCTACCGGCAGGCGAACATCTTCTAGACGACCGTTTGCCGCGCTTGAGCGCGCTTCGCGCGCTCTGCGCTGGCAAAAGCTCGACCATCGGAAGAAGCGACGCTTCTTCCTATGCAGCGAGACGGCTTCGCCGTCTCGCACGCAAAACGTCTGTCAGACCTCCTACGAGGGTCTTCGGACCTCGCGGCTTCGCCGCGAGTGAATCGCGGACCTACCGGGTTCTTCGAACCGCTCGGTCCGCGAACGCTCTCGTCGTGTCCGTCGCCCCTCGTCGTCGGGGGCCGTTCCGTTCGCGCGTGGAGTCGTCGGCTCGGGACCATTCGGTCACGTCGGGACGGAATACGCTACCCCGGCGAAGTCACTCGAGAGGGGGCGTACTCCGGTACGGAAACCAGCGGCAGAGCCGGAACGTTTTACTTGGCGCCGGTGACTGCCCTCGGTATGGCGGTCGGATTGCTGCTCGGAGGGTTCTGGCTCGGGCTCGGTGTACTGATGTGGTGGTGGCCCGCCGCGGTCTTCGTAGCCTTCGATAACGACGACGTTACCCCGGGTGCGAGGGCGTTTGCGATAGCCGCCATGTTCTTCGGTATCCTCCTCCTCGCGATGGACGTTCCAGTCCTCACCCTGGACTACAGCGTGCCAGCGACGGTCTCTCTCGTCGGTGTTCTCTTGCTGGTAAAGCCAGTGAACGTCCTCGGGGTCGACGCGGACGGCACGATAACGCCACGACGTGCTGGTGTTGCGCTTCTCGTCGGTGGCGTCGTGCTCGCTGCTCTCACCTGAGAGCGGCACTGCCGCGTGCTGCATACGCTCTCTGCCCCTACCGGGCGGTCGGCCACGCCACTCTCTATTCCGGGTATCTCCAACCCGTTCCGCCGAGTATCCGCGAGCGAGCGGCTGGAGGCCGCGAGCGCAGCAAAAAGGACTAGCGCACGATGGTGACGGGGATGGGGGAGCGCCGGACGACGTTCTCGGCGACGCTGCCGAGGAGGATGCGGGTGACGCCGCTGCGGCCGTGGCTCCCCATGACGATGTGCTCGAAGTCGTTCTCCTCGGCGTAGTTGACGATGGTGCGCGAGGGGCGGCCGACTTCGGTGACGGTATCGAGGGTGACGCCGTACTCGTCGGCGGTCTCCTGGGCGCTCTCGAAGAGGGTTTCGGCCTCGGATTCGGCCTGCTCGTACCACTCCTCGGAGTAGCCGGGGACGGTGGCTTGGGCGGTGTAGCCGGCCTCGATGGGGTCGATGATGTGGATGAGCGTGATGTCGTCGCTGGTGAACTCCTCGAGGGCGTACTCGAGGGCGTCCGTGGACTGCTGCGAGCTGTCGATGGGTACGAGGATTCGCGTCATGGTCCGGGATTCTGTCGGGGACAGCAAAAACGTGGGGGCCGCCGTCGCGCTCAGTCGCGCCCGTGGCGGGTGAGGCAGGTGGGGAGGCCGACGAGTTCGACGGGTTCGGAGTTGTCGGGCGAGTAGACGACCATCTGGCCGGTCTCCATGTAAGGGACCTTCTCCGCGAGGCTCGCGGGGATGTTGACGCTCTTGATGGCGTCCTCGTCGCCGAGGTTGAGGACGACCTTCGTGTTGATCTGCTTGAACACGCTCTCCGCGACGTCCTGTGGGTCCTGCGTGATGAGGAAGAGCCCGAGGCGCTCCTTGCGCCCCTGTTTGGCGGCGTCGGTGAACTTCGCGACGACGTGGCGGGCTTGGACGGTGTCGGCGTCTGCGAGGAAGTTGTGCGCCTCGTCCATCCCGACGACGAGCGGCGTCTCGGCGATGCGGGGGTGACGGGGGTCGCTCGAAAGCTTCTCGTCGACGAGGAGGCTCGCGAGCGCGAGCACGACCGTCTCGGTGGCGCGCGAGTCGCTGATGTGGTAGGTCGGCACCACGGAGAGGCGACCCGGCTTGACGAACTGCTCGACGAGGTCGGTGATGGGGCGGGCGTCCTGGTCGAAGACGCCGTCCGGGACGCCGCGTACGCGGCGGAAGACGGCCTCGTAGGTGGCTTCGTGGACCTTCCCGGACTCGTCGAGTTCCTCCTTGAGCGCGGGGTCGTCGAGGAAGGCGCAGAACTCCTCGTAGGTCCCGTCCGCGCCGCGCTGGCGGAAGAAGCGCTGGAGGAGGTCCTGCAGGGCGGGATACTGGTTGTCGTTGAGGCCGGCGGACGCGGCGAGCCACGGGCGACTGCGAGCCATGCTGAACGGGATGGTGAACGGCACCTGGTCGGCGCCGTGGTGGGCGGCGGTGTAGGTCGCGTTCCCGACCTTCGGGACGAACGCGACGGTGTCGTCGTGGCCGCCGTGCGCGATGCCCTCGCGCTCCCAGCGGTGCTCGTCCTCGCGGGTAGCGTCGGGGTTGTCGTCGTGCATCTGTGCGTACTCGTCCTGCGGGTCGAACTGGACGACGGCGGCCTGCACCTCCCGGTCGCTCCCCGCCTCCACGGGATAGGTGCGCTCCTCGCTGAGGTACTGGCGGAGGACGTTCTTCGCGGTGTGGGTCTTCCCCGACCCGGTGCCGCCGGCGACGAGCGTGTGGCGGAACGCGAGCGGGTCGCCCGTCGCGTAGTCGTCCTTCACGCGGTAGTCGATGGTGGGCGGGGTCGCGCCCGTTCGAACCTTCTCGCCGCCGACGGCGAGATGGCCGACGAAGACGCCGGCGTCGGGTATCTTGAGCGCGGTCTTTATCTCCGCGTCGTCGTCGGCCTCGCGGACGACGGTCTCGGGCTTCGGCACGCGGTCGGGCATCCGGCGCTTCAGCTCGCCGTCGTCCCGATAGAGGACGCTGACGGGTTCGAGGTCGGCGACGAACCGGTAATCGTCCTCGTCGATGTCGCCGCTCTGCATCGCGCGCCGCGCGTGGATCTCGTTCGCGTCGTCGCCGTGGAAGCGCCGGCCGTACTCGAGGCCGACGATGCGACAGAAGAGCGACTCGCCGTCCGGGTAGGGGGCGACGAGATAGCGCCCCAACCGGACGTTCGAGCGGTTCGCGCTCGTGACGTAGGCGCGCAGGCGCGTCTCGTCCTCGCGCTCGCCGATTCGCAGGCCCTCGGAGACGGCGAGCACGCCGAGGCCGTCGCCGCCGCCGCCCTCGTAGGCGACGCGCTCGAAGGACTCGCTCGCCGTCCCGGTGTCAGTGTCCGCATCCGTGTCGGCGTCGCGGGCGCCGCCGGCTCGGTCCCCCTCGGCGTCGCCCTCCCCGTCGCCGCCGAACTCGGAGAAGTCGCCGAGGTCGCTGTCGGTCATGTGACGCGAAACACCGCGTGTCCCTAAACGTCTTTTCGTCTCCCGGGGTCGCCGCACGCCTTTTGCCCGCGCGCGGCGTACGGGGTGTCATGCTACTCGTTCGGGGCTCGGCGGCGGGCACCACACTCACCGGCACGGTGTACGAGCGCGGCGAGGACGCCCCATCGTTCAAGGGTGCGCCCGACGAGCAGGCGCCCTACGTCTGGGTCTGCGACGAGTTCTACGAGGTCGAGAGCGGTGGCCTCGTCCAGAAGGTCGACGGGACGGACGTCCACGTGGCCTTCGAGTCGCCGATGCCGCGCGGCTTCGACACGCGCGATCAGGCCGTCGCGGCGGCGCGCGAGCACGTCCGCACGCAGTTCGCGCGCATCGGCGTCGACCCCGAGGACGTCGAGATCGACGTCGAGCGCGAGTACTAATCGCTAGCCGCCGAGCCCCCACCGGTCGACGTCGTAGCCCTCCCGGGGTTCGGTCTCCATCGCGTCGGCCATCGCGTCGACGAGCTGGCGTTTCTCGCTGACGCTGATGCGTGCGAGCTCGTCCGCGCGCCCGACGGCGTCCGGCGGGCCGCCCGCGGCGGCGACGTCGCGCACGAGCTGGTCGGTGACGCGCTCCCGGACGTCGTCGTCTTCCGCGAAGACGCGCGGGAGCTCGGCTTTGTAGACGGTGTCCGTTCGCGGGTCGTAGAGCACGCAGAACGCTACCTCGTAGGCCTCGGCGTCGAGCGCGAGGTCGAGGTCGAGGCGGCCGCCGAGCGTCGAGAACTCCCGGTCGTACCCCACTCTGGAGAGGAACCAGTTCGTGTACGCGAGGTCCGAGGTCAGGCGCTCGCCCCGGTCGCCGCGGCGCTCTAAGAGCTGGCCGAAGAGCTCCGCGTCGTCGAGCCACGGCGCGTGCGTCTTCGCGTCGAGCGCGCGGACGATGCCGCGCGCGGAGACGTTCTTCACGAACCCCCCGACGACGGTGTCGGTCTCGACGGCGCGCTCGACGAGGCCGAGGTAGTTCTCGATGACGCGGCGCGTCAGGCCGTCCTCGGCGGGGAGGGCGGCGAGTTCCTCGTTCTGGTCGAGCCAGTTCGTCACGAGCTTCGGGTAGAGCGGGCCGTCGAGGAGGAGGAACTCCCCCACCGCGTCGAAGTGCGCGTGGGCGTGCTCGCTCTCCGCGAGGTAGAGCGAGAGCGCGTGGACGACGGCGCGCTCGTTGCGCTCGACGTGGGGCGCGTCGATCGCCTGCCCGCGCCAGTAGCCCTCGTCCTGTCGCGTCCACGCCTCGGGGTCGAACGCGCGCGGTTTCGCGGTGCGGTCCCGTCGGAGCATCGTCGCGATGACGGTGCGGTGGCGGTGGGTGTCGGTGTCGCCGGGCGCGACGCCCATCGCGGCCTGCGCGACGTCGAGGACGATGCCGTTCTTGAACGCGCGCGGGTTGATGGTGCCCGAATCGAGGCCGTGGACGGCGTCGAAGGCGGGGTCGCTCGCGCCCGCCTCGGTGAGGTCGGCGAGGTAGCGCGCCTGCTCGTCGATGGGGCGGAGGACCGCGCCGTCGTCGTAGAGCGGGTCGAAGTAGGTCTCCCACACGGCCTCGGCGTCCGCGCGGTGCTCGGCCTCGTCGACGTCGCCACCCACGTCGCGCACGAGGTCGGGGATGCCAGCGAAGTGGACGGGGTCGAGAGTCATACTCGTGGATGCCGGCGGACGCGCTTCAAATCGGCGGTGTCGCGCGTCGCCCGCGCGTCCTGCCGGGTCGTCCGTGAACGACGATGCCGAAGAGTAGTTAGGACGCGCCCGCGAGGGGTGCAGTATGCGAGCGGCACTCGTCATTCTGGACGGCTGGGGACTCGGCGACCACGACCGACTGGACGCGGTGAAGGCGGCGGAGACGCCGAACGTCGACCGCTACACCCGGGCCGGCGCGTCGGGGACGCTGACGACGCACGGCCGCGACGTCGGCCTCCCGGAGGGCCAGATGGGGAACTCCGAGGTCGGCCACCTCACCATCGGCTCCGGCCGCGTCGTCATGCAGGAGTACACCCGCATCAACGACGCCATCGCGGCGGGCGAGCTCCGCGAGAACGACGCCATTCGCGGGGCCTTCGACTACGCGGACGAGAACGGCGGGCGCGTCCACTTCATGGGTCTCGTCTCGGACGGCGGCGTCCACGCCGACCACGAGCACCTGCACGCGCTCATCGAGGCCGCCGCCGACTACGGCGTCGAGGCGACGACGCACGCCTTCACGGACGGCCGTGACACCTCGCCGAAGGGCGGCGAGGGCTACCTCCGCACCTTGGAGGAGGTCGTCGAGAGCTACGGGACGGGCGACGTCGCCACCGTCTCCGGGCGGTACTACGCGATGGACCGCGACCAGAACTGGGAGCGCACGAAGCAGGTCTACGACGCCATCGTGGAGCGCGACGGCCAGCACCGCGCGGACTCCGCCGTCGAGGCCGTCACCGACTCCTACGAGCGCGGCGACACCGACGAGTTCGTCGACCCGACCGTCGTCCGGGGCGGCGACCGCCTCAGCGACGGCGATTCGGTGGTGTTCTTCAACTTCCGCTCGGACCGCGCGCGCCAACTCACCCGCCTCCTCGCGGACGTTCGGCCCGACGACTGGGCGTTCGAGACCGAACCGCCCGCGGTCCGCGTCTCGACGATGACGGAGTACGACCAGACGTTCGACCTCCCGGTGGCGTTCGAGCCCCACGAGCCACAGCACACGCTCGGCGAGGTCGTCTCGGCGGCCGGCCAGACCCAACTCCGCATCGCGGAGTCCGAGAAGTACGCCCACGTCACCTACTTCCTGAACGGCGGGCGCGAAGTGGAGTTCGACGGCGAAGTTCGCAAAATCGTCGAGAGCCCGGACGTCCCGACGTACGACGAGCAACCCGAGATGAGCGCGCCCGAGGTGACGGACACCGCCATCGAGACGGTCGAGGCCGAGGACCCGGACCTCCTCGTCCTCAACTACGCGAACGCGGACATGGTCGGGCACACCGGTGACTTCGACGCCGCCGTCGAGGCCGTCGAGGCCGTCGACGAGCAGGTCGGCCGCCTCGTCCCCGCGCTCCGGGAGGCGGGCGCGCACGTCCACCTCACCGCCGACCACGGGAACGCAGACGACATGGGCACCCGCGAGGACCCCCACACCGCGCACACGTTCAACCCCGTGCCGTTCGTCTATCTCTCCCCGGACGGCGGCGACGGCGGCCGGACGGTTCGGGGCGGCGGGACGCTGCGCGACGTCGCGCCGACGCTCCTCGCGCACTGCGGCGTCGAAACGCCGGCCGAGATGACGGGCGCGGACCTACTCGAGTAGGCGAAACGAGCAGTCGAGCGGCGGCGCGGAGTGCGTGAGCGCGCCCATCGAAACCACGTCCGCGCCCGCCGCCGCGTACGCCGGCACGTCCGCGACGCCGATGCCGCCGCTCGCCTCCACGAGCACGGACGACTCGAGACGCTCGCGCGTCGCGCGCACCGCCTCGGGCGTCGCGTTGTCCACGAGGACGACGTCGGCGCCCGCGTCGGCGGCGCGTTCGGCTTCCGATACGGTTTCTACCTCGACGTCGATTCGCGTCGCGAACGACGCGCGCTCGCGGACGCGCTCGACGGCGTCTTCGAGGCCGAACGCGGCCACGTGGTTGTCCTTCACCATCGCCATGTGGCTCGCGTCGAGGCGGTGGGTGTCCCCGCCGCCCGCACGCACCGCGCGCTTCTCGACGCCCCTGAGTCCGGGCGTCGTCTTGCGCGTCGCCGCGATGGCGGTGTCGCCGCCCGCCTCGCGTGCGCGCTCGACGGCGTCGCGCGTCCGCGTCGCGATGCCCGACGCGTGTCCGACGAGGTTCGTCGCGACGCGCTCGCCGCGGAGGACGTCACGGGTCGCTCCCTCGACGGCGAGTAGTACTGCACCCGCGTCGACGGACTCGCCCGCCTCGACGTGCGCCTCGACGCCGACGCCGAGCACGTCGAACACGACTTCGGCGGCGTCCACGCCCGCGACGACGCCGCGCTCCTTCGCGACGAGGCGCGCGGCCGACTCCCCGGGGAGGTCGTTCGTCACGTCGTCGTGGCCGAGGTCCTCGCGGAGCCAGCGCTCGGCGTCCGCGCGCGTCACCGGCACGGGACCCCCTCCAGCGCGTGACAGCCCGCCGGCTCGGCCTCGCGGGCGGCGCGCGCGAGCAGGAGGCCGGCCGTCGCGGCGTTCCGGAGTTCGGCGACCTCGCGGGAGGGCCGCGTCCGCGCGTAGGCGTCCGTCTCGCCCTTCAGGCGGCGGAGCGCCGCGCACGCCCGCTCGAGGCCGTCCGGGTCGCGCCGGAGGCCGACGTGCGCGCCGAGCACGCGGTGCAGGCGCTCGAGCTTCCCGTCGACGAAGCCATCGGGGAGCGCGGGGTCGCGCTCGGGGCGGCTCGGTATTTCGGGGTCGCCGGTGACGCGCTCGCGGGCCGCGGCGTCGCGTCCCGCGCGTCGGCCCCAGACGAGGCCTTCGAGGAGGCTCGTGGAGGCGAGACGGTTCGCGCCGTGGACGCCGGTTCGCGACACCTCGCCGACGGCGTAGAGGCGGTCGAGGCTCGTGCGGCCCCGGTCGTCGACGGCGACGCCGCCGCAGAGGAAGTGCTCGGCGGGCGCGACCGGGATCGAGGCGGGGTCGTGGCCGGCGTCGCTGATGCGCTCGCGGAGCGCCGGGAACGCGCCCGCGAAGTCGACGGGCGTCGTGTCGAGGACGACGCCGCCGGTGCGCTCGCGCTCGTCCGCGACGGCGCGCGCGACCACGTCCCGCGGCGCGAGTTCGGCGTCCTCGTGGACGGCGGGCATGAAGCGCTCGCCGTCGGCGTTCCGCAACACCGCGCCCGCGCCGCGCACCGCTTCGCTGACGAGCACGGGGTCGTCGCCGACCGTCGCGGTCGGGTGGAACTGGACGTACGCGAGGTCCTCGAGGTCGGCGCCGGCGCGCGCGGCCATCGCGAGGCCGTCGCCCGTCGCGGTGTCCGGGTTCGTCGAGCGCGGGAAGCACGCGCCGACGCCGCCCGTCGCGAGCACGGTGGCGTCCGCGAGCTCGGCCGCCTTCGACCCGTCCGGCCGGTCGAGGAGCGCGCCGCGAACGCGGCCCTCCTCGGTGAGCAACTCGAGCGCCGCCGTGTCCTCGTGGACCGTCACGCGCGGGTGGTCGTCGAGGTGCGCGAGGAACGGCGCGAGGACGTGTCTGCCCGTCTCCGCGCCGACGTGTCGGATGCGGTCCGCGGAGTGGGCGGCCTCGCGCCCGTAGTCGTCCGCGAAGGGGACGCCGAGGCGCTCGACGAGCACCGATTCGACGGCGTCGTCCGCGTTCTCGACGAGCGTCTCGACGGCGTGCGGGTCACAGCGGCCGTCGCCCGCTTCGAGGACGTCGGCGGCGAACGCGTCCGGGTCGCCCCGCGAGACGGCGATTCCGCCCTGCGCCCAGTGCGTCGTCGTCTCCGCCGGTCGCGTCGCTTTCGTCGCGAGCACGACCTCCGCGCCGCTCTCGGCGGCGGCGAGCGCGGTGCTACACCCCGCGATTCCGCTCCCAAGGACGAGCACCTGCGTCATAGTTCGAGCATGCGGTCGAGGGCGACTTCGGCGCTGCGCGCGACGTCGGGGTCGACGCTGACGACGTTTCGCTCGACGCCGTCCGCGAGGCCCTCGAGGATCCACGTGAGGTAGTTCGGGTCGACCTGTCGCATCGCGTTGCAGTCCATGCAGGCGTCACCGCAGAGCGCGACGACGTCCGTCTCGTGCCAGCGGTCGAGGTGCTCGACGAGGTGGATCTCGGTGCCGACTACCACCGTCTCCTCGGGGCCGGCGTCGGCGACGGCTTCGGTGATGGTCGCCGTGCTCCCCGTCTCGTCGGCGGCCGCGACGACCTCGGGGCGACACTCGGGATGGACGACCACCGTCGCCTCCGGGTGGGCGTCGCGGGCGGCCGCGACGTGGTCGGCGGTGAAGCGCTCGTGGACCTGGCAGTAGCCGTCCCAGAGGACGACGTCGGCGTCGTCGAGGGCGCCGCTCGATTCGTCGGCCCACGGGTCGAACTCGACGACGGAGTCGAGGCCCATCGCGTTCGCGGTGTTCCGCCCGAGGTGCTTGTCCGGGAGGAACACCACGGTGTCGCCCCGGGAGAGCGCCCACTCGAAGGCGGCGTCCGCGTTCGAGGACGTGCAGACGAGGCCGCCGTGCTCGGCGCAGAACGCCTTCAGGTCGGCGTAGGAGTTCATGTAGGTGACCGGGACGACGTCGCCCTCGGTCGCGCGCTCGATGCGCTCCCACGCGGCGTCGACCTGGAGGGCTTCGGCCATCCCCGCCATCGGACACGAGGCCTCCATCGAGGGGAGGTGGACGGTCTGCTCGGCGCCCGTGAGGAGGTCCGCGCTCTCCGCCATGAACGTCACCCCGCAGAAGACGACGTGCTCGGCGTCGGACTCGGCGGCGTACTCGCTCAACTGATAGGAGTCACCGACGTGGTCGGCGTGCTCGACGATCTCGCGGCGCTGGTAGTTGTGTCCGAGCACGAGGACGTCGTCGCCCAGCGCCTCGCGCGCCGCCGCGATCCGCTGTCCGCGTTCCGTCTCCGAGAGGTCGCGGTAGTCGGACGGGAGCGCTTCGAGGTTCCCGTATTTGAACAAGCTCAGTTCGCTGTCGACTTCTGTCGTCTCCATCTGGACCATGATCGGATGCTGTCTTGCTAGCGCCATAGAGAAACCTCTGTGAAAAAGATTCGTCTTCAAGACTGTATTGCAGGAGACGTCTCTCTACGTCGGCGGCATCCCGAAGAACGAGGGTGTGTCGCTCAGTCCTCCTTTCGGTCGTTCCGGCGGCGCTCGACGCGCTCGCGCGTCTCCGACGCCGCGACCTCGCGGTCCCTCCTCGGGCCTTCGTCGCTCTCGGCCTCGACGAGGACGTAGAGGAGGAGGGCGCCCGCGACGGCGAGCGCGAACGCGAGCACGATCAGGAGTGCGGGGGCGGCGCTCACACGCCGGCTACAGCCGCCAGCGGGAAAGAACTACGGGCGCGCGTCGTAGACGACGTCGCCGTCCACCACCGTCATCGCGACGTCTATGTCGGTGAGTTCGTCGGCCTCCCACGGCGACCCGTCGAGGGCGACGAGGTCGGCGTCCGACCCGACCGCGAGCGCGCCCCGGCGGTCCTCGCTGAAGCCAGCGTACGCGCCGCCCGCCGTGTACGCGCGCAGCGCCTCCGTCACCGAGAGCGCCTCGCCCGTCGGCGGGTCGACCGCGAACGCGACGCCGTAGAGCGGGTCGAGCGGCATCGAGTCGCTGGAGAACGCGAGGTGCGCGCCCGCGTCCGCGAACTCCCGGAAGCGGTTCGTCCCCCGACGGCGCTCCGCACCGAGGCGCGCCGCGTAGAGGCCGTCCGCGCCCGTCCACCGGTGGAAGTTCGGCTGCATCGACGCGACGACGCCGAGCTCGGCGAGCCGCTCGATCTGCGCGTCCGTCGCGAGCTCCGCGTGCTCGATCCGGTGGCGCATCTCCCCCGGATTCGGCGTCTCCGTCTCGTAGGCGTCGAGGACGGCCTCGATGGCCTCGTCGCCGATCGCGTGCGCCGCGACCTGCAGGCCGGCGGCGTCCGCGCGCCGCACGATCTCGCGGAGTTCGTCCGGCTCGACCACCCACTGACCCGTCCCCCCCGAATCGGCGTACGGCTCCGAGAGCTTCGCGGTGCCCGCGCCGAGACTCCCGTCCGTGAACGTCTTGACGGCCCCAGTCTCCACCCACTCGCTCCCGTGATTCGTGCGCGCGCCGAGCTCCTCGAGCGCGTCGAGGTGGTCGGCCCAGTAGTTCAGGCGCACGCGCACCGAGAGGTCGCCCTCGGCCGCCATCTCGCGGTAGATCGCCGGGGCGTTCGAGCGCCGCACCATGTCGTGGACGGCCGTCACGCCGCGCGCGTTCGCGTGGCGCTGGGCGGCCGCGAGCAGCTCGCGCATCTCCGTCGCCGACGGGTCGATGGCCTCGTAGAGGGCGTCCACTGCGCCCTCGACGATTCGGCCGTTCTCGCGGACGTCGCCCGCCGGCATCGCCGCGTCGAGGCGTTCGAGCGCGATGCCGTTCAGGACGGCGGTGTGCATGTCCACGCGGACGGCCGCGACGGGGCGCGTCTCGCTCACCGCGTCGAGGTCCGCGCGCGTCGGCGCACCGTCCGGCCACGTCGACTCGTCGAACCCCCAGCCGAGCACCCACCCCTCCGAGTTGGGGGCCTGCTCGCGGAGCGCGTCGACGCACTCCGCGCGGTCGGCCGCGTCCCGGAGGTCGGCTTCGACGCGGTAGCGGCCGGTCGTCGCGAAGTGGACGTGCGCGTCCACGAACCCCGGGAGGAGGACGCGTCCCCCGAGGTCGACGACGTCCGTCTCGACGCCCACGGAGAAGTCGACCTCGTAGTCGGAGTCGAGACGCGACACGCGGCCGTCGCGCACCGCGAGCGCCTCGTACGTCTCGTCCGGTTCCCCAAGCGTGTGGACCTCGCCGTTCACGAAGACGACGTCCGCGTCCGCGCTCATGCCTGCAAGCGGGTCCGGCGGCGGCAAGAACGTTCGGGAACCCGACTCGGCCGCTCAGCGCCGGCGGAACCCGACCCAGTACGCGACGAGCAGGCCGACGGCGAGCGAGGCGACGTCGTCGAACGGCCCCTCGACCCAGCCGACGGTGGCGTTCGCGACCGTTTGGATGGCGACGAGCGCGGCGAACGACGCGAGGTAGAACGCGACGAGCGCGGACGCGAGCCGTCGCGGTGCGACTTCCGCGCGGACGGCGGCGTACGCGCCGAGGAGGCCGCACCCGAACGCGAGCGGCACGCCGTAGACGAGCTGCGTGAACGGGTCGGGCGGCGTGACCAGCGCGACGAGCGCGAACGCGAGCGGTGCCGCGAGGAACCAGCCCAGTATCGCCCGGAACGCGGTGTCGAGGCGGCTCATACGCCCGAGTATCGACGCCGTGGGGAAGTACGCACCGATACGAACCGTTTAGGGGCGTGGCTCGCCCAGAGGGCGGTATGAGCGACCACGACGCCGACGCCCTCGCGGAGCGAGTGCGGGACGGCGACCTGCGCCTCTACGAACTCGAAGAACACGCGGACGCCGAGACGGCGGCCGCCGCGCGCCGTCGCCTCCTCGAACGCGAGACCGGCGCCGCCCTCGACGTCACCGGCGACTACGCCTTCGACCCCGAGGCCGCCGCGGACTCGGCCATCGAGAACCTCGTCGGCGGCACCCAGATCCCCTTCGGCGTCGCCGGCCCCGTCGCCGTCGACGGCGACGCCGCGAGCGAGGCGTACTACCTCCCGATGGCTACCACCGAGGGCGCGCTCCTCGCCTCCGTCAACCGTGGCTGCTCGGCCATCACCGCCGCCGGCGGCGCGAACGCCCGCGTCACGAAGCGCGGGATGACGCGCGCGCCGGTCTTCCGCGTCGCGGACGTCACCGAGGGCGCGGAGGTCGCGCGCTGGGTGGACGAGCACTTCGCGGACCTCAAGGCGGCCGCCGAGTCCACGACGGACCACGGGACGCTTCAGGAGGTCACGCACTACGTCGTCGGCGACAACGTCTACCTGCGCTTCTCCTACGACACCGCCGACGCGATGGGGATGAACATGGCGACCATCGCCACCGGCGAGGCCTGCGACGTCGTCGAGGCGAACACGCCCGCCGAACTCGTCGCGCTCTCCGGGAACCTCTGCGCGGACAAGAAGCCCGCCGCCATCAACGCCGTCGAGGGGCGCGGACGCACCGTCACGGCGGACGTCCACATCCCGCGCGACGTCGTCGAGGAGCGCTTCAAGACGACGCCCGAAGCCATCGCCGAGGTGAACACGCGCAAGAACCTCGTCGGGTCCGCGAAAGCCGGGAGCCTCGGCTTCAACGCGCACGCCGCGAACGTCGTCGCCGCCGTCTTCCTCGCCACCGGGCAGGACGCCGCGCAGGTCGTCGAGGGCTCGAACTGCATCACGACCGTCGAAGCGAGGGACGACGAACTCTACGCCTCCGTCAACCTCGCGTCCCTCGAGGTGGGCACCGTCGGGGGCGGCACGAAGCTCCCGACGCAGGCCGAGGCCCTCGACGTCCTCGGTGTTCGCGGCGGCGGCGACCCCGCCGGCTCGAACGCCGACGAACTCGCCGAGGTCATCGCCGCCGGCGCGCTCGCCGGCGAACTCTCCCTGCTCGCCGCGCTCGCCTCCCGACACCTCTCCTCCGCGCACGAGGACCTCGGGCGCTGAGGCGGCGTCCGCGAGCCCTCACGACCGGAGGGCCGCGAGCGGGTCCCGGCCGAACCCGAGCGCGAGCGCGTACCCGCCAGCGACGAGGACGAGCGCGAACCCCGCCCACGTGAGGAGCGGGCGCGCCCACCTGACGCCGCCAGTGATGCCCGCCCAGCCGACCGCCACGACCGCCATGACGGCCGCGCGCCGCCGCGCGCCGTTCAGCAGGTTCCCGACGACGAAGCAGACGCACATCACGAGGAACGACGCGCTCGCGACCGGCCACGACGGCGCCACGCCCGCTACGGCGAGCACCGCACCCGCGACGACCACCGCCGCGCCCGTCACCTGTAGCGCGTCACCCGGTGACACCGAATCCATGTGGGCGCGTCCGCGCCCCACCGAGAAAAACGTGGCTCAGAGCAGTCGGTAGACGCCCCGCGACTCCGAGGCCTCACCGCGTCGCGCGAGGCGCTCCACGGCCTCGCGGGCGAACGACTCGGAGACGCCGTGCTCCTCGCAGTAGGCGGCGACGTCGTCCGCCGTGGGCGAATCGAGTTCGCGGAGCGCCTCCTTCACGCGCTCCGTCCGGGAGACGGAGCCGCCCCCGCGCTCGTCCGCCGCGCGCGTCTCCGCCGCGTCCACGCCCGCCGCGTCGAGGTACTCCTCGTCGTCCACGACGGCCTCGTCGGCCCGTTCGGCCATCTCCGTGTAGGAGTCGAGGTCCGCGAACGCCTCCCCGTAGCCCGAGCGGTTCGCGAGCATCGACGCGCGCACCTCTGCCGCGTGCTCGCGGTCTTCGGTCGTCACGAACTGCTTGCGCTTCGCGTGCGCCTTGCTCGTCCCGCAACGCGGGCACTCGGTGCGCTCCGGGCGTCCCTCGACCACCCAGAGCATCGAGCAGTCGCTACACCCGACGACGGCGTACATACCTCCCGTTCGCGCCCTCGTGGACATAAACTCGTCCCCACCGTTCTCCGGGGCGCCCTTATTCGACGTTGAACCCCATCTCCTCGAGGATGTCGGGGACGCGGTCGACGTGGTCGCCCTGAATCTCGACCGTGCCGTCGTTCACCGTGCCGCCGGCGCCGAGTTTCTTCTTCAGCTTCGTCGCGACGTCCTGCAGGTCGGTCGCCTCCTCGTCGAACCCCTCGACGATGGTGACGGGCTTGTTGTACGTGCGGCGCTCGACGCGCACCGTCAGGTGCTCTTCGGCGCGCGCGAGGTCCTCCTCGATTCCGGGGATGTCCGCGAACGGATCGTCTACCATACCCGGACGTTGTGCGTCACGGACAAAGAAGCCACGTGGCCGACGCCGGGCGAAGCGCGAGACGGGCGGCCGACGCCGTCGCTGGCGGCGCGCGAAAAACGGGGAGAATCGGTGTGCGTTCTCGCGGAGAGGACCGAGACGTCTGGCCGAGGTCCTCGATCGCGTCGGAACGGAGTTCCGACTGACCGAAGACTCGCTTACGCGAGGTCCTCGATGCGGTCGACGATCTCGTCGGCGTACTCGGACGCGGCGAGCTTGACGCCGCCCTCGACCTGCCGTTCGAGGTCGTAGGTGACGCGGTGCTCGGAGATCTGCGCCTCGACGGCGTCGTGGACGAGGTCGGCGGCGTCGTCCCAGCCGAGCTGTTCGAGGAGGATCTTCCCGGAGAGGATCATCGCGGTCGGGTTCGCCTTGTCCTTGCCGGCGTGCTTGGGCGCGCTGCCGTGCACGGGCTCGGCGAGGACGCGGCCGTCGCCGAGGTTGGCGCCGGGCGCGATGCCGAGGCCGCCGATCTGGGCGCCCGCGGCGTCGCTGAGATAGTCACCGTTGAGGTTCGGCATCGCGAGCACGTCGTAGTTGTCCGTGCGCGTGAGGAGCTGCTGGAGCATGTTGTCCGCGATGCGGTCCTTGACGACGACGGTGTCCTCGGGGGCCTCGCCGTCGTACTCCTCCCAGAGGGTGTCCTCGTCGATGGTCTGCTCGGGGAACTCCTCGGCGGCGATCTCGTAGCCCCAGTCACGGAAGGCGCCCTCGGTGAACTTCATGATGTTGCCCTTGTGAACGAGCGTGACGGAGTCACGGTCGTTCTCGATGGCGTACTCGATGGCCTGCCGGACGAGGCGCTTCGTGCCGAACTCGGTGATGGGCTTGATGCCGATGCCGACGGGGCCGTCGTGGATGGTGGCGTCGAAGCCCATCTCGTCCTCGACGAACTCCCGGACCTCCTCGACCTCGTCGGTGCCGGCCTCCCACTCGATGCCGGCGTAGACGTCCTCGGTGTTCTCGCGGAAGTTGACCATGTCCATCTCCTCGGGCTCGGAGACCGGGGACGGAACGCCCTCGAGGTAGTAGGTGGGGCGCATGTTCGTGTAGAGGTCGAGCTTCTTGCGGAGCGCGACGTTCAGGCTCCGGAAGCCGGCGCCGACCGGCGTCGTGAGCGGGCCCTTGATGGAGGCGCGGAACTCGCGCAGGGCGTTGACGGTGTCGTCGGGGAGGTTCTCGTCGTACTTCTCGCGCGCGCTCTCGCCGGCGAAGACGCGCATCCAGTTGATGTCGCGGCCGGTCGCGTCGGCGGCGGCGTCGAGGACCTGCTGTGCGACGGGTGCGACGTCCTTCCCGATGCCGTCCCCGTAGATGATGGGGATGATGGGGTTGTCCGGGACGACGAGTTCGTCCGCGTCCTCGTCGTACGTGACTTTCTCCCCCTGGTCGGGGACTTCGACTTGCTCGTACTCGTAGCTCATCTCGTTTCGAACCCTCCCGGTGCGCGCCTAAAAGGACTGCTGTTTCCGCGAATCAATACGTCAATCGTCGATATTCCGGGTCGTCGTCGTGCGTACGATCCGCGAGAGCCCGGCCGACTCGCGAGGCGAACGGTTGGCGCGTGTTCGCACGCCGCTTTCGGCTCGTGCGTCGCGCGAGCGGACCCGAACGGTAAAAAGACGAGCGCGCCAACTTCGGGCCATGACGGACACCGTGGAACCCGGAAGCGAGGCGTACGACACGTACCACGAGGCGGGCGACATCCTCGCGCAGGTGCTCGACGAGGCCGAGGAACGCGTCGAGGTCGGCGCGACCCACCTCGAGGTCGCCGAGTTCGCTGAGGACCGCATCCGAGAGCTCGGCGGGAAGCCGGCGTTCCCCGTGAACATCAGCGTCGACAACGAGGCGAGCCACGCCTCCCCGCACGGCGACGAGGAGACGGAGTTCGGCGAGGAGATGGTCTGTCTCGACGTCGGCGTCCACGTCGAGGGCTACATCGCGGACGCCGCGCGCACCGTCGACCTCTCCGGGAACCCCGAGCTGAAGGAGGCTGCCGAGGAGGCGCTCGACGCCGGCCTCGACGTCGTGGAGGCGGGCGCACACACCGGCGAGATCGGCGCGGAGGTCGCGGATGTCATCGAGGCGTACGGCTACCAACCGATCGTGAACCTCTCCGGGCACGGCCTCGAGCAGTGGGACGCGCACACGGACCCGAGCGTTCCCAACCGTGGCACCCAGCAGGGAACCGTCCTCGAAGCGGGCGACGTCCTCGCCGTCGAGCCGTTCGCCACGACGGGCTCCGGGAAGGTGACGGAGGGCTCGAAGACGGAGATCTACTCCCTCGTCGACGACCGCTCGGTGCGCAACCGGCAGGCCCGACAGGTGCTCGAGACGGTGCGCGAGGAGTACCGCGAGCTCCCGTTCGCGAAGCGCTGGCTGGACTCGCCGCGCGCGGACATGGCGGTCCGGCGCCTCGAGATGGAGGGCGTCCTCCGCTCGTACCCCGTCCTCCAGGAGTCGGAGGGCGAACTCGTCGGGCAGGCCGAGCACACGATCATCGTCACCGAGGACGGCTACGAGGCGACGACGGAGCCGTAACGACGGACGCGGCGCTACCCGGGGCGTGCGCTCGACGCCGAAGAAATACGAGGGGGGAGGTGGCGACGATTGACCGCGCGTCGTGGTTTACGCGTTGTTCATCCGGGTTGACGACGTCTCACCGCAGACGCGACACTTCGCGACGCGGTACGGCTCGCGCGAGAACTCGGCGTTCTCGTCCTTGTCGGACTCCGTCTTCAGCTCGACGGAGACCGCGTGGGGTGTCTCTTTCCCACAGCTTTCGCACGATTCCGCCATACCGTCGGAACGAGGTGTTTTGCTCGCCATCGGAACCACCCTCGGCTCCGACAAACGGCGTCCGGACACAAAAACATCGGCCCTTCTCGCCATCGCGAATCCTTCCCCGTTCGATAACGCGGCAGATGACTACCGATTCGTTCGTCAAACGGGTATACGATACCGACCTGTCGCCGTCGCGTTCCGTAAGCTACCTGTCGCGCCCGCGCGAGTCGGCGGGTATGGAGCAGGTGTTCGCCCCGTGGCGCATCGAGTGGGTGCGACGTGAGGAGAAGAACCCGGACATTGATGAGTGCGTCCTCTGCGAACTCCCGGAGCGCGCGGACGCCCGCGAGAACCTCGTCGTCGCGCGCAGCGAGCGCGCCTACGTCCTCCTGAACAACGCGCCGTACAACCCCGGACACCTGATGGTCGTCCCCCTCGCGCACGGCGGGGAGTACGCGGCGCTCGACGACGACGCCCTCCTCGATCACGCGCGCCTCAAACAGCGCGCGTTCGACGCGCTCGACGAGGCCGTGGGCCCGGACGCCTACAACGCCGGTCTGAACCTCGGCGGCGGGCCGGCCGGCGGGAGCATCGACGACCACCTGCACACGCACGTCGTCCCGCGCTTCGACGGCGACACGAACTTCATGCCCGTGATCTCGGACACGAAGGTCGTCGTCGAGGCGCTCGAGGAGACGTACGACCGCCTGCACGACGCGTTCGCCGACCAACCCGGCGCGACGGTCCCCGGCGAGGACGCGGCGGTCGAACTCGCTTTCGACTGACTCGAAAACTCCGCAACGCACTTGCTTCGGGGGCCGCTATCGCTGGTCGATGGACCGGAAGACCGCGATGCGCCGCGCCGGGGTCGTCGTCCTCGCGGCGAACCTCGTCCTCCTCCTCGCGAAGGGCGCCGTCTGGTGGTACACCGGGAGCATCGCGGTCGGCTCCGAGGCGGTCAACAGCGGTGCGGACGCCGTCTACAGCGTCGTCATCCTCGGCGGCCTCTACCTCACGACGCGACCGGCGGACTTCGAGCATCCCCACGGCCACGAGCGCATCGAGCCGTTCGTCGCGCTGTTCGTCGCGCTCGGCGTCTTCGCGGCGGGCGTTGGCGTCCTCTACAACGCGTCGACGGCGGTTCTCACCGGCTCGTACGGCGGCACGGCCGGGCCCGCGGGCGTCGCGGTGCTCGTCCTCACGGCGCTCGCGAAGTACGGCCTCTACCGCTACTGCCGACGCACGGGCGAGCGCACCAACTCGCCGGCGCTGGTGGCGACGGCGCTCGACAACCGCAACGACATCCTGACGTCGAGCGCGGCGCTCGTCGGCGTGCTCGGCGCGATGGTGGGCGTCCCGGTGCTCGACCCGATCGCGGCGGGCGTCGTCTCGCTCGGCATCCTCTACACGGGCTACGAGATCGTCCGGGACAACGTGAACTACCTCGTGGGGGCGGCGCCGCCGGAGGACCTGCGCCGCGAGATCCTCGAGCGCGCGCTCAGCCACGACCGCGTGCGCGGCGCGCACGACGTCGTCGCGCACTACGTCGGCCCCGAGGTGGACGTCAGCCTCCACATCGAGGTGGAGGGCGACCTGACGCTCTTCGAGGCCCACGACATCGAGTCGGCGGTCGTCCAGGACATCCGCTCGATGCCGGAGGTCGACGACGTCTTCGTCCACGTCGACCCGAAGGAACTCGGCGAGTGGAAGGCCGACCGGGAGGCGGCGGGGTTGCTCGGTCACGACCGCTGAGTCGCGGGTCGCCGATGCGCCGCGACTCCTACAGGGGTTCGCCGAACGCGTACATCGTCTGGTGGCCGGTGACTTCGACGGTCGCGAAGTCCCCGGGTTCGAGACCGTACTCGTCCGCGTTCTGCACGATGACCTGCCTGTACGCGGAGTCGTAGCACTTCACGGAGTCACCGGTGCCGTACTCGGTGACGAGGACGTCGCGTTCGTCGCCGACCATCGACTCGTAGGCCTCCCCGACGATCTCGCGCTTCGCCGCGCTCATCTCCTTCGAACGCTCCTTCTTCAGCGTCCCGCCGAGGCCCTTCATGTCGGCGGCGTCGGTGCCGGGGCGCTTCGAGAAGCGCGTGACGTTCACCTTCTCCGGGCGCGTCTCCCGCAGGAGCGCCATCGACATCTCGTGGTCCTCATCGTCCTCCGTCGGGAAGCCGACGATGAAGTCCGTCGAGAGCGTCCACTCCTCCAGGTGGTCGTCGAACGTCTCGACGATCTCGACGTACTGCTCGACGCGGTGCTGGCGGCGCATCTCCTCGAGGACGTCGTCGCTCCCGGACTGGACGGGCGCGTGCAGGAAGTTGTAGAGCTCGTCGTGGGCGGCGAACACCTCCGCGAGCTCCTCGCGGATGCCGTGGATGCCCCCGGGGTTCGCCATCCCCACCCTGACGCGGAAGTCGCCCTCGATCTCGGTGCAGATGCGCTCCAGGAGCTCCGGGAGCTTCCGCTCGCCCGTGTCCCAGCCGTACACGCCGGTGTCCTGTCCGGTGATGCGGATCTCCGTCGCACCGGCGTGAACGAGCGCGCGCGCCTTCTCGACGTTCTCCTCGACGGGGGGCGATTCGACGCGGCCCGTCGCCTGCTTCGTGATGCAGTACGAGCAGTTCGACATGCAGCCGCGCGCGATCGGGAGGATGCCGACGACGCCGTCGAGGATCGGCTCGGCGTCCGGCGTCGGCGTCGGGCACTCGCCGTTCGTGACCGCCTCGGGCACCTCGTCCCAGTGGAGGACCTCGGCGTCGACGTCGGCCTCGCGGAACTCCTCGCCTTGGGCGAGCGCCATACAGCCGGTGACGTAGAGGTCCGCGATCTCGTCGGTGAGCTCCTGTGCCCGGCGGAGCATGTTGCGCTCCGTCTTCTCGACCACGGTACACGTGTTCAGGATCGCCACGTCCGCCTCCTCGACGCCCTCGACGCGGTGGTGGCCGGCGTCACGGAGCCGTCGCTCGATCTCGCGGCTCTCACCGCGATTCGACGTGCATCCGTACGTCTCGATGTGGTACCGGGCCATCTCGTCCACTCGTTCTCCGGCCGGCGGCAAAAGCCCCGCGCTTTCGGTGGTTCACGGCGGGTCCGAGCCGAGGTCCTCGGCGGTGTCGACGTCGCCGGTGACGCGCTCGCCGCGCGCGAGCGGGACGACGAGGAGGCGGACGGCCTGCACGCAGAGGACGACGAGCAGCGGGCCGGCGAAGAGACCGTACCACCCGAACACCATCGAGCCGACGATGAAGCCGAACATCACGAGGCCGACGTGCGTGTCCCGGCCCGCGATTTCCGGGAGGACGAACGTCATCGGGACGAAGTCGAGGAAGACGAAGCAGACGGCGAGCAGGGCGAGCGGGTACGCGAGCGAGGCGTCCGGCGCCTGGAGCGCGCTGTACGTCAGGTAGCCGACGAGCGGGCCGTAGACGAGCTTCCCGACGACGAGCGGGACGACGGACGCGAGCCCGGTCGCGAGCGCGAGCGCGGTCGGGAAGGGGATGGCGAGCGCGGGCGGCGCGAGGAGGTTGTAGGCGTGATAGACGACGACCGCGCCGAGCGCGATGACGAAGACGATCAGCACCGACCCGAAGTAGAGCGGTTCGAGGTCGCGGTCGACCGCCGTGACGTACGCGAACGTCGCGGAGTCCGCGCCCGCGACGCCCGCGAACCACTCCCGGACGCGCGCGCCGTCGCGCAGGAGGTAGAAGGCGATGAGCGTCGCGAACACGAGGTGCATCGCCGCGCTCGACAGCAGCCCGAGGTAGTGACGCGCGCGCTCGAGGAAGAGGCCGAGCGAGTACCGCTCTGGGTCGCGGAGGGCGGCGACGAGCTCCGTGACGGGCTGCTGGAGGAGCGCGTCCACGTTCACGTACGGTCGGAGCACTTCGCTGTAGACGCGGATTCGCGGGCGGAGCTCCTGAAACCCCATCAGGCCGAGGTAGCCGGTGACGGCGAAGAAGGGGAGCGCGACGAGCAGGAGGGTGAGGAGCGCGGCGACCCCGGGGCTGACGGCGCGCTCGAGGCGCCGGTGGATGGGGCGGACGCCGTAGTAGATGAAGAGCCCGAAGGTGATCGTCCCCGCGACCGTGGCGAACACGTGGGCGACGAAGCCGGCGAGCGTGAGGACGACCGCCCAGAGGAGGACGCGCTCTCGCCGCTCGGGCACCCAGTCGGCGAGGCTCATCGCGTGTGCGTACCCTCGGTGTGCGCCGAGAAAAACGCGGCGGCTCCACGCACCCGAAGACATTTGGCCCGGAGCGAGTGACGCGAACGTATGCCCTCCAGACGCGACGTCCTCGCGACCGCCGGTGCGTTCGCCGCCGCGGCGCTCGCCGGCTGTCAGACGCCATCGGACGGCTCGACGCGAAGCGACTATCCCGAAGGCGTCGTCTTCGACGACGGCTGGCGTTCGCCGAACCACGACGACGCGAACACGCGCGCCGTCCGCGACGGCCCGACGCTCACCGACCCCGAGGTCACGGCGACGCTCCCGCCGGCACGCGGCGGCGTGACGGGCGCTGAGGGGCGGCTCTTCCTCGCTCGGCGCTCGACGCTCCGCGCGTTCGACGCCGCGTCCGGCGACGCGCTGTGGACGGCGTCGGCCGACGGCACGCACCCGCCGAGCGTGCTCGGTGAGGTCGTCTACGCGCCCCATCCCGAGGCGCCCGTGGTCCGGGGCTTCGACGCCGAGAGCGGCGACGTCGTCGAGACGCACGACCTACCGGCGCGCGCGGTGACGCCGCCCGCGTGGAGCAACGGCCGCGATTCGTTCGCCGTCGCGCTCGCGGGCGGCCGACTCGCCGGCGTCACCGTCGACTCGGGCGAGACGTGGACGGCCGACCCGTGGGGCGGCGTCGAGGCCCACCTCGCGCACAACATGAACACCGTCGTCGCCGCGACGGCCACCGGCGAGGTGTACGCGTACGGCGCGCGAGGGACGCCCCGGTGGCGGACGAACCTCGGTGCGGTCGACCTCGTCGCGCCCGTCGTCGGCGACGAGCGGGTCTACGTCGGCGGCTGGGACGGGACGATAGCCGCGCTCTCGCGGACGGACGGCGAACGCGTCTGGACGCGCGAGCGCGCCTTCGTGGACGCGCCGCTCGCCTTCGATGGCACCCGGCTCTATCACGCCGCCGGCGACCTCGTCGCGTTCGACGCGGCGACCGGGGAGACGAACTGGACGTACGACGCGACGGCGTCCTGTGCGCCCGCCGTCGTCGACGACACCGTCTACGTCGGCCGCGACGACGGCGCGCTCGCGGCGCTCGACGCCGCGTCCGGGGGGGAGCGCTGGACGCTCGCGCTCGGCTCCTCGGTCGGACCGACCGTCGCCGCCGTCGGCGACGCGCTCGTCGCGGCGGGCACCACCGACGACGGGCGCATGGTGACGTTCCTCGTCCGCTAGCCCTCGAAGCCCTCGACGAGTGCGACGCCCGAGCTCGCGCCGATGCGCTCGGCTCCCGCGTCCAGCATCGCCCTCGCCGTCTCGTAGTCGCCGATCCCGCCGGAGGCCTTCACCGGGAGGTAGGCCGCGAGGAGCTCGACGTCCGCGACCGTCGCGCCCCCGTCGGCGAACCCCGTCGAGGTCTTCAGGTAGTCCGCGCCCGCCTCGCGCGCGAGCTTGCCGGCGGCGCGCTTCTCGTCGTCCGTGAGGAGCGCCGTCTCCACGATGACCTTCACCGGGCGCGTGCTCGCCGCGACGACGGCCTCGACGTCCGCCCGCACCGCCTCGTGCTCGCCGGCCTGCAGGCGGCCGACGTTCACCACCATGTCGAGTTCGTCCGCGCCGTCCGCGGCCGCGATTCGCGCCTCCTCGCGCTTCGCCTCGGTGGCGTGCTGGCCGTGCGGGAAGCCGACGACGGTGGCGAGCGTCACCTCGGGCGCGTACGCGCTCGCCTCCGAGAGGTAGCACGGCGGCACGCAGGCGTTCATCCCGTACTCCTGACAGTCGTCGAGGACGCCCTCGACGTCGGCGACGGTGGTCTCGGGGCCGAGGACGGTGTGGTCGATGCGGGCGGCGAACTCCTCTCGGTTCATACCGGGAAGGCGCGTCCGGCCGGCAAAAAGCCAGCGTCAGGACGGCCGGGTCGCCGACCAGAGGCGGTCGGCGAGCGTCTCGCCCGCCGCGCGCGTCACCGCGTCGCGGTAGGCCGGCCACGAGTAGACGCCCGTCGCCTCGTGCTCGACCGTCACCGTCCCGGACGCCAGATAGGGCTCGCGCGCGCTCAGGTTCGCCGCGCTCTCGCGGCGTATCGCGGCCGCGACCGTGCCGTTCCCCGTCTTCGCGTAGCCGAACGCGACTGTCACGCGCCCGGACGGCGTCACCGGGTCGTACCGGAGGTCGGCCTCGGTCGTTTCGACGGCGAGGACGGGGCGGTCGTGGTCGGCTTCGAGCGTCGCGACGCGCTCGACGGTGACGCCGTGTCCTCGGAGGCCGGCCGCGACGCCCGCCGCCACCCGGTCGGCGTACGGTCCGTCCGCGTGGAGGTACACCGTCCCGTTCAGCCCGCTCGTCGCGTTCCCGACCGACGACGTCCCCACGGCGGCCGACGCGGACTGCTGTGCGCTCCCCGCGTGGAACGACGCGTAGCCGAAGGCGACCCCGGCGAGGACGACGGCGCACGCGAGCGCGACGGCGACCCCGAGCGCGAGGCGGCGCTGGTGCTCGTTCACACTCCCGCGTCGGCGGCCGAGGAGAAGAACGTGGTGCCCGCGCGCCGCCACCGCCGCGCGCGCCCCGAGCGATGCCTCCCGGGATGGTAACGCTTTCCCCGCCGCGTCACGCGTGCTACGAGTATGGTACTGCCGTCCGGGTTCACGGTGCCGCCGCTCCTCTACCTCCTCGGCCTGCTCGCGGCGACGCTCCTCGTCGGCGGCGCGCTCGTCCGCGAGCGGCCCGCCGTGACCTCCCGGACGGTGCTCGCGTTCGCGCCGTGGATGGCGCTCGGCTCCACGCTCTACGTCTGCTATCAGCTCGGCGTCGTCCCCGCGATCGTCGCGCCGCTCGTCTCCGCGCCCGCCGTCTACCTCACGACGTTCGCCTGCATGGGCGCGGTCTGGCTCGCCGCGCGACGAACGGCCGCACCCCGGCGCGTCCTCGCGGGCGTCGGCCTCCTCGGCATCTCCCTCCCCGTCGCCGTCGCCGTGCGCTACGGGACGACGCACGGGACGCTCACGCCCGCGTGGCCGCTCGCCGGCCTCCTCGTCGCCCTCCTCCTCACGGGCGTCTGCTGGGCGGGCCTGCGACGCCTGCGCGTCGAGGACGCCCGCGTCGTCGAGGGCGCGGGCGCGCTCGCCGTCCTCGGGCACGCCCTCGACGGCGTCACGACCGCCGTCGGCGTCGACCTTCTGGGGTTCGGCGAGCAGACGCCGCTCTCCCGGCTCGTCATGGAGTTCGCGGGCACGCTCCCCACCGCCTCGGTGCTGGGCGTCGGCTGGCTCTTCGTCCTCGTGAAACTCGCCGTCGCCGTCGGCGTCGTCCTCCTGCTCGCCGACTACGTGCGCGATGCGCCCGCTCAGGGCTACCTCCTCCTCGCGTTCGTCGCCGCCGTCGGCCTCGGTCCCGGCGCGCACAACCTCCTCCTCTTCACCGTCGCGTCCGCGTGAGGGCGGGCGTTTCAAGTCGCCGTGGTGTCTCCGCACGCCCATGAAGGCGTTCTGCGCGTTCCCGAGCGGGCTGTTCGTCGTCGAGGACGGTGAAGTGCGAGAGCGCCTCGGCGACGTCACGCCGACCTGCGTCGCGGTCAGCGGCGACACCGTCTGCTGTGGCACGAGCGACGCCGGCATCCGGCGCTCCGTCGACGGCGGCGAGTCCTTCCACCGGGTCGCCGACTTCGAGCGCGCGCACGTCACCGCGCTCGCCGTCGGCCCCGACGGGACGTGGTGGGCGGGCACGGAGCCGAGCGCGCTCTACCGCTCCGACGACGGCGGCCGCGCGTGGCGCGAGACGGCGCCGCTCACCAACCTCGACTCGAGCGACGAGTGGAGCTTCCCGCCGCGCCCCGACACCCACCACGTCCGCTGGGTCCGGCCCCGGCCCGACGACGGGGACGCGCTCGCCGTCGCCATCGAGGCGGGCGCGCTCGTCCGCACCACCGACGGCGGCGACACGTGGCGCGAGCGCGTCCCCGGCGGCCCCCTCGACGCGCACACCATCGCCACGCACCCCGGGACCCCGGACCGCCTCTACGCCGCCGCCGGCGACGGCTACCACGAGTCGCCGGACTGGGGGGAGACGTGGGAGACACCGGAGTCCGGCCTCGAGCACACCTACTGCTGGAGCGTCGCCGCGACCGAGCGCGACCCGGACACCCGCGTGCTCTCCGCCGCCTCGGGGCCGCGCGCCGCGCACTCGGAGGGCGGCGCCGCCGTCTATCGACGCGAAGCCGGCACCGACTGGACGCGCGTCCCGGCCATCAGCGGCGACGACCTGCTCGCGCCCGTCCTCGCGGCCGGCGCAGGCCGCACCGTCTACGCGCTCTCCAACCACGGCCTCCATCGCTCGACCGACGGCGGGCGGACGTGGCGCCGCGTCGCCCTCGGCTACGCCCCCGAGGAGCGCGCGACCGGCCTCGCGCTCGCGCCCTGACGCGATACCCGGACGCTTTTCTCGCTCTCACGCGAGGTGTCGGTATGGCCAAACAGCCCCACCTGCTCGTCGAAGAGGGTGACGTGAACGACATCGCGCTCGTCCCCGGCGACCCCGGCCGCGTCGAGCGCATCGCCGGCCACTGCGAGGACGTCGAGGAAGTGGCCTCGAACCGCGAGTACACCGTCGTCAACGCCACCTACGAGGGCGTCCCTCTCACCATCTGCTCGACCGGCATCGGCGGCCCGAGCGCCGCCATCGCGCTCGAGGAGCTCGCGAACGTCGGCGTCGAGACCTTCATCCGCGTCGGCACCACGGGCGCGCTCCAGTCCGACATCGAGATCGGCGACATGATCGTCGCCACCGGCGCCGCCAAGGAGGAGGGCACCTCGAAGCGCTACGAACCCGAGCTCATCCCCGCCGTCCCCGACTACGACGTGCTCTCCGGGCTCGTCGACGCCGCCGAAGCCCGCGACGAGGACGTCCACGTCGGCCCCATCGTCAGCGACGACGCCTTCTACAACGAGAACGACGACTACGTCGCGGCGTGGAACGAGGCCGGCCTGCTCGCCGTCGAGATGGAGGCCGCGACCCTCTTCGCGCTCGCGCGCCGGAAGGGCCTGCGCGCCGGCGCCATCTGCACCGCCGACGGCAACCTCGTCGAGGGCACCCAGAAGGGCGCCGACAGCGACGAGGAGCTCCCCGAGAAGGCGAAGAACAACGTCGAACGCGCAATCGGCATCACGCTCGACGCGGTCGTCGCGCTCGCCTGACGCGAGCGCGACGGCATCCGCGCGTACGGCGGTGCCGCTCGTTCTTCCGCGGTTCCTCGCACTGCTCGGAACCGCGATGCTCGCGGCGGTGCCGCTCGCTCGTTCGGCGACGCCGTCGCCTGCATGACGAAAGAGCAAAACCCCCCGCGTCCTTCGGGACGGAACATGCTCGACGGCGCGCGACGACGGCTGCGGCGGCTTCGCAGACGAGCGCGCGCGCTCGAACGCCGCCGCTCGCGGGACGCGCGCCACTGGCTCGCGGAGACGAGCAACCTCACGCACGTCTCCGTCCTCCTCTTCGTCCCGCTGCTCATCGGCTTCGTCACCCTGCTCTCGAACGAACTGCAGGTCCTCTCCTTCCTCCTCTTCCCGCCGCTCGCCTCCGGGACGTACACGCTCTTCGCGGACCCCGAGGGGCGCTACGCGAACCCGTGGACGTTCGTCGGCGGGATGAGCCTCGGCGCCTTCTGCGGGTGGGTGGCCATCGAGCTCACCGCGCTCCTCACCGGCCCGTCCGCGAGCGCCGGCGTCGCGACCCCGGGCGGCCTCTGGGAGGTGCACGCGTGGGCGGCCGCGCTCGCCATCTTCCTCGCCGGCGCGCTCACGTGGGTGCTCGACCTCGAACTCCCCTCCGCGTTCTCCACCGCGCTCCTCGTCCTCCTCACCGACCCCGGGCGCTTCGTCAGCGTTGCGGGCATCACCGTCTCCACGAGCGTCGTCTACGTCGCCACCGTCGCGCTCTCCGCGAGCGTCGTCGCCGGCGTCTTCGCCGTCTGGCGCCACGAGTTCTACGAGCGGCGCGCGCGCTACCTCTACTCGACGACGCAGGCCGACGACCACGTCCTCGTGCCGATGCGCGGCGAGACCGGCGACGCCACCGCGATGTTCGGCGCGCGCGTCGCCGCCGCCCACGACGCCGGAAAGGTCGTCCTCCTCGACGTCGTGGACGACGACGCCATCGCCGCCGCCGAACGCCGCCTCCTCGAGGAAGGCGAGACGGCGGCCGTCGAGGACGCCGATAGCGTGGCCGAAACCGCCGAGGACGTTCGGGAGCGCGCCGAACGGAGCGCCGCCGACGAGGCCGCCGCCGAGTTGGAGCGTTGCGCCGCCCGCATCGAGACCCGCGTCGGCGTCCCCTGCGAGGTCGTCGTCGCCGTCGAGTCCGACATCACCGTCACCTCCCTCCTCGACGCCGCGCGCGACACGAACTGCGACCTCGTCGTGACGCCGCTCGAGCGCGACCCGGACGGCACGCCGACGCGCTTCCTCCGCGACCTCTTCCGGAGCGACATCGACGCCATCGCCTTCGACTCGAAGACCGAGCGCACCGACTGGAAGCGCGTCATGGTGCCCGTTCGGGCCGCCGGCCAACTCGCCCACGCGATGGTGGACTACGGCCAGCGCCTCGCCGGGAAGGTCGGTACCGTCAGCGTCTGCACCTGCATCGGCGACGAGCGCTCCCGCCGCACCGCCGAGTCGATGCTCGCGAACCTCACGGAGACGAGCGACGCGCGCTGTGAGACGCGCGTCTCGCGGGCCTCCCTCGACGAGTTCATCGAGCGCAACGAATCGCACTACGACCTCGTCGTCTTCGGCGCGCACGACTACGGCTCGCGCTTCGCCGTCTCGCAGGCCTTCGAGTGGGCCGACGAGACCGAGACGGACGCCGCCGTCGTCCACACGCGCTGACGCCGCGTCGGCCACGCCCGCGAGCGCGCGTCCCGGTTCGTCCGCTCGGACGCCTCGTCCGACCCGACTCGGTCCGCTCCGTGCTACTCGCCCTCCGAGACCTGTTTCGCCGTCTCCTCGGCGTTCTCGTCGCCGAGCGCGGACTGGACGAGGAGGCGCCCGCCGATGACCGCAGGGCTGATGACGGTGTTCGCGCCCGCCGCGCGGAGCTTCTCCTCGTTCTCGCGCTCGCTCGCCGCCGCGACGATGCGGATGTTCGGCTGGAGCTGGCGCGCCGTCAGAATCGCGAGCGCGTCCTGCCCGTCGTCGTTCGTCGCCGCGACCACCGCGTCCGCGCGGTCGATTCCCGCGTGCTCGAGCGAGGACGCGTCCGAGGGGTCCTCCGTGAGGACGTTCAGGCCGCGCTCGCGGAGCGATTCGGCGACCGCCGGCTCCTTCACGAGCACGACGAACGGCCGGCTCGCCGCGAGTTCTTCGAGGATCGATTCGGTGAGCTCGCCGTAGCCGGCGACGATCACGTGGTGTTCGAGGGATTCGAGTTGTGACTGGGTCATGCGTCCGAGTGCGGAGGCGAAGCGGGCTTCGATGGCGGGACCGAGCAGGGCGCTGAGCGCGAGACCGAACCCGGCGACGCCGAGGACGAGGACGGTGAGCGAGAAGAGCGTCGCCGCCGGCGTTTTGGGGGTTATATCGCCGTAGCCGACCGTGCTCGCGGTGACGAGCGTGTAGTAGAAGGCGTCAAGCAGGGAGTTCACGCCCGGGAACCCCTCGCGGAGCGCGTACGTCCCGACCGTGCCGTACGCGAGGACGCCCGAGAGGATCAGCGCCGCAGTGAGCTGACTCGTCGAGAGGGAGAGCTCCCGGTCGAAGCGCGAGCGCGTGAGCGCGACGACGGGGAGGGAGACGACGGAGAGCGCGACGAGCGGCACCGAGTAGATCGAGGACTGCACGAGGCCCTGAAGCGCCGTCACGGGCAGGAGGACGACCGTCGACCACCACGCCGCGCGGAGGCCCCGACGCATCCCGAGCGCGGACGCCACCATCAGGAAGCCCGTGAGCGTGCCCGTGAACCCCGCTATCTGCTGGACCGCGTCCGGGACCAACGGCCCGAACTGGGGGTTGAGGATGTTCACGACGCCGGTGACGACGGAGAGCACCGCGACGAGCGTCGTCAACAGCACCGCAGCGCGCGTCGAGAGCACCCGCCGGCTCGTGAAGGCCATACCCGGTGAGGCGGCGCCCGCGACTATAAACCGCACGGGAACGACGACGGCGCCCCGCGACGCAGCGCGAGGCGCGTCACCGTCACCACACTACCGCGACATCACCGCGACCGCTGGCCGCAGACGTGCCTCGCGACGTAGCGCGAGGCACGTCTGCGGCGATACCGATTTACCACGTCCACCCCACACCCGAGGTATGCCGCTCGGTCTCGCGCTCGACTCGTTCCCGATGCAGGTGCTGCTCGGGCTCTACCTCGGCGTCCTCACGGGCATCGTCCCGGCCCTCGTCTGCTTCGCGTTCGGGTTCAGCTTCAAGTACGTCACCGGACTCACCATCCCCGGCCTCGGTGTCGTCGTCCTCGGCGTCGCCATCGCCGGCATCAACGGCGGGCTGATGGCGTTCAACGACCCGACGATACTCAAGTCCTCGAACAGCGTCGCCGTCGTCACCGGCCTCGTCGTCGTGTTGATGCTCTGCTTCTACGCGCACGCGCAGGGCGACAAACTCGGCGTGAGCCTCCCGAAGCACTTCTCCTTCAAGCGCCTCCGCGAGCGCACGCTCTCGAAGGACGTCGTCGACTTCGTCGGCGGCATCGGGCAGGTGCGCGTCCCCGTCGTCGGCGGCGTCGCGGACATGGAGGGCTACCCGCCGCTCCCCGCCGACCTCCGCGAGGAGATCGCCGGCGTCGACTGGACGTTCCCCGCCGACCTCCCGCTCGATGAACTCGAACGCCGCTTCGAGGACCGCCTGCGCTCCGAGTTCGACGTCGCGGACGCCGACGTCCAGATCGACGCGCAGGCGCGCGCCACCGTCATCGTCGCGCCGCCGCTCTCCGGCGTCTCCAAGCGCGTCCCGCAGGGCAAGCGCGCCGTCTCCCTGACCGCTGTCATTCCGACGGGCGTCGCGCGCGGCGACGACGTCACGCTCACCACGAGCGCCGGCAGTTGTACCGGCACCGTCGTCGCCGCCAAATCCGGCGCGAAGAAGGAGGAGAAAAAGGAGGCGGGCGACACGCCGCCGGTCGCGACTGACGGCGGCGCGACGGAGGCCCCCGCCGCGAAGTCCACGGCACCCGTGACCACGGGCGGCGAGGGTCGCATCACCGTCGCGACCGACCGCGCGTCGGCGGAGACCCTGCTCGACGCCGCGGAGGGCGCCGTCGTCGTCACCGCGCGCGGAACGCGCCGCGAGTTCGAGTTGCTCTCACTCCTCCGGCGCACGGGCAACCGGATGCGCCGGCTCACCGTCCGTGCCGACGGCCCGCTCGACGCCACCACCATCGGCGAGGCGAACGTCCGCGACGTGTACGGCGTCGCCGTCCTCGCGGTCCGCCACGACGGCTCGTGGACGGTCGCGCCGCGCGGCGACACCGCCATCGCCGGCGGTGACGACTGCTTCGTCGTCGGGCCGCGCGAGAAACTGAGCGCGTTCGCGGAGGCGGTGGCGTGACGATGCCCGCGACCCTCGCCGTCGTCGCCCTCCCGCTGCAAGCCGACGCCGTCGACTACGTCGAAATCCTGATGCGCGGCGCGCTCCGCATCGCCGGTCTCGGCGTCTTCAGTTTCCTCGTCGCCGCCGTCGTCGGCGCGGTCTACCGGTGGTACTTCCGGCAGGCCGCGCACGTCGCGCTCGGCGCCTTCGCCGGCGTGTCCGCCGTCGCGCTCTACCTGAACACGAAGACGGCGCTCGCGTCCGTCGTCGCGAACCAGTCCACCATCTTCGACCCCGGGACCGTCGTCTTCAACGTCGCCGTGTTCTCCGTCGCCGCCGCCTTCGGAACTCCCGGCGCGAAGGCGGGCGAGCGCCTCGCCGTCGAGGCGTTCGCGTTCGTCGGCGCGCGCGAACTCGACGGCGACGTGAGCCAACTCGTGAAGGCCGTCGGGCGCGTCGTCGCCGTCGAGATTCCGAAGGACATCGAGGACGTCGAAGGCTACGACCCCGTCCCCGAGGAGACGAAGGCGGAGATGCGCAACAAGACGCTGCTCTTCCCGCGCAAGCTCACCGTCGCCGACCTCGAAGCGCGCGTCGCCGCGCGCCTCCGCGACGACTACGACGTCGGCTACGTCGACGTCGACATCGACGAGAACGGCGCCGTCGAGTACATCGGCGTCGGCACTCGCCTCGCCGGTATCGGCCCGACGCTCGGGCCCGGGATGGGCGCGACCGCCGTGAAAGCCGACCCGCCGAACAACGCCAGCCCCGGCGACGTCGTGCAGGTCTGGAAGACCGACCCCGAGCGCGAGCGCGTCGCCACCGCCGAACTCCGTGGCGTCGCCGACGACGTCGTGACGCTCGCGCTCGACGCGGACGACGCCGAGCGGATCGCCGGCGGCGACTATCGGCTCCTCACGCTCCCGAGCGACCAGAACGCCGAACGCCAGTTCGCGTCCGTCCTCCGGGGCGCCGACGAGACGATGGTCACCGTCACCGTCGACGAGGGGAGTCCGCTCGCCGGCGCCACCGTCGGCGACGTCGAAGCCACCGTCGCCGCCGTCCGCCCCGCAGCCGGTTCGATCGAGCCGATCCCTTCCCGCACTCGCGTCCTCGGCGTCGGCGACGTCCTCTACCTCGTCGCGCGGCCGGACGTCGTCCGCGACATCGAGGTGCGCGCGAGCGAGCGCGCCGCCGAGCGCGAGGGCGAATCCGACGGTGGCTCGCCCCCGACGACACCCTGATACGGCGCGCACTCGGACACCCGAGTATGGACTGGAAGCTCTTCGCGGACCTCGCGGAGGTCGCGGGCGACGACGAGCCATCGGTGCGCGTCGGCGACGACGCCACCGTTCGGGACGCTCTCGACGCGCTCATCGACGCGCATCCCGCGCTCGCCGAGCGCGTCCTCGACGACGACGGCACCCCCCACGAGCACGTCAACCTCCTTCGGAACGGCCAGCGCGCCGAGTTAGACGAGCGCGTCGACGCCGGCGACGAACTCGCGCTCTTCCCGCCCGTCAGCGGCGGCTGAGCGTCACGTCCGCGCGCTCAGGTCGCACGTCAGCACGAAGTCGGGCTCGTCGCCGACGTCGACGCGCGCCGTCGCGACGTCGCTCACCGCCCGCGCGGTCTCCGGGATGAGCACGCGCGCCTCCTCGGCGTCCTGCGCGGCGGCGTCGCGTGCGACGGCGGCGAGGACGTCCCGGCACGCCGCGCCGTCGCGCCACGCGGCGACCGCGTACTCGGCGCGTTCGCCGTCCGCGAGGCCGTCGGTCCGCGCGCGGAGCGCGACCCCGCGCGTCCCAACCCCCGCCTCGTGGCAGACGAGGAGCCTGTCCTCGCGCGCCGCCTCGTGGAGGCGCTCACGCGTGAGTTCGGCGAGCGCCCACGGCTCGTCGTCGTCGAGTGCGAGACCCGCAAGCCGGTCACGCGCCGCCGAGCGCGACCAGAACGCCCACGCGGCGTCCGGGTCGTCGCGGACGTCGCCGACCGGCGTCGCGCCCGCGTCGGGCTCGGGGTGTATCCAGCGGAACTCGCAGGTCGGCTCGAAGCCGACCGCCCGCGTCCCGCCGAGGCCCTGCACGTTCCACGAGAAGACCATGCAGCGCGCGACCGCCGCGCCGCGCTCGGCCGCCCAGTCGAGTGCGGCTTCCAACAGCGCGCTCCCGGTGCCGCTCCCGCGCGCGTCCGGCGCGACGCGGAGGCCCTGCACCCACGCCTCGTGCTCGCTCAACAGGACGCCCTGCACGACGCCGACCGCCTCGTCCGCCTCGTCGGCGGCGACGAGCGTCCGGCGGTCGGCGCCGTCCGACTCGACCCACCCCTCGAAGACGTCCGCGGCGTAGTCGCCGTGCGCCCACGTCTCCTCGGTGAACGCGGCGACGGCGGCCGCGTCCGAGCGGCGCGCGCGGCGGATGTCCATTCAGGCCTCGGGCACGGAGCGCTCCGAGAGCTCGCCCGCGAGCGGCGTCCGCATCGCCTCCTCGGGGGAGTCGGTGTTCGCGAGCGCCCACATCAGCTTCGCCTTCGCGGTGCCGGGGAGGAGGTCCTCGCCCTCGACGACGCCCGCCTCGAGGAGGTCCCGACCCGTGTCGTAGACGCGGTCGCAGACCCGGCCGCCGAGACACTGCGAGGTCATCACGACCGTCGTGCCGTCGTCGACGAGGTCGCCGAGGACGTCCACGAGGTCGGAGTGGACGTGCCCGAGGCCGGTGCCCGCGACGACGACGCCCGCCGCCCCCTCGAGCACCTCGAAGAACGCGGGGTCCATCCCCGGCGTGAACGTCACGAGCTCGACGTCCGGTTCCAGCGCGGGCGCGATGTCGAGGTCGGTCTCGTTGCGCGCCGCGAGGTCGGCGGCGTCGTCGAACTCGACGCGCTCGCTCTCGTAGTCGACGTGCCCGATCGGCGACCCGCCGACGGTCTCGAAGGCGTCGCGACGGGACGTGTGGCCCTTCCGGACGCGCGTCCCCCGGTGGAGCGCACAGCGGTCGTCGGACTGCGTCGCGTGCATGCAGACCATCACCTCCGCGACGTCGCTCTTTGCGGCCTCGACCGCGCAGACGGCGTTCATCACGTTGTCCGAGGACGGCCGGTCCGCCGAGCGCTGGCTCCCGGTGAAGACGACGGGAACCGGCGTGTCGAGCATGAACGAGAGCACGGAGGCGGAGTACTGCATCGTGTCCGTCCCGTGCATCACGACGACGCCGTCCGCGCCGTTCTCGATCTCCTCGTGGACGGCGGCGGCGAGCTCGCGCCAGATGGAGGGGTCCATGTTCTCCGAGAGGATGTTCGCGACGACGCGCCCCCGGTAGTTCGCGCGCCCGGCGAGGTCCGGGACGGCCCTGAGAACGTCCTCGGCGTCGAACTGCGCGGTGACGGCGCCCGTCCGGTAGTCGACCGTCGAGGCGATGGTCCCGCCGGTGGAGATGAGCGCGATGGTCGGGAGGTCGTCGTCGAACTCGACCTCGGAGCCCGCGCCGGCCTCCTCGCCCGCGTTCGAGTCGACGGCGTAGACGTCGGACTCCAGCACCTCGGTGCTCGCGCCCTCGCGTTCGATGCCGACGTTGTATCCGCTGTCGAGCTTCACGACGAGGTGCTCCGACGTCGAGGACGGCAGGAGGACGCCCTCGTTCACCAGTCCGTCGCGCTCCACGCGGACACGGTCCCCTGTGTTCATGTCTCGGAGAAGCGCGGCACCGACCTTGAAAGCATCCGTTCGGCACGCCACGGGACAAGAGTGATGGGGCGAGCGCGCCCCTAGACGGGTATGCCCTCCGACGGCCGCCGCGTGTCCGGCGAAACCGAGCGCGAAGACTGGGACGCGCTCCTCGACGACGACGCCACCGCGAGCGACGCTCCGGCCGCCGACCGCGACGACGCGAACTCCCGCTCGACCGGCCGCCTCGCCGGCGTCCGAAGACGCGTCGGTCGGCTCTTCTCGGTGCGTTACTTCCTCCTCGCGGCCGTCGCCGCGCTCGCCGGCCTCCTCGTCGGCGGCCTCGTCCCGCTCGTCGGCGGGGTCACGCGCTTCGTCGGCCTCGCCGCCGCGACGTTCCTCCTCGGTGCGGGGTTCGGCCGCCGCGCCTACCTCGAAGTCGCGCTCGCGTCCGGCCTCGCGACGGTCGCTGCGCTCCTCGTCGGCGTGCTCTCCGCCGGGTTCTTCCCGCTCGCCGCCGACTTCCTCGCGCGCCACGGCGTCGCGTTCGCGCTCGGCGCGGGCGCCCTTGGCGTCGCCGTCGGCGCTCTGGGGTACTACTTCGGGCGCGACCTGCGCGCCGGGTTCACGCGGAGCCTGTGAGCGACCACGAGCCGCCCTCGCGCTCGAGCACGTCGCGCTCCGCGAGCGCGGCGAGCGCGCCCTCCACGACGTCCTCCGGCGCGTCGACGCGCTGGGCGATGGCCGCCGGGTCGCCCGCGCCGCCCGCGACGGCCGCGACCACCTCCGCGTAGAGGCCCTCGCGACCGTCCGCCGCGAGCTCCTCGGCGAGGTCCTCGCGTGCGTCGGCGAGTCGGCCCTGTACCCACCGCTGGGCGAGCGAAAGCTCGCGCTCCAAGGCTTCGAGCTCCGCGAGCTCGTCCGCGAGCGCGTTCACGTCGCCGTCGCCGCCGTCGAGGTCCACGCCGTCGATGGAGAGGTAATGACAGCGCGTCAGGTCGAGGTCGGGGCTCGCCGGGTACGCGGACTTCGCGCCGAAGCCGTGCCGGGAGACGGTGACTTCGAGGCGGAGGTTGCGCGCGATGTGGAAGTACTTCCGTCGCTTCTCGTCGGTTCGGCTCTCGACGAGACCCGCCTCCTCGAGTTTGCGGAGGTGGTCGATGACCGCCTTCGGGGAGACCCCGAGGTACTCACTGATCTCGGTGACGTAACAGGGTTTACGCGCGAGCAACCGCAGGATGCGTCGTCGGTTCTCGTTCCCGAGAATGTCGAGGAGTGCCCCGGAATCCATGCCACTACGCGGTAGTTGTCGTCGCGCGCTCAAAAGGGTAGCGCAGTCCCCGTCGCCCGCGCAGGGTGCCGAAACCCCTCGCTGACACCTCACGCGACGGTTCCGACCGTATTCGCCGCGTGGGTCCCCGTCGGCGGCCCGCCGCCGTTCGAGCTCGGTCCACCGTTCGCTTCGCCACCGGACTGCCCGCCGCCCCGTGACGCGTCGTCGCCACTCCCGGAGCCGTTGCCGGGCGACCCGGCGCCCGACGCGGGCGCACCCGCACCCGCGTCGCCGCTTCGACCGGGCGCGTCGCCGCTCGCGTTCTCACTCCGGCCGGGCGCGTCGATACCGTCGCCACCCGCACCGCCCGACGCGTTCCGACCGGGCGCATCCGCGAGCCCGGGCGGTACGCTCCAGCCGACGTCGCTACCGGCGCTCCGGTTCGCGGGCGGACCCGCCCACGGCGGGGCGTTCTCGCCCGCGTCGCGCACTGCGGCGGCGGTCGACCGCTGGAGGGCGGCCAGCCCGCTCGGCGTGGCGTTCGCCGACTCGGCCACCGCCGCGGTGTCGTTTACGGACGCGGCGAGCGCGGCGATGCGGCTGTTCACCGCCGCGAGTCGGGCCTGTCGCGCGACGGCGGAGCCGGCCGTCTCGTTCGCGAGCGCCGCGCGCCGCTCGCGGAGCGATTCGAGGCGCTCACGGAGCGTGTCGACGCGCTCATCGAGGCGCGGCGCGCTCGCGTCGCTCCCGTCGCCGGCGCGCCAGACGCCCTGCTCGACGGCGCCCTCGGCGCTCGCCGACGCCGACGCCATGAAGCTCGAGAGCGACGCCCCGAACCGCGCCGTCTCGTTCGCGCCCGTGGCGTTCGCGCTCGTCGTGTTCGTGTCCGTGGCGTTCACGCCCCCGTCAGTCGTCTGCTCGGCCCGCGCGTCCGTGCCCGCAGGGTCGGCGACGCCCGCCGCCGCCGGCGCCGTGCACACGAGGAGGACGAGCAGACAGGCCACCGCGCGTCTCATCGCCCGATACTATCGCACTCACGCGTAAAAACCCGAAGGACCGTTCGAGCCGTTCACGCCCGTTCGAACGCTTCGCCCGCCACTCTCGCGCCATCCGGGGGCGAAACGGGCGGTGCGCTTATCACTCTCCGTGTGTATTGTTACCATGTATGTTCGAGGTGTTCTCGTCCGGCTACTACCTCGGGCGGCTCTACGTCGAACCGTCCGACGGCGACACCGCCGCGCTCCAGCGGCGCCAACACGAGCGCGTCAACGCGCAACTCTACGCCGACGACGGCGTCGCGCGCACCGACTACCCGCTCGTCATGAAGGTCGGCACCCGTCACTATCGCGTCGAGGGCGACGCCGACGTCCCCGCCGACACCCTCGTCGTCCCGCGCGAGACGCTCGAGGAGGCGGGTATCGACAACCCGCCCGCCCTCTCGGAGGTCCTGCTCGCGCGCTCCGGCCACGCCCGCCGGCTCTACGAGACCGGCGCCGTCTGAGCGCCGCGCTGGACGCCACGGGTTTCGCCACGCCCGACCCCACGGAGACCACAACCCCTAAGCGGTGTGCGGGCCGGGTTCCGGGCATGCTGGACCGACTCCTCGGCCGCGCGAGCCTGAAGGCGCGCATCGCCGACCTGGAGGACGAGACCGAGAGCCTCCGGAAGCAACTCGAGGCGGAGAGCGAGCGCCGCCGCGACGCCGTCGCCGCACGCAACGAGGCCGAGGAGGTTGTCAACCGCCTCGAGGACCGCATCGAGGAGCTCGAGGACCGCGTCGAGCGCGCCGAGAGCGGGACGGAGACGGTCCTCGACTACCGGCGCGAGCGCACGCTCCGCGGCGACGGCCTCGAGCGCGTCCTCCGGCGCCTCGAGACGCTCGAGGCCGGTGCGGAGGGCGCACTCACCGCGATGGTGCCCGACGAGCACGCGATTCCCGACGCCGTCACCGAGACGCTCGGGGACCGCACGCCGCTCGTCGAGCGCGCCGCGCCCTGCCTCGTCTACGCCGACGACGCCGGCGTCGTCGCCTGCACGCTCGACCCGCCCGTCGCCCCCGACGCCTTCCGGGACTGGTCCGACGGCTTCCGCGTCGAGCGCGACTGGTTCGACCCGACCGGCCGCTACGCGCTCGCGCTCGTCCGCGCCGACCTGTTCGCCGCCGGCGTCTACGACGCCACGGGGGAGTCCGTCGAGCGCGTCGCCTACCGCGGCTTCGAGAGCGACGTGAAGGGCGCGCACTCGAAGGGGGGGTTCTCCCAGTCGCGCTTCGAGCGCCGCCGCGAGAGCCAGATCGATGAGCACCTCGACGCCGCCCGCGACGCGCTCGCCGAACTCGAGGCCGAGCACGGCTACGACGCGCTCTACGTCACCGGCCAGACGACGCTCCTCGGCGAGTTCGACGCCGACGCGACCGCCCCGTCCGACGCCTCCGGCTCGCCCCGCGACGCGCTCACGAGCGCCGCCGACGACTTCTGGTCCGTGCCGTTCCACGCGCTCTGAGCGGGCGCGAAAACCGCACGACGGCACGGACGCGAGTGTCCGAGCACGCGACGCGACGGGCTTAACACCGCCCGCGACGACCGATTCGGTATGCGAATCGCCATTCTCGCCCACGAACGGTTCCCGGACGGCGCGAAGACCGCGACCGGCGTCCTCCGCTACGGCCAGCACGACGTCGTCGCCGTCCTCGACCGCGAGCACGACGGTGCGAACGCGAGCGCCCTCCGCCGCGACCTCCCCGAGACGCCCATAGTCGCCTCCTTCAGCGACCTCGACGAACCCGTCGACGCCCTCCTCATCGGCATCTCGCCCATCGGCGGCGGCTTCGACGAGACGTGGCGCCCCGACGTCCGGGCCGCCCTCCGGGCCGGCTGTGACGTCATCTCCGGGCTCCACTACTTCCTCGAGGACGACAGCGAGTTCCGGAGCCTCGCCGAGGAGAACGGCTGCGAGCTCTGGGACGTCCGCCGACCTCCGAGCGACCTCGGCGTCGCGGACGGCGTCGCCGACGAGGTCGAGGCCACCGTCGTCGCGACCGTCGGGACGGACTGCGGCGTCGGGAAGATGACGACGACGCTGGAACTCGTCGAGCGCGCCCGCGAGCGCGGCCACGACGTCGCCTTCGTCCCCACCGGCCAGACCGGTATCATGATCGAGGGGTGGGGCTACCCCATCGACCGTACCATCTCCGACTTCACCGCCGGCGCCGTCGAGGAGATGATCCTCGAACGCGGGAACGACCACGACTACCTCTTCGTCGAGGGGCAGGCGAGCATCGTCCACCCCGCGTACTCGGGCGTCACCGCGGGCATCCTCCACGGCTCGCAGGCCGACGACCTCGTCCTCTGTCACGCGGCGGGTCGCGAGAACTTCCACGGTTTCAGTCAGGCCCTCCCGCCGGTTCCCGAGTTCGTGGACCTCTACGAGTCGATGGCCGCGCCCGTCGGCGGCGGCGAGGTCGTCGCGGGCGCGCTGAACACGAGCACCGTCGCGGACGACGACGAGGCCGCTGCCGCCGTCGAGGCGTACGCGGACGCGCTCGGCCGGCCGGCCGCCGACCCGGTTCGCGAGGGCCCGGACGCCATCCTCGACGCGATCCTGTGAGCCTCACCACCGCGTTCGAGCGCCGCGACCTCCCGCTCGAACACGAGTTCGCCATCGCGCGCGAGTCCGCCGCGGTCGCGGAGACCGTCGTCGTCCGCATCGAGGACGAGGCGGGCGTCACGGGTGTCGGCGCGGCCGCGCCGTCCGCGCACTACGGCGAGACCGTCGCCACCGTCGAGGCCGTCCTCCCCGACCTCCTCGGCGTCGTTGAGGCCGTCGGCGACCCGACGAACCTCCAGCGTATCGAGGCCGAGATGGAGCGCGTCGTCCGCGCGAACCCGGCCGCCCGCGCCGCCGTCAGCATCGCGTGCCACGACTACGCCGCCAAACGCGCCGGGATGCCCCTCTATCGCTACTGGGGGCTCGACCCCGCGCGCACCGTCGCGTCCTCCTTCACCATCGGCCTCGACACGACCGAGCGGATGCGCGCGAAGACCCGCGACGCCGTCGCGGCGGGCTACGACGTCCTGAAGGTGAAGCTCGGCACCGAGCGCGACCGCGAGATCGTCGAGGCCGTCCGCGACGCCGCGCCGGACGCCACCGTCCGCGTGGACGCGAACGAGGCGTGGACGCCCCGCGAGGCCGTCGCGAACACCGAGTGGCTCGCCGCCCTCGACGTCGAGTTCCTCGAACAGCCCGTCCCCGCGGAGAACCCCGACGGGATGCGCTTCGTCCGCGAGCACGGCGCGCTCCCCGTGGCCGCCGACGAGTCCTGCGTGACGCTCGCCGACGTCCCCGAGGTCGCCGACATCGCGGACATCGCGAACGTGAAGCTGATGAAGTGCGGCGGCCCCCGCGAGGCCCGGCGGCTCTTCGCCGCCGCCCGCGCGCACGGCCTCGAGGTGATGCTCGGCTGTATGGTGGAGTCGAACGCCGCCATCGCCGCCGCCCACCACCTCGTTCCGCTCGTCGACTACGCGGACCTCGACGGCTCGCTCCTCCTCGCCGACGACCCCTACGACGGCGTGCCGATGCCCGGGGGAGACATCGACCTCGCGGCCGTCGACCGCGCGGGAACGGGCGCACGACGCGCCGACGCCGGCGATTCGGCGAACGACGCGTAGGCGCCGCCGTCGCGCGCTATCGGCGGACGGACACGCTTATGTGGGCCGTTGGCCGTATCACGCCCCATGAGCGACATCACGGTCACCCTCCCCGACGGCTCGGAACTCGACGCCGAGTCCGGGGAGACGGTCGAGGACATCGCGTACCGAATCGGCGAAGGCCTCGGCCGCGACACCGTCGCCGGCGTCGTCGACGGCGACCTCGTCTCGAAGGAGGACCCCCTCACGGAGGACTGCCGCATCGAGATCGTGACGGACTCCTCAGAGGAGTACGTCGACGTCCTCCGGCACACCGCCGCGCACGTCTTCGCACAGGCCCTCCAGCGCCTCCACCCGGAGGTCCAGCTCACCATCGGCCCGTACACGGACGAGGGCTTCTACTACGACGTCTACGGCGTCGATCTCGACGAGGACGACCTCGCGGAGATCCAAGACGAGGCCGAGGCCATCATCGAGGAGGACCTCGACGTCGAGCGCGTCACGATGGACCGCGAGGACGCCCGCGAGTTCTACGCGGACAACCGGTTCAAGCGCGAGATTCTCGACGAGGAGGCCGCCGGCGAGGACCCCATCTCCTTCTACCGGCAGGGGGAGTTCCAGGACCTCTGTAAGGGCCCGCACGTCGAGTCCACGGGCGAGATCGGCGGCTTCGAGCTCCTCGACATCTCGGCGTCCTACTGGCGCGGCGACGAGGACGAGGAGACGCTCACCCGCGTCTACGGCACCGCGTTCGCCACCGAGGACGAACTCGAGGAGTACCTCGAGATGCGCGCCGAGGCCGAAGAGCGCGACCACCGCAAGATTGCCCGAGAGCTCGACCTCTTCAGCATCCCCGAGCACTCCCCGGGCTGTGCGCACTACCACCCGAACGGGATGGCGATCCGCCGCGAACTCGAGGAGTACGTCCGCGAGCAGAACGACGAACTCGGCTTCGAGGAGGTCCGCACGCCCGAACTGAACAAGGCCGAGCTCTGGAAGCCCACCGGCCACTACGACACGTTCACGGAGAACGGCGAGATGTTCGCGTGGGAGCAGGACGACACCGAGTACGGCCTGAAGCCGATGAACTGCGCGAACCACGCGCACATCTACGACTCGAACACCCACTCCTACCGGGACCTCCCCCTGCGCTTCAGCGAGTTCGGGAACGTCTACCGCAACGAGCAGTCCGGCGAGCTCTCCGGGCTCCTCCGGGTGCGCGGGCTGACGCAGGACGACGGCCACGCCTTCGTCCGCCCCGACCAGATACAGGGCGAGATCCTCGACATCCTCCAGAGCATCGAGGAGATCTACGGCCACTTCGGCCTCGACGTCCTCTACAAGCTCGAGACGCGCGGCGAGGACGCGATGGGCTCCGAAGCCATCTGGGAGCAGGCGACGGACGCGCTCGTCGACGCGCTCCGCGAGGAAGACCTCGACTACGACGTCGAGGAGGGAGAAGCCGCCTTCTACGGCCCGAAGATCGGCATCGACGCCCGCGACGCCCTCGGGCGCGAGTGGACCATCGGCACCGTACAGGTGGACTTCAACATCCCGCGCAATCTCGATTTGACGTACGTCGGCGAGGACAACGAGGAGCACCATCCGGTGATGATTCACCGCGCGCTCCTCGGCTCCTTCGAGCGCTTCATGGGCGTCATCATCGAGCACTTCAACGGGAAGTTCCCGACGTGGATCGCGCCCGAGCAGGTCCGCGTCCTGCCGATCAGCGACGACAACCTCGACTACGCCCGCGAGGTCGCGAACGAGCTCGGCGACTACCGCGTCGAGGTCGAGGACCGCTCGTGGACCATCGGGAAGAAGATTCAGCAGACCCACGAGGACCGCGTCCCCTATATGGTCATCGTCGGGGGCGACGAGGAGGACGCGGGGACGATCTCGGTGCGCGACCGGAAGGAGCGCGAGGCGAACGACGTCTCCCGGAGCGAGTTCCGCGAGCACCTCGAACGCGAGGTCGAGCAGAAACACCTCGAGCCGACCTTCCTCGCCGGCCAGTAAGGGAGAATGGACGAGAGCCGCGGCGTCGCGCTCTCCGTCTCGCTCGCGTGGCTCCTCGGCCCGCTCGCGCTGCTCGCGTGGGCCACCGGTCTGCCGTTCCTGTTGCCGAGTCTCGGGCCGTCCGCGTACGTGCTCGCCACGCGCGTCCGGCCGTGGCGCGACGTCTCCCGCGAGGTCGCGCTCGGGCAGACGGTCGGCGTGGTCGTCGCCTACCTCGCGGTGCGCGCGCTCGTCGGGCCGCTCACCGGGGTGGCGCTCCTCCCGCACACGGTCGCGGGCCTCCGGCAGGTCGCGGCGGTCGTCCTCGCGGTCGTCGCGGCGACGCTCGCGATGAGCGCCCTGGACGCGCGCCACGCGCCGGCCTACGCGACGGTGCTCATCTTCGCGCTCGGCATCCCCGCGCGGGCGCTCGACGTCCTCGTCTTCCTCGGCGGCGTGGCGGTCCTCATCGCGCTCGACGCGCTCCGGATTCGCGGCGCCACATTCGCCGCGCGCGGCCGGTGAGGGCGCGCGCGGCGCCGGCGCGTCACTCCTCGTCGTCGACGCCCGCGTGCTCCCCGCTCGTCGCCTCCGTCTCCCCCCAGTCGAGGCTCCGCGAGCGGTCCGTCTCGCGGAGGATGAACGGACCGATGGAGAGCGTCCGCTTCGTCACCGTCACGATGCGGAGGATGTAGGAGAGCAGGACCGCGAACGGGAGGAGGATGACCACCACCGTGAGCGCCGCCACGAGGAGCGCGAGCCACCCCTGTGCGACGTCGCTCGGGTCGAAGAACAACACCGACCCCACGGCGACCGCGAGCGCCGGGACGGACGCGTAGAGCACCGTCCGCGAGAGGTCCGCGAGCTCCCACTGGAAGTAGAGCGTCTTGAAGTGCTCGCGCGCCGGCCCGAACAGTTCGAGGGCGTCGATGAGCTCGTCGAACGCCGCGCGCGCGTCGTCGGTGAGCGCCGCGTCGTTCTCCGCGCGGATGCGTCGCGCCGCGTAGATCTTCCACGAGTAGTTGTAGTTCAGCGCCGAGAACACCACGTCGAACTCGCCGAACTGCGAGCCCTCGAGGTTCTCCGTCACCGACTCCGCGTTCCCCGCGAGGTTCTCGACGTACGTCTCGACCTGCTCGCTCAACTCGTCGTCGTCGATGCCCGCGACCGCGTCCTCGACCGCCTGCGCGCGCCGCTTCGTCAGCTTCACGAGCGAGCGGAGGAACGCCGAGGGCTGGGCCGGGCTCACCGGCTCGCGGATCACCTCCTCGACGTCCTCGCGGAACGCCATCGCGCCCTCCATGCGCTCGCGCTGGTCGCCCACCGGCCCCTGCTCTTGGGAGAGGACGAGTTGGCTCAGCGTCAACACGAGCGTCACGCCCGTTATCGTGGAGCCGACGAGCGCCTGATAGAGCGTCTCCAGCGGGTCGCCCCGTGTCAGCAGCGTCTTCACGGGTGTCGGATGCAGGAGGCCCGCCGCGACGACCGCGACGAACACCGACCCGAGGAGCAGGCCCGCGACCAGCCGGCGGTCCGCGTCCAACAGCAGCCAGAACTTCCGGCTGTTCTCCGGCACCCGCTCGCGCATCGTGTCGTCCGGCTCGGCGCCCCCGTCTCCCCCAGACATGGTGTCGAACGGCGTGCCGCCGCGTCAATAGCGTGGCGGCTCTACGACGTCTCGTCCGCGTCCGCCTCCTCCTCGCGCAGCTCCTCGAGCTCCGCCTCCACCGCCGCCTCGTCGACGTCCGCCTCGACGGCCTCCTCGGCCTCCGCCTCGTCCGCGCTCGCCTCGCTCGCCGTCTCCGAGCGCTTCGACGACTGCCCGGACTCCGAGCGCAGCGTCTCCAGTTCGGCTTCGACCTCGCGGTTCGACCGCCCCTGCGAGAGCTCGCGGTCGATCGCGTCCTCGTCGCTGAGCTGGTCCTCGAGGACGCCCCGGTCGGTGAGCTCGTCCATCGCCGCCGCGCGCGCCTCCATGTCGTCCGTGCGCTCCTCCGCGCGCTCGATGGCGCGCCCGACGTCCGCCATCTCGTCGCCGACGCCGGTCATCGCCTCGGAGACGCGCGTCTGCGCTTCGGCCGCCTCGTAGCGCGCCTTCATCGTCTCCTTCTTCGTGCGGAAGCGCTCGATGCGGTCCTGGAGCTGGCCCTTCTTCTCCTCCAGGTCGTGCTGGGTGGACTCGAGGGAGGCGATCTGCTCCTCCATCTCCTCGATCTGGTCGAGCTTCTGCTGTTTCTTCTCGAGGGCGCGTCGCGCCAAGTCCTCGCGGTCCTGCCGCATCGCCTCGCGCGCCTGCTCGTTGTGCTTCTCGACGTTCTTCTCGAGGCGCTCGCGCTGGACTTCGAGGCGTTTCTTCTGCGCGACGAGGTCGGCGAGGCCGCGCTCGACGTCCTTCAGCTCGTCACGCATCTGCTCGTAGGAGTAGTCGAGCGTCTCCGTCGGGTCCTCCGCCCGGTTCAGGAGGGCGTTGAACTTCGACCGGAGGACGTAGGAGGCCCGCGAGAGTAGTCCCATATCTCGACCCAAGTGGTTCGAGGGTTAAAGTTCTCCCCCGACCGAGTGGTGCGTATGCGACGGGAGACGGTGCTGGTTCCGGGTGCGCGGCGCGTCGAGGCGACGCTCGACGCACCCGACGACGCCGACGAGGGGGACGCGGGCGACCGCGTCCGCGCCTGCGTCGTCGCGTGCCCGCCACACCCCGAGGCAGGCGGCAGCCGTAGCGACCGGCGCCTCACCGCGGTGAGCGACGCCCTGACCGAGCGCGGCGTCGCCTGCCTCCGCCTCGACTACGGCGCGTGGGACGGGGGTCACGGCGAGCGCGAGGACGTCCGCAACGCCCTCCGGTGGGCGAGCGAGCGCGACGCGTCCGTGGGGCTCTTCGGCTACAGCTTCGGCGCCGGTATCGCCGCGCTCGCCGCCGCCGACGTCGAGGTCGCGGTGGGCGCGCTCGCGCTCCTCGCGCCCGACGACGCGGTCGGTGACGGCCTGTACGCGGCGCGCGCCGTCCGCGACCTCGACGCGTCGCTTCCGGTTCACGCGGCCTACGGCGAGCGCGACGAGCGCGCGGACTGGCGGCCGGTCGTCGACGCCGTCCGCGAACGCGGGGGTGCCGTCGAGGCGCTCGATGCCGCCCACGCCCTCCTCGGGCGGCGGGCGACGACGGCGGCCGACGCCATCGCGGCGTTCTTCGACCGCGAACTCAGGGCGTGAGGACCGCGCGGAACCGCACGTCGCTCTCCAGCATGCGCTCGTAAGCCTCGCCCGCGTCCGCGAGGTCGAACGTCTCGATCTCCGGCGTCACGTCGCGGAGCGCGCTGAACTCGAGGGTGTCCTGCGAGTCGCGCGCCGTCCCCGACGCCCACCCGGAGACCGACCCGCGTACGCCGACGAGCGCGCCGACGTTCACGTCGACCGGCTCGGCCGGGATGCCGACGGCGAGCACCTCGCCGTCCGTCCCGAGGCCGCCGACCACCGACTCGATGGCCGCGCTCGAGGGCGCGGTGGCGAGCACGACCTTCGCGCCGCCGAGTCGCTGGAGCGCCTCCGCCGGCTCCTCGGCCTCCGTGTCGACGTAGTGGTCGGCGCCGAACTCGCGGGCCTGCGTCTCCTTCGCCGTGCCGCGCGAGAGCGCGACGACCTCGAAGCCCGCTGCGGCGGCGTACTGGATACCCAGATGGCCGAGGCCGCCGACGCCCTGCACCGCGACGAGGTCGCCGGGTCGGGCGTCGCTGTTGCGCAGCGCGTTGAACGTCGTGATGCCCGCGCAGAGGAGCGGCGCGGCGTCCGCCGCGTCGAGCGCGTCCGGGACGGCCGCGAGCGCCTCGTGGGGCGCGACCGTGTACTCGGCGTAGCCCCCGTCGAAGTCGATGCCGGTGACCTCGGCGTTCTCGCAGTTGATGAAGTCGCCGCGACGGCAGGCGTCGCAGGTGAAGCAGTGGCCGCCGTGCCAGCCGACGCCGACGCGGTCGCCCGCCTCCCACTCGGTGACGTCGTCGCCGACGGCGTCGACGCGCCCGACGACCTCGTGGCCGGGAACCCGGGGGTACTCGATGCGGGGGTAGACCCCCTCCTTCGTCATCTCGTCGCTGTGACAGACCCCGCAGGCCTCCACGTCGATTCGGACCTCTTCGGGGCCGGGTTCGGGGATCGGTTTCTCGACGGTCTCGAACTCGGCGCCCGCCTCCGGGACCTCGACCGCGCGCATCGTGTCGGACATACGTGAGGGGTCGGGCGGGCCGCTGTTAGTGTTGGGGCTACGGGCACTCCGGGCCGGCTTCGCTGGACGAACGTCCGGCCGTCGCGCCTCGACGTGTCGTGCCAGCGTCCCGCACGCGCGTGGCGCTCCGAAACCGTTTTCATCGTTTCGTCCGGAGACGCAGTATGCCGCAGGAGACCGGATACGACCCCGATCTGGGGAACAAGTTCGTCTTCGTCACCGGCGGCGTGATGTCCGGCCTCGGGAAGGGCATCACCGCCGCGAGCCTCGGTCGCCTCCTCACGAACGCGGGCTTCGACGTCACCGCCGTCAAAGTCGACCCGTACCTCAACGTGGACGCGGGCACCATGAACCCCTACCAGCACGGCGAGGTGTACGTGTTGAAGGACGGTGGCGAGGTCGACCTCGACCTCGGGAACTACGAGCGCTTCCTCGACGTCGACATGACCTCCGACCACAACGTCACGACCGGGAAGGTCTATCAGGAGGTCATCGAGCGCGAGCGCGCCGGCGACTACCTCGGGAAGACCGTACAGGTCATCCCGCACGTCACCGACGACATCAAGCGCCGCATCCGCGAGGCCGCTCGCGGCACCGACGTCTGCATCGTCGAGATCGGCGGGACCGTCGGCGACATCGAGGGGATGCCCTACCTCGAGGCTCTCCGGCAGTTCAGCCACGAGCAGGACGAGGAGGACCTCCTCTTCACGCACGTCACGCTCGTCCCCGACTCGAAGAACGGCGAGCAGAAGACGAAGCCCACCCAGCACTCCGTGAAGGAACTCCGGAGTATCGGCCTCCAGCCGGACATCCTCGTCGGGCGCAACCCCGAGAAGCTCGCGGACGACGTCCGCGAGAAGATCGCGCTCTTCTGTGACGTCCCCACCGAGGCCGTCTTCTCCAACCCCGACGTCGAGGACATCTACCACGTCCCGCTCGTCCTCGAGGACGAGGGGCTCGACGAGCACGTCATGGAGCGCCTCGGCATCGCCGAGGACGCCATCGCGCCCGCCGAGCGCTCGACGGAGTGGCGCGACATCGTCACCCGCGACACGCAGGTCGAAGTCGACATCGCCCTCGTGGGGAAGTACGCCCTCGAGGACGCCTACATCAGCATCCACGAGGCGCTCAAGCACGCCGGCCTCCAGCGACAGGTCGACGTGAACGTCCACTGGGTGGACGCCGACGAGATGACGGACACCCACGAGGAGCGCCTGCGTGAGGCCGACGGCGTCGTCGTCCCCGGCGGCTTCGGCGCGCGCGGCACCGCCGGGAAGCTCGAGGCGGTCCGCTACGCCCGCGAGAACGGCGTCCCCTTCCTCGGTCTCTGTCTCGGCTTCCAGCTCGCCGTCGTCGAGCACGCCCGCAACGTCGTCGGTCTCGAGGGCGCGCACTCCGCCGAAATCGACCAGGACACCCCCCACCCCGTCATCGACCTCCTGCCCGAGCAGTACGACCTCGAGGACCTCGGCGGGACGATGCGCCTCGGCGCGCACGTCACCGAGATCGACGAGGGAACGCTCGCCGAGGACGTCTACGGCGGCACCGAGTGCACGGAGCGCCACCGCCACCGCTACGAGGTCAACCCCGAGTACATCGAGCGCCTCACCGAGGACGGCCTCACCTTCAGCGGGCACGCCGGCAACCGCATGGAGATCGTCGAGCGCGAGGACCACCCCTACTTCCTCGGGACGCAGTTCCACCCCGAGTTCCGCTCGCGGCCCAGCCGAGCGAGTCCGCCGTTCGTCGGCCTCCTCGACGCCGTCATCGAGCGTGCCGACGTCGCCGTCGAACAGGAGGTGACGAACTGATGGTGGACGTCGAGTCGTTCGTCGCCGACGCGAAAGACGAGATCAGCGAGGAGCTCGGCGACAGCACGGCCATCATTGCGCTCTCCGGCGGCGTCGACTCCTCGACGGCGGCCGCGCTCGCCTACGAGGCCGTCGGCGAGCAGCTCGTCCCCGTCTACGTCGACACCGGCCTCATGCGCGAGGGCGAGACCGAGGAGATCGAGGAGGTCTTCGGCTACATGGAGCGCCTGCGCGTCGTCGACGCCTCCGACAGGTACTTCGAGAAACTCGAGGGCGTCACCGACCCCGAGGAGAAACGCCACGTCATCGGCGAGCAGTTCATCCGGGAGTTCGAGACCGTCGCGAACGAGGTCGACGCCGACTACCTCGTGCAGGGCACCATCTACCCCGACCGCATCGAGAGCGAGGGGAACATCAAGAGCCACCACAACGTCGGCGGCCTCCCCGACGTCGTCGACTTCGACGGCCTCATCGAACCCCTCCGCGACCTCTACAAGGACGAGGTCCGGGCGGTCGCGCGTCACCTCGGCCTCGAGGAAGTGATCAGCGAGCGGATGCCCTTCCCCGGTCCCGGCCTCGCCGTCCGCGTCGTCGGCGAAGTCACCCCCGAGAAGGTGCGCGTCGCCCGCGAGGCGACCGCCATCGTCGAGGACGAACTCGAGGAGTACGACCCGTGGCAGGCGTTCGCCGCCGTCCTCGGCCGCGCGACGGGCGTGAAGGGCGACAACCGCGTCCACGGCCACGTCGTCGCCGTCCGCTCCGTCGAGAGCCGCGACGGCATGACGGCGCGCGCCCAAGAACTCGACTGGGAGACCCTCCAGCGCCTCCAGAGCCGGATCACCGGCACCGTCGAGGACTGTTCGCGCGTCGTCTACGACGTCACCCACAAGCCGCCGGCGACCATCGAGTACGAGTAAGCACCGTCTTTTCGCTCGTCGGGCTTCCACGGACCTCCGGCCTGGTCCGGGACGCCGAGGCCGTCTCGTCATCACGAGACGGAAAAGCCGTTTCGAACGACTGCGGGACTCACTCCTCGCACAAACACGCTCCGCGCTCGCGGTCGGCACGGTTCGGGTTCCGCCACCACGTCCGCTATCGCATCCGCCGCCACGTCTTTCTTTTCGCCCCGCGACGACGACCGTATGGACTGCTACGACGACGTCGACACCGACGCCGCCGACGGCGAAGTCGTCACGACCGAACTCCACTACTCGCCCGACGTGCTCGTGAAGGCGTTCGCGCTCGGACCCGGCGCGGCGGTCGAGCCCCACGAGCACCCCGAGCAGACGAACGTCTTCCACGTCCTCGAGGGAGACCTCGTCGTCGTCGCGGACGGCGAGCCGGAGCGCGTCGGTGCGCCCGCCGTCGTCCCCTTCGAGCGCGGCGTCCCGCACGGCGCGCGCAACGAGAGCGACGAGACCGCGGTGTTCACCGCGACGATGGGGCCGATGGAGTGAGGCGGGCCCCTCACGGACGGCTACGTCGTCCGCGGCCGCCGCGAGTGAACGCCCGCACCGCGTACTCGCCACCTTCTTAGGCGCTCGCACCCACCGCCACGTATGAACGTCATCATCGTCGGCCCGGACCGCGGCCTCGGCGCCGCGCTCGAAGCGCGCGGCGCGACCGTCACCCGTCTCGAGGGCGTCGCGTCCGGCGAGCGCCTCCGCGAGGTCGGCATCGAGACGGCCGACCTCCTCGTCGTCACCGACGTCAGCGAAGCCACCGCGATTCCCGTCTCGCTCGAACTGAACGACGACCTCAAGACCGTCGTCTACGCCGAGGACTCCGTGCCCGAGTTCGTGCGCGGGAACCTCGACTTCGCCGTCCACCCGGACGTCCTCCCCGTCGAGGCCGTCGCCGAAGAACTCGCCCCGACCGCCGAGTGATGCCGTCGCTCCCGCGCCCACCCGTCCCTCTCCCGACGCCGTCCGGTCCGCGAGCGCTCCTCGCGCGCCTCCGGCCGTCCCGCGGGAGCGTGGACCTCGCGCTCGCCTGTGGCGCGCTCGGGACGGGGGTCGGCGTCGTGCTCGCGGGCTCGTACGCCGCCGCGGACGCCGTCCTGCCGCTCGCGTTGCTCTCGGGCGCGCTCGACGGCGTCCGCGAATCGCTCACTCCCTGAAGGAGTCGAGCGGCACCGCGATGGGGCGCGCGGCCTCCTCGGGCGAGCCGTTCACGTCCGCCGCGTACGGGCTGACGTGCTCCCAGCACGCGAACGTCGACACGCGCCCCGCCTCGTAGAGGTAGAAGTCGGCGCTCGCGGGACAGACCGAACAGGTCGGTTCGCCCTCGCAGGCGTCCAGCGCCCGGTCGCGGACGGCGCGCGCGGCGGCGTCCGGTCCCTCGGCGCCGTCACCGCCCGTCCCGTCACCCGGGGGCATACCACGCGATTCGTCGCCCGCCCGGATAAACTATCTCCCCGAATCGAGTTCGCCCAAGACCGGTATCTCCTCGCGCTCGGCCTCGCTCACGGCGTCCCAGTCCACGCCGTCGGGCCGGTCGTACGGCGTCTCCGTTTCGACCACGCGCTCGGGCGTCACGACGAGGTCCATGGGGACGTCGTGGTCGGCGACCGGCCACGTCGCCGCCTCGAACACCTGCACCTCGTGGACGGTCGTCGCGACGGTCGTCGCCGCGTCGCTCGCGGGTTCCCCGCCACCGCTCGCCGCTCGGTGGGCGCTCCCGGGAGTCGGCCCCACCAGCCCGAGGTCGGTGAGTATCGCGAACTCGAAGTCGCTGAACCCCTCGCCCTTCCCGACGCGCGCGCCGTCCTCGCTCACCGCGACGCTCCCGGAGAGCACGAGGTCGACGTGCCCGAGCGCCTCCGGGCGGACGGCCTCCGCGTACTCCTCGACGTTCGAGAGCGCGGGCGCGCGGTCGTACTCCTCGGAGTCGATGCGCGCGGGGTCGAGTTCGAGGAAGCACTCCGGGTCGCGCAGGCGCGGCACCGCCATGTAGAGCGTCTTCCCGTCGTGGAGCGCGCGCCGACGCGCCGGCAACTGTGGCGCGTCCGGGTTCGCCTTCACGGCGTCCGCGTCGCGCCACGCCGCCGTCTCCGCGAGGCGCTCGGCGGCCTCGCGCGCCCCGTCGAAGTTCGGGATGCGGCCGTGGGGCGGGAACGGGAAGCGCGCGAGGCCTTCCTCATCGAGCGCGTCCCAGACGCCCTCGCGGACGTCGTCCTTCGACGTCACGGCGCGTCCTCCCCCTCGCTCCCCTCGTCGCTCGCACCCTCGTCATCGGCCGTCTCGTCTCCCGCGCCGTCCTCGCCGGTCGCCGCGTCCGCATCCGCCGGGCCGTCGGCGCGCTCGTGCTCGGGACGTGTCGCGAGCCCGACGAGGTGGGCGATCTCGGGCAGAATCACCTCCGAGACGCCGAGGCGGACGGCGCTCTCGCTCCCCGGGAGGCAGAAGATCGGCACGCCGCTCGCGACGCCCGCCTCCGCGCGCGTCCCGACGATACGCGTCCCGATCTCCTCGTAGGAGAGCCGGCGGAAGAGCTCGCCGAACCCGGGGAGGCGCTTGTCGCAGAGCGGCCGCACCGCCTCGACGGTGACGTCGTCCGGCGTCACGCCCGTCCCGCCGGTCGTCACGATCGCGTCGACGTCGTCCTGTCGGGCGACGCGGTCGACGACGCCCTGCACGCGGTCGTAGTCGTCCGGGACGACGTCGCGCGACACCACCTCGTGGCCGCCCTCGTCGAGCAGGGAGAGTATCGCGTCCCCGCTCGGGTCGTCGTCCTCGCTCCGGGAGGAGGAGACGGTCACGACGCCGAACGCCACCGTCTCGACGTCGTGCGCGTGGTGGTCGTGCCCGTCCGCCCCGTGCTCGTGGCTCGCGTCGTCCGCGTCGGCTCCCGATTCGCCGTGGCCCGACCCGTCGCGACCGGATTCGCCCTGTCCCCCCTCACCGGCGTGCTCGTCCGCGCCGCCCGCCGTGTCGGCGTCTCCCTCGTCGGCGTCCGCCTCGTCGTCGCCGGCGAGTCGGCTGTCGCGGGACTGGAAGTCGACCATATCCGTGGTGGCGTCGCCACCCGCAAAGCCGTTGTCACCGCGCCCGACGACCGGCAAGGCTATGGGGGCGCCGCCGATACGCACCGGTGATGGCGTCAGACGCCGCGGACACGTACGTCCACGAACCGGCGAACCCCGACAGCGACGCCGACGGCCTCTCGGAACGCCAGTCGTGGATACTCGTCGGCGTCGTCGCGTTCGCCGGCATCGTCGCGCCGGCCGTCGTCTACGCGTGGCCGCCCGCCTTCCTCGGCTTCGAGAACGCCTACATGGCCGCCGCGATGGTGCCCGCGCTGATTCTCGCCGTCGCCGCGCTCTGGTCCGTGCAGGCCTCGCGCACTTAGACGCGCTCGTCCGGGCCGACGAACGCCTCGCCCATCGGGCCGCCGCCCGCGAGTCGCGCGAGCCACAGCGCCGTCTCCGCCACCCGCTCGTCGTCGCCCTCGGGGCCGTACGCCGTGTTCGCCAACAACCCCCGGGAGCCGTATTCGGCGTCGAGGTACGCCGTGAACGCCTCGAGGCCCGCCTTCGACACCTGATAGCCCGGCGCTCCCGACCCGACGGCGGGGCCGAGCGCGCTCCCGACGTTCACGACGCGGGGCGCGCGCTGCTGGAGCAACAGCGGGAGGGCGTGCTTCGCGAGCACCATCGGTCCGCGAACGTTCGTCGCGAGCGCCCGGTCGAGTCGGGTCGCGTCCTCCGTCACGACGGTGTCCCGCCCCTCGTCGGGGCGGCCGAACTCCGCCGCGTTCACGAGCACGTCGAGGCGCTCCGTCTCGGCGTAGATGCCGTCCACAACCGCCTCGACGTCGCCCTCCTGTGTGACGTCGAGGAGGACGTGCTCACAGCCCTCGGGGACGTCGTCGCTCATCGACTCCGTCGCCGCGTACACGGTCGCCTCGCGCGCCGCCAACCCCGCCGCCACCGCGCGCCCCACGTCGGTCGTGGCGCCGGTGACGAGCGCGACCTGTCCCGTGAGGGCGTCCTGCGTCTCGGTCATACGCCGACGACGTGCCGCGCACCCAAGAGACTCGCGGACGCGCGGCGTCGAGCTATCGCGCTCGCGTTCGTCGCGGCTCCGCAGGAACCGCGTCATTCGCGCTTCCCGCCGGTCAGCGCTCGCCTTTTCGTGGTTCCTCGCTCGCGCTCGGCGCGACGGTTACTCGCGGGTCGTCCCTCCCCGCTCGTTTCTCCGTGGTTCCTACGGAACCACGGTCACTCCCGAGGGCCGCCGGCGTCCGGGTCCGCGTCGCCCGTGAGGTCGCGGCGAAGCGCGATGTCGAACCACGGGCAGAAGCGCAGCTGGCGGTAGTGGCGCGGGTTCTCCCAGAGGTCCTCGTAGTCCGCCCAGAGCACGCCGCCGACCTCGGCCTCGTCCGGGTCGAGCGTCGTGTCGTGGAGCGTCGCCTGCAGGACCGCGCAGACCTCCCACTCGACGCCCTCGTCGAGGTAGTGGCGCTTGTACTCGAAGCGGTCGGTGACCTCGAGGTCGTCGTACTGGTCGGGCGTCACGCCGAGCTCCTCCTCGAGGCGCTCCTCCGTCGCCTCGACCTGCGACTGGCCCTCGACGGGGTGGGAGGCGACGGTGCCGTCCCAGTGGGTGTCCCAGAGGCGCTTGCGCGCGGCGCGCTGCGCGAGGAGGACGCGCCCGTCCTCGTCGAAGAGCACGCAGGTGAACGCCCGGTGGCGGACGCCGTCGCCCGTGTGGGCGTCGAGGCGATTGACCAGCCCCTCGGGCTCGTCCGCGTTGTTCACCGCGATGACGTCTTGGCGCGCGTTCTCGACTTCCTCCGCCGTTCGGACGTACTCGCCCTCGCTCCCGGCGTCTGCGTCGCTCATGGGCCATGGGAGGGCGAGGCGCTACAAATGGCTTCGGACTTCCGTCCTCTCGGCGGGGACGAAGGCGACGCTTTTCCCGTCCGCGCGCGCACCACCACGCATGAAGGCCGCCGTCTTGCGCGAGTACGACGCCCCGCTCGCCATCGAGGACGTCCCCGAACCGACGCCGCCCGAGCACGGCGTCGTCGTCGACGTCGAGGCCTGCGGGGTCTGCCGGAGCGATTGGCACGCCTGGAAGGGCCACGGCGAGTGGGCGGACGACGCGGTCGAGCGCGGGCAGGTGCTCGGCCACGAACCCGCGGGCACGATCAGCGCCGTCGGTGAGCGCGTCACCGAGTGGGCGGTCGGGGACCGGGTCGCCGTCCCGTTCTCACTCGGCGACGGCACCTGCGAGCACTGCGTGACCGGGCACGGGAACCGCTGCTCCGACGGGTACGCGCTCGGCTTCGAGCCCTCGGTGCCGGGCGCGTTCGCCGAACGGGTCGCCGTCCCGCACGCCGACTACAACCTCGCCGCGCTCCCGGACGCGCTCTCCGCCCGGGACGCCGCCGCGCTCGGCTGTCGCTACGCCACCGCGTTCAACGGTCTCGTCGAGCGCGCGTCGGTCGGCCCGGGCGACCGGGTCGCCGTCCACGGCTGCGGCGGCGTCGGCCTGTCCGCCGTCCAGATCGCGGCGGCGCGCGGCGCGACCGTCGTCGCGGTCGACGTGCGCGAGGAACCGCTGGCGCTCGCCGCCGACCTCGGCGCGGCCGAACTCGTGGACGCGAGCGAAGACGGCGGACCCGCGAGTGCGGACGCGGCCGTTCGCGAGGTGACCGACGGCGGCGCGCACGTCTCCGTGGACGCCCTCGGGCGCGCGGAGACCTGTCGGAACTCCGCCCGCTCGCTCCGGCGGGGCGGCACGCACGTCCAAATCGGCCTCACGACGGACGCCGAGGCGGGCGAGGTGGCGCTCCCGACGGACGCGATGACGCGCGACGAACTCGACTGGGTGGGCGCGCGCGGCCTCAGCCCCACGGCGTATCCCGCGCTCCTCCGGTTCGTCGCCGGCGCGGCCGTCGACCCGGGCGCGCTCGTCACCCGCGAGGTGTCGCTCGACGCCGTGCCCGCCCGCCTCGCCGCGATGGACGACTACGGGACGGCGGGCGTCGAAGTCGTTACCGAGTTCTGAGAAACCTTCATCACGCTGACCGGTGTCCGTGCGCGTATGCCCGCTCGTCGGACCGTCGTCGCCGTCGTCGCCGTCGCCCTCGTCGTGTTCGCGGCCGTCGTCGGCGGCGCCGTCGTCCTCTTCTGGAACTTCACGCAGCCCGTCGAGGAGTCGTACACGCACGAGTACGAGTACCGCGCGAGCGTCACGCCGAACGCGACGCTCACGAACGCGACCCTCTACCTCCCCGTGCCCGCCGAGGCGAACGAGACGCGCGTCGGCGCGGCGGTCGTCGACCCCGGGAGCGTCCCGAACGCCAGCGTCACGCGCGACGCGAACCTCTCCTACGCGGTCGTCGACACCTCGGCGGGCCCGATGCTCGCCGTCACCGCCGCCCGCATCCCCGCGAAGACGCGCACCGTCTCCGACCCGACGCCGCTCCCGACCGGTGACGGTCCGACGACGACTGCCGACCCCGCCCCCGTGCCCGGAAACCACAGCGTCACCGACCCCTACACGGTGGTCGTGACGCTCCGCACGAACCACACCATCGACACGCGCTCGCCCGTCGGCGACGAACCGGTGCTCGTCCCGCGGCGGAACGCCGTCGAGGTGTCCTGCGACGACCCCGGCGCCGGCGACGCCACCTGCCGGCACGTCGAGAGCGCCGTCTACGCCGACTACGACGCGCCGGCGAACGCCAGCGTCGAGGTGTTCGTCTCGTTCACCGGCTCGAACTGGTGGTTCGCCGGCGGCTGGACGGGCAACGAGTACCACCAGTACGGGAGCGTCGAGCTGACCGGCTCGCACGACGGGTGGACGGCGGTGAACGTCACCGAGCGCGTCGGCTTCGGGACGTATCGCTAGCGCCCGGCGTCGCTGCTGCCGACGCCCGGAATCGCGACCTCGGCCTCCACTCTCGACATCGCGTAGGACGCGGTGACGACGAGCACGAGGTAGAAGACGGCCGCGAGGACGTAGGCGTTCGTGTACGCGAACGTCTCAGAGCCGATCGCGTCCGCCTGCGTGAAGATCTCCGGGACGGTGATGAACGTCGCGAGCGAGCTGTACTTGATGAGGTAGACGAGCTCGTTCGTCCACGACGGGATCGCGTACCGGAGCGCCTGCGGGAGGACGACGTGGCGGATGCCGCCGAGCTTGTCGAGGCCGACGGCGCGCGCCGCCGTCAGTTGGCCGGGGTCGACGCTCTCCACCGAGCCCCGGATGTACTCCGCCTGATAGGCCGAGGAGTTGATGACGAAGCCGATGATGGCGATCCAGACGGCCTGCGCGGGGACGATGCCCTGCCCGACGCCCGGCACCTCGCGGATGAACTTCGAGAGGAACGGCGCGCCGTAGTAGAGCAAGAAGAGCTGTGCGACGAGCGGCGTCCCGCGAATGAGCTCGATGTAGACGAGCGCGACGTACTTCGTGACGCGGCCGTAGACGCGCGCCGCCGCGAGCGGCACCGCGATGACGAGCCCGACGAGGGTGCTGATGACCGTCAGGACGACGGTGAGCCACGCCGCGACGGCGAGCTGCGGACCGTGCTGGCTCGCGAACCCGACCATCCCGACGGCCCAGCCGACGAAGTCGAAGCCGGTCGCGACGAGCGGGACGCCGTCCGCGACGGTGCCGAGCGTCGCGCCGAGCGACTCGGTCGCCGTGGCGAACGACTGCGGGACCAGCGGCTCCGTCGGCCCGACGACGACGCCGCCGAGCCACGAGTTCAGCCACCGGAAGCAGAGCCAGAGCCAGATCGCGCCGCCGATGGCGTACGTGAGGCCGCGCTCCAGGTCGGCGTGACGGCGCTCGCGTGCTGCGGACATCTACGACTCCGACCCGCCGCCGTGGAGGTCGGTGAGCCGGCGGAGGAACTGCTCGGTGCGTTCGTGTTGCGGGTCCGTGAACAGCTGCTCGGGGTCGCCGTGTTCGACGAGGCGGCCGTCCTCGAGGAACATGATGTCCGTCGCGACCTGCCGGGCGAACCCCATCTCGTGGGTGACGCAGAGCATCGTCATCCCCTCGTCGGCGAGCTCGCGCATCACGCCGAGGACCTCGCCGATGAGCTCGGGGTCGAGCGCGGACGTCGGCTCGTCGAAGAGCATGAGCTTCGGGTCCATCGCGAGCGCGCGAGCGATGCCGACGCGCTGTTTCTGCCCGCCGGAGAGCTCCGCCGGGTAGGAGTCGGCTTGGTCGGCGAGGCCGACGCGTTCGAGCTCGTCGAGCGCGCGCTCGTTCGCGTCCGCCTTCGACTTCCCGAGGACGCGACGCGGGCCGAGCGCGACGTTCTCCCGCGCGGTGAGGTGCGCGAAGAGGTTGAAGTCCTGGAAGACCATCCCGACCTGCCGGCGCAGCTCGTCGACGTCCATCGCCATGACGTCCTCGCCGTCGAGGCTGATCGTTCCGCCCTCGAACTCGGTGAGGCGGTTCACGCACCGGAGGAGCGTGGACTTCCCCGAGCCGCTCGGGCCGATGAGCACCTGCACGTCCTGTGCGTCCATCGTGAAGTCGATGCCGTCGAGGACGCGCTCGTCGCCGTAGCTCTTCTGGAGGTCCTCGGCGGTGAGGAGGTGGTCGGTCTCGCTCACTGTGAGGCACCCCCGCCGGGGACGCCGAAGGCGTCGTCCACGTAGTCGAGGACTCGGTTCCCGACCAGCGTCAACACGAGGTAGACGGCGGCCGCCGTCACGAACAACTCGGGCGTCGCGGTCGTCTGCTGCGGGATGAGGTTGTACATCTGGTAGAATATCTCCGTGTAGCTGATCGCGAACGCGATGCTGGTGTCCTTGAGGACGATCGTGTACTCGTTCTGGAAGCCGGGGACGAAGCGTCGGAGCCCCTGCGGGATCATCACGTGCCGGATGGCGCCGAGCTTCGAGAGGCCGACGGCGCGCGCGGCCTCCATCTGGCCGCGGTCGATGGACTGGAGCGCGCCCCGGAACACCTGCGCCTGATAGGCGGCGCTCCGGACGCCGAGCGCGGCCGTCGCGGCGACGAACGCCGGCGAGAGCCCGAGCCCGAAGTACGTGATGAACATGATGACGAGGATCGGCGTCCCGCGAACGGCGACGCCGGCCTTCCGGGCGAGCCACGCACTCCGCCGCCCGCCGTACACTTCGAGCACGCCGAGCGGGACGCCGACGAGGAATCCCGCGAGGAGCGCGGCCCCGGTGAGCTGGACGGCGGGCCAGACGCCCCGGAGGAGCGTGCCGAGGTTCTGCCAGACGTACGTCCAGTCGGACGTGGCGAGCGGCAGCGCGGCGGCGGTCATGGAGTTACTCGCTCGTCGTCGTGGTACCGCCGGAGGCGAACCACTTCTTGGTCAGGTCGGCGTACGTGCCGTTGTCTCGGACGGCCTCGAGGCCGCCGTTGAGCGCGGACTCGAGGTCGCCGTCGTTCTGGCGGACGCCGAAGCCGTACTGCTCGCCGGTGTCGACGGTCGCGGAGACGACGACGTCGCGGCTGTCGACGAACGTCTCGGCGACCGGCGTGTCGATGACGACGGCGTCGATGTTGCCGTTCTCGAGGTCGGAGACCGCGAGCGGGTATTTCGGGTAGGCGTTGTAGTTCGACTCCGCGAGCGTCCCCTCGTCGATGAGGTCCTGAATGAGGCCCTCGCCGGTCGTCCCGGACTGCGCGCCGACCTTGTGGCCGGCGAGGTCCTCGAGCGACTGCGGCTGGAAGCTCGACCCTTCGCGGACGAGGAGCGCCTGATTCGCGTCCCAGTAGGGGTTCGTGAACCCGATGGATTCCTTGCGCTTCTCGGTGATCGTCATCCCGGCGGCGATGGTGTCGATCTTGTCCGTGGTCAGCGCCTGGATGAGCGAGCCGAACTCGTACTGCTCCCAGCCCTGCAGGGTGTAGCCGTCCGCCTGCTCGACGACGGCCTCGAGGAGGTCGATGTCGAAGCCGACGAGCTCGCCGTCCTGTATCATCTCGAACGGCTGGAAGCCGGGCGCGGTGCCGGCGACGATCCGCGTCTGCTGCGTGCCGGACGTCGTGCTTCCGGTCGTCGTGCTCCCGGTCGTCGTACTGCCGTCGCCACCGCCGTTCGACGTACAGCCGGCGAGCGTGAGCGCCGCGCCGCTCGCGCCGAGTGCCTTGAGGTAACTCCGTCTGTCCATATCCACGCAATCGGCCGGGGTCTACATAAATTGCGGCAACTCCGGCGCCGAGTCGTTCGACGGCCGACACACACCAGACACGGAATTCGACGAACAACGAACCACCGTCTCGACGCAGTCCATAGGTTTTTGGCCCGCCGCGTCGCCGTAGTGGACATGGGATTGGACGAAGACGCGCTCGAGTACCACGAGCGCGAACCCCCGGGAAAGCTGGAGATAGCGACGACGAAACCGACGAACACGCAGCGCGACCTCTCGCTGGCGTACTCGCCCGGCGTCGCCGCGCCCTGCCGCGAAATCGACGCCGACCCCGAGAAGGCCTACCGCTATACGGCGAAGGGGAACCTGGTGGGGGTGGTGTCGAACGGGTCGGCGGTGCTCGGCCTCGGCGACATCGGCGCACAGGCCTCCAAACCCGTCATGGAGGGGAAGGGCGTGCTGTTCAAGCGCTTCGCCGACATCGACGTCTTCGACATCGAACTCGACCAGAACGACGTCGACGCCTTCGTCGAGTCGGTGGCGGCGATGGAGCCGACCTTCGGCGGCGTCAACCTCGAGGACATCAAGGCCCCCGAGTGCTTCGAAATCGAGCAGGGCCTCCGCGAGCGCATGGACGTCCCCGTCTTCCACGACGACCAGCACGGCACCGCCATCATCTCCGGCGCCGGCCTCATCAACGCCCTCGATGTCGTCGGGAAGGACATCGGTGACGTCGACATCACCATCTCCGGCGCGGGCGCCTCGGCCATCGCCTCCGCGAAGTTCTACGTCTCCCTCGGCGCGTCGAAGGAGAACATCACGATGTGCGACTCCACGGGCGTCCTCACCGAGGAGCGCGCCCGGAACGGCGACCTCAACGAGTACAAGGCCGAGTTCGCCCGCGACGTCCCCGAGAGCAGCCTCGCGGACGCGATGACGGACGCGGACGTCTTCATCGGCCTCTCCGCGCCCGACATCGTCTCCCCGGAGATGGTGCGCTCGATGGCCGACGACCCCATCATCTTCGCGATGGCGAACCCGGACCCGGAGATCGGCTACGAGGCGGCGAAGAACGCCCGCGACGACACCGTCATCATGGGCACCGGGCGCTCCGACCACCCGAATCAGGTGAACAACGTGCTGGGGTTCCCGTTCATCTTCCGCGGCGCGCTCGACGTTCGCGCCACCGGCATCAACGAGGAGATGAAGGTCGCGTGCGCGAAGGCGCTCGCGGAACTCGCCCGCGAGGACGTGCCCGACCAAGTGGTGAAGGCCTACGGCGACCAACCCCTCCAGTTCGGCCCCGAGTACATCATCCCGAAGCCCGTCGACCCGCGCGTCCTCTTCGAGGTCGCGCCCGCCGTCGCCGAGGCCGCCATCGACTCCGGCGTCGCCCGGAAGGACATCGACCTTGAGGCGTACCGCGAGCGCCTCGAGGCCCGCCTCGGCAAGAGCCGGGAGATGATGCGCGTCGTCCTCAACAAGGCGAAGAGCGACCCGAAGCGCGTCGCCCTCGGCGAGGGCGACGACGAGAAGATGATTCGCGCCGCCTCACAGATGGTCGAGGAGGGCGTCGCCGAACCCGTCCTCATCGGGGACGCGGACACCATCCACGCCACCATCGACGACCTCGGCCTCGCCTTCGACCCCGACATCGTCGACCCCGAGGAGGCCGACTACGACGAGTACGCCGAGCGCCTCTACGACCTCCGCAAGCGCAAGGGCGTCACGGAGAGCGAGGCCGCCGAGCTCGTCCGCCGCGACCCGAACTACCTCGGGAGCGTCATGGTCGAGAAGGGCGACGCGGACGCCCTCCTCACCGGCCTCACCCACCACTACCCGTCGGCGCTCCGCCCGCCCCTCGAAGTCATCGGCACCGCGCCGGACGCCGAGCACGTCGCCGGCGTCTACATGCTGACGTTCAAGAACCGCGTCATCTTCTGCGCGGACACCACGGTGAACACCGACCCCGACGAGGAGGTGCTCGCCGAGATCGCCGAGCACGTCGCCGCGCTCGCCCGGCGCTTCAACGTCGAGCCGCGCGTCGCGATGCTCTCCTACTCGAACTTCGGGAGCGTCGAGACCGAGGGCACGCAGAAGGTCGCGGCGGCTGCCGAACGCCTCCGCGATGACCCGACGGTGGACTTCCAGGTGGACGGCGAGATGCAGGCCGACACCGCCGTCGTCGAGGAGATCGTCGAGGACACCTACGACTTCACGGAGCTCGACGGGCCCGCGAACTGCCTCGTCTTCCCCAACCTGGAGGCCGGGAACATCGGCTACAAGCTCCTCCAGCGTCTCGGCGGCGCCGAAGCCATCGGGCCGATGCTCACCGGGATGGACGAGCCGGTCCACGTTATCCAGCGCGGCGACGAGGTCAAGGACATCGTGAACCTCGCGGGCGTCGCCGTCGTCGACGCGCAGGAGGAGGACGACGAATGAGCGACGACACCGGTGCCGACGCCACCTTCCTCCACACCTGCCTGAACGTCGCGGACGCCGAGCGCGCGGTCGCGTGGTACACCGAGCAACTCGGTTTCGAGGCGTCGTGGGGCTTCGAGGCCGGCGACACGACGAACCGCTACGTCGCCGACGAGGCCGGCGTCGAACTCCAGTTCTCCGAGACGGCGGGCGTCACGCCCGACGAGTCCGGTGACCGCTGGGACCACCTCGCCGTGAAGGTCGACGACGTCGACGCCGCCTTCGACGACATCGACCACCACGGCGTCGTTCAGGAACCCGAGAACAACGACACAGCGGGCGCGCGCACTGCGTTCGTCGAAGACCCGGACGGCCACGTCATCGAACTCGTCGGCCCGCTCGCCGAGGAGTAACGCCCGCTACGCGCTCTCGACTCGCGCGAGGAGTCCCGGGAGCGCCGCCGCGTATCCGGCCGCGTGCCGGAAGAACGCGAAGCAGACGGCGCGGGCGCTCGCGCGGCTGTCCATCACGTCCGCGTCGAGGTAGCCCTCGCCGGCCGCGACGAGCCGCGCGGGCTCCCCGGCGAGCCACGTGCCGAGCGCGCCGTCCCGGTCCGCGAGCGCCCCGACGCGTCGAACGACCCGCCGCTTCGCCTCGAAGAGCGCGGCGGGCGCGACGCCGTCCCGGACCGTCGACACGTCCGCCGCCACGGCGTGCTCGTAGCCCGCGAGGTTCGCCGCCGCCCGGAGCGCCGCGAGAGCGCCGAGCGCGTGCCAGCCGTGCTCGGCCGCGGTCCGCGCGAGATGCGCCTGCTCTGCGACCGCACCGCGCGGGTTGTCGAGGCGGCGGTAGTACGCCGCCACCGCCGGGTCGTCGTACCGGTCGGCGAGCGCCCGTGGGCGCCCGCGTGGCGGCGCGTCCGACTCGATGCGCGACAGGAACGCGTCCCGGCGCTCGTCGAGGGCGCCGACGACGGGCGTCGCCCCATCGGACAGCCCGCGTCGGTACTCCCGAGCGTAGTGGCGGCCGGCCGTCGCGTGCATCCGCGCCTTCGCGGCCTGCCGATAGTGGGTCCCGACTCGCTCCGCTCGGCCCGCCCGCGACGCCGGGGGGTCGCGGTCCGTCTCGCCGTCGTGCTGATCGACCGCCAGCCACGCGAACCGGAGGGCGCGCTCCGCCCACCCGACCTGCGCGAGATAGTCGCGGGTCTCGTCGGCGCGTCGCGGCGTCTCCGCGCCCGCGTTCGTCAGCGACGCCCGCGCGTCCCGAGCGCGCTCGCGGGCGCCAGCCGGGTCGTCGAGTCCGAACCAGCCCCGCAGGTAGCCGAGCGCGAACCCCGCGTACGACACGCGACTCCGCGCGAACCCGTAGTCCATCGACGCCGGCGCGTCCGCGCTCTCCGCGAGGAACTCCCGGACCGACGGGACGCCCGCGCCGACCCGTACGCTGACGTCCTCGGGAAGCGCGTCGCCGTCGTCGGCGCGCGCGTAGAGCGGTTCCGCCGCCGTCACGAGGCCGTCGAGGTGCGCGCGGAGCGCGAGCACCTGCGCGTCCGTCGGCTCGTTCGGCCGGGGCGTCGCGGGCATCGAGAGGTGCGCGCGACGGACCGACGTCACGCCGTCCGTCGGTCCGGCGGGGAGCGATGCGCACCCCGCGACGGCCGCGACGCTCGCCGCGCCGATACCCGCGAGTAGCCGCCGGCGCGAAAATCGTGTGGAGGGCATCGTCGAATCCGAGGTACGCCGACGACCAAAATAGTTGTCCACGCGCGAGACGCCCGCGCCCGCCCTGTCGTCGCCCGAGTCCCTCAGTCCCCGGCGTGTCGGTTCGCGCGGCTCGGCGGCGGGATCTGGGGCTCGTCCGCCTCGACGTCGGGGAGCGTACACTTCGCGGGCTCGTCGTTGACGTGCCCGTACTGCTCGGGGGCGTTCGCGAGGGCGTGCGCGGGGTTCTCCCCGCTCGGGAGCTCGGCGGCGCGGAGCTTCCCGAAGCCGGCGATGCGCGCGCGGATGCCGCGCCAGTGGTTCGCGGCGCCGCTCGGGACGGTGACGTCCCGGAGCGGGCGATAATCGGGGCCGCGCGCGGCGAGGACGGCGAGGTTGACGTCCGCCGCGAGGTCGCTGTGGTCGACGAGGACGCCGACGTTCGCGTCCGCCGGCGCGCGGTGCGCGAGGACGTCGAGACCGAGGTGGAGCGCGCGGTACTCCGCGACGTTGTTGTCGGGCGCGGCGTCCGGGAGCGCGAGGCGCGCGACGCGCTCGCCGCTCCGCGTCTCGACGACGACACCGAGGCCGCCCCCATCGGGGGCGAACGACCCGTCCGTCGCGACGTAGTAATCGCGTCGGTGCGTGTGGGGGTAGTGTGCGATATGCGGGGTCGGTGAGTCGTCGAACAGCTCACGCAGCCGGTGGCGGCCCACGGTGGCCATACTCGTGGGTACCTGACGCTCGGACTTAAACCGTGCGCCGATTCGGGCCGTCCCACAACTACTACTACGGTCTCCGCCGACTGGTCACTATGGGACTCACCGCACGCGAGCTGATGACGACGGACGTCGAGACCGTCGCGCCCGACGACGAGATCGGCGAGGTGCTCACGAAGCTCTCCCGACGCGACTTCACGGGCTTCCCCGTCGTCGAGGGGAGCGAACTCGTCGGCATCGTCACCGAGCACGACCTCGTCGACATCTTCCAGCCGAGCGACCGCACGCTCTACGTCCCGTTCGGCTTCCCGCCCTTCCTCGAGAGCCTGACGTACGCCCTCGACCTCTCGTGGGACGAACTCGACGTCGAACTCGACCTCGCGAAGAACGCCGGGAAGCCGATCCGCGAGGTGATGACGACGGACGTCCGGACGGTCACGCCCGAGGCGACCCTCGACGACGTGCTCGGCGTGCTCGCCGATGAGGAGGAGGACGTCAATCGCATCCCCGTCGTCGAGGACGGGCACCTCGTCGGGATCGTCACCAGACAGGACGTCCTGCGCGCCGTCCACCGCGAGCGGACGGGCGACGCGGCGTAACGCGCTCGACGCGGCATCCATCGTGGGACGCGGCGGACGGTCGAGTGGCGCGCGACGCGGGGCCCACCGCGAGCGAGCGCTTATCGAAACGTTGAGTGGCGGCGGAGCCATCGTTCCGCCGTGTCCCGATATCGGACCCTCCTGCTCTTCTGCGTGCTCGCCCTCGCGTGGGGGTCGGCGTTCGTCGCGATCAAGGCCGGCCTCGCGTTCTTCGACCCCGTCTTCTTCGCGGCGCTGCGCTACGACGTCGCCGCCGTCCTGATGCTCGCGTACGCGTGGTACGCGACCGACCGGTGGCGCCCCGAGACGCGCGCGGACTGGCTCGCGGTCGCCGTCGGTGCCGTCCTCCTCATCGCCGCCTACCACGCCTTCCTCTTCGTCGGCGAGGACCTCCCCGGCGTCACCTCCGCGTCCGCCGCCGTCGTCGTCAGCCTCAGTCCCGTGCTCACGACGGCGTTCAGTCGCTCGCTCCTCCCGAGCACGCGCCTCTCCGCGCTCGGCGTGCTCGGCCTCCTCCTCGGCCTCGTCGGCGTCGCCGTCCTCGTCGTCCCGCCCGAGGTGTTCGCGAGCGGCGACCTCTCCGCCGTCGTCGGGTCGAACGCGCTCGGCCCCCTCCTCGTCTTCTGCGCCGCCGCGTCGTTCGCGCTCGGCAGCGTCCTCACCGAACGCATCGACGCCGGCCTCCCCGCCGAGACGATGGAGGCGTGGTCGATGCTCTTCGGCGCGCTCCTCATGAACGCCGCGAGCGTCGCGCTCGGCGAATCACAGCGGATTCCGCTCACCGTCGAGAGCGTCGGCGCACTCCTCTACCTCTCCGTCGTCGCGAGCGCGCTCGGCTTCCTCCTCTACTTCGACCTACACGAGCGCCTCGGCTCCATCGAGATCAACCTCGTCTCCTACGTCGCGCCCGTCGTCGCCGCCGTCGTCGGCTGGCTCCTACTCGGCGAGTCGCTCGACGCGACGACGGCCGTCGGCTTCCTCGTCATCTTCGCCGGCTTCTGCCTGCTGAAGCGGGCGGCGCTGCTCGCGGAACTCCGGCGCGTCGGCGTGCTCGACTAGCGAGAAGAAAAACCGTCACTCGGCGTGGTAGCCGCGCCCGGCGACGAGCGCGACGACGTGGAGGGCGACGAGGAGCGCGAACGCGTACTGCGTTCCGGTCGACTGGAGGCCGCTGAACACGAGCGGGACGTAGAGGAACGGGAGGACGACGGCGCTCCAGAAGCCGATGGCTTCGAGGGGCCGACGGAGGAGGGCGAGCCCGTCGGTGTGGCTGTGGAGGCTATCCAACGGGAGTTCGTGGAGGGGGTGGTTCTGACTCGACATGGGCGGGGTGACCTCATCGGATACCACGGCCCCCATCCGGATATATGGGGTCGATCCTTCCGTTCGTTTCACGCCGCTCACGCCCGTACCGCTGGCCACGCCGGACGTTTCACGGCCGATTCAGAGACTGTTAGACGTTTCAAAGGCGCATCTAAGACCGCTATCGCGTATCGAACTATCGTTCGTGTACGTCGGCGATGCATCGCTACGCGACGGCGCCGTCGAGCGCGGCGTGCGCGCTCACCACCCGCGGGGCCAGTAGCGGTTTCAGGGGGCCGGGCGAACGCCGAGGTATGACCGATGGCCTCACCACGCCGCCGAACTGGACGCGCGACGACCCCGAGTGGGAGGAGGACGCCGGCCGGAAGTACGACCCGCGCGCCGTCGTCGAGTACGAACACCTCGACCAGCACCTCCGCGTCGTCCTCGCACCCGCACGCGTTCCCGAGAGCGTCGCCGAGGACGGACGCGGCTACCGCGTCGACGTCCGGTACGGGACCGCCGAGACCGGCCTCGACACCGACGAGCTCGCGGCCGTTCCGTCGCTCGCGGACGCCCACGACGTCGCCGAGGACTTCATGCGCCTCTACACCGAGTTCGGCGCGGGCGGCGACCGCACGGACCGCATCGTCGAGGACATCGCGCGCGCGAAAGACCGGACGTGGCAGGACGCCAACGATGCTGTGACCGGCAACGTCCACGACCCCGTCCGCGCGTAGTCGAACGCCACGCACTGCTACGTGGGTCCGTAAAAGGTAGCAGAATGCCCGGGGAGGGGTTCGAACCCTCGGCCTCCGCATGTCCCAGGTTCGAGGCTCGGCGGGCCTCGGGGGACACGCACAGCCTCCGAATGGCTGCCGCACCGAATCTCTGAACCCTATGAGTGCGGCGCTATGACCAGACTAAGCCACCCGGGCTCATCCCCGGCTAAGCGGAGGCCCCGTATTAAAGTTCTCTTTCGGTCCCGGGGTGCGCCAACACGGGACACGACCTCGGCGTCGGGTTTATGTCCGGCCGGCAGTAGGACGCCGTATGGACGTACCCGACGCCGTCACGGACGCCCTCGGCGACGAGTCAGTCGCCGCGCGCGTCCCGCTTCGCGGGGACGACGTGCTCCTCGTCACGCCGACACGAACGCTCGTCTACCGCGCCGACGGCCTCCTCAGCAACGAATCCGTCACCGCCTACGACCACGACGCCGAGCGCGTCATCGCCTCGGAGGGCCGCCGGACGGCGACCATCACGCTCGACTACGGCCTCGACGGCGAGTCCTCCTTCGACGTCCCGTCGCGCGCGCTCGACGACGTCCTCCACCCCGTCCTCGCCGGCGTTCTGAACGCCGGCGGCGTCACCGACTCGGGCGAGCGCGTCGTCCGGACGTACCGCTTCAGCGAGCTCACGCTCGTCGTCACGAGCGAGCGCCTCGTCCGCCACGTCGGCGGCGCCGTCTGGGACGGCGACTACGAGGTCATCCCCTACGCGGACGTCACGGACGTCACCGCCGAGGAGGGGTCGGTCGCCAGCCAACTCGTCCTCGAGACGACGGGGCGCACACAGCGCATCAAAGTGCCCGACGAGCGCTTCCGCGACGTCCGCGAAACCGTCGAAACCGCGCTCTTCGAGGCGCACGGCGTCGCCGACTACGACGCGTTCCGCCGCGCCGTCGCGCCCGACGAGGACGACGCACCCGAAACGACGGACGACTCGGACGCCGACCCCGCGCTCGCGTTCGACCCCGACGACGCGGGCGCGTCCGCGAGCGACGCGCTCGACGCCGCGACCGACCCCGGGCCGGACGTCGACTTCGACGCGCTCGAAGCCGACCTCGAAGAGCTCCGGGACGCGCTCGCCGACCAGCGCGAGCGCGCGGACGCACAGCGCGACGCCATCGAGCGCCAACGCGCCGCCCTCGACGCCCAACTCGACCTGCTCGACGAGCAGGCCGAGCGCGTCGACGACCTCCTCGAGACTATTCGCGACCGGTGACCTTCCGGATGCACGACGAGCCGAACGGCCCGACTTCGCCCGCGTCGAGGTCGATGAAGTAGCCCTCGGAGAGCCCGGTACCACAGCGCCGACAGGAGAACTCGCCCTCCTTCGTGATGACGTCCGCGCCGAAGCGCACGTAGCCGCCGCCCTGCGGGCGGACGGTCGCGCCGTCGCGCTCGACGAGGCCGCGCTCCTCGGCGGCATCGATGATCTCGCTGACGATGCGCGGATGCGTCGACACCGTCTCCACGCGGTCCATCAGCTCCGCCATCGACAGCTCGTCGTCCTCGATGCGCTCGACGAGCGCGACGCCGAGCTCGACCGGATCGGGGTCCTCGGCCGTCCCGTCCACGGACTCTGGGGACTCGGGCCCGCCGTCGCCGCCCGACTCGTCTTCCTCGTCGGGGTCGGCGCCATCGGTGTCGTCCTCACGTCGTGTCCGTTCGGTGTCGCTCTCGCGAAAGCGCGGGTCGTCGAGCGTCGCGTCCGCACGGTGCTGGCGTTCGGTGTCGTCCTCGCGGCGTGGCCGCTCGGTGTCATCCTCGCGCGCTCCCGGTTCCTCCTCGCTCACTACGCGCCAGTGCGCCCTCCGACGACATAGCGCCTGCGGTCGGAGAAGAAGACCTATCCTCGCCGACGGCCTACGCTCGCGGAGTGAGTCGCCTCCCCCGCGCGCGACACGCCGCCGCCGTCTGCGGTCTCGTCGCGCTCGTCGCGCTCGCCCTCCTCGCCTCCCCGTCGGCGGTCCTCGGGCACGTCCGCGCGCTCCTCGCGAGCCCGTGGTTCCCGCTCGTCCTCCTCGCGCTCTACCTCGCCCGGCCGTTCCTCGCGTGGCCCATCACCGTCCTCTCCGCGCTCTGTGGCTACCAGTACGGCTTCCTCGTCGGCCTCCCGCTCGCGCTCTGTGGCGCCGTCGCGACCAGCCTGCTACCCTACTACGCCGCCCGCTCCCTCCCGCCCGACTGGCCGCTCGTCGGCCGGTTCCGCGACGGGAGCGCGCGCTTCTTCGACGCCGCCGGGGGCCTTCGCGGCGTCGTCGCCGCGCGCCTCGCGCCGACGCCCGCCGAAGCCATCTCCGGCGCGGCCGGCGCCGCCCGCGTCCCCGTCGGCGTGTTCGCCCTCGGCACCGCCATCGGCGAACTCCCGTGGACCGTCGCCGCCGTCGCGGTCGGCGTCGGCCTCGACTCGTTCACCGCTACCGCCGTCCACTTCGACCCGCGTCTCGCCGTCGCCATCGCCGCGCTCGGCGTCGCGCTCCTCGCCGGCCCCGCTTACGCGGTGTGGCGCCGGCGGTAGCTCGACGGGGGACTACTCGGCGGCGAGTCGGACGACGCTCCCGGACGACCCCGAGACGGTCCCCGTCTCGTTCGTGCAGACGAGCAGTTCGCCCTCCGCGTCCTTCCCGAACGCGGTGACGTAGCCCCCGAGGCCGTCTACCGGCGCGACGCGCGTCGGCCACGACTCGCCCTTGGGCGTCGCGACGAACACGCGCCCGTCCGCCTGCCAGTCCGCGAAGACGTACGCGCCGCGCAGGCCGTCGAGCGCCTCGCCGCGATAGACGTGGCCGCCGACCACCGCGATGCCCGCGACGCCGTCGCCGCGATGCGGGTACTCGATCACGGGGTCGCGAAGGCGCGTTCCGTCCGGCGTCTCGCTCGGGCACGACTCCGGCGGCTCCGAGGGCGCGGCCGCCGCGAAGCAGTGGCGCCCCTCGCGGACGTTCCACCCGTAGTTCCCGCCGCGTTCGACCAGGTTCACCTCCTCGTAGCGGTTCTGCCCGACGTCCGCGACGAGCAACCCGACCTCGTCGAAACTCAGCCGCCACGGGTTCCGGAAGCCCCACGCGTACTGCTCGGGATACGCGGCGTCCGCGAGCGGGTTGCTCTCGGGGATGCCGTACGGTCGCTCGCCCTCCGTCGCGTCGACGTCGATACGGAGGACGCTCCCGAGGCGGTTCGTCGCCGTGTCCTGCCCGTTTCCGCCCGCGTTCGCCTCGTACCAGTCCGAAACGTGCCCGCGTCCCGTGTCGTTCGCGCCGCCGCCGTCGCCGACGCCGACGTAGAGGTAGCCGTCGGAGCCGAACGCGAGCGCGCCGCCGTTGTGGTTCGACTGTGGCTCCGGGATTTCGAGGAGGACGCGCTCGCTCGCCGGGTCGAAGACGCCGTCCGTCCAGTCGAACGCCGCGAGGACGGACGTGTGGTCGTAGCCGTCCGGCGTCCCCTCGCGTCGCGGCGCGCTGTAGTAGGCGTACGCTTCCTCGGTATCCGGGAAGTCGGGGTGGAGCGCGACCCCGAGGAGGCCGCGCTCGTCGTAGCCCGAGACGTTTACCGTGGCGGTCCGGAGGTCGAGCACGCGCTCGCGTCCGCCCGCCCCGAGGCGATAGAGCACGCCCACTTGGTCCGCGACGAGCGTCTCCCCGCCGCCGACGGCGACGTCGACCGGTGAGACGAACCCCGACGCGACCGGTTCGACGCCGAGCGACGTGCTCCCGGCCCCGCCGGTCGCCGTCGTGGTCGACCCGTCCGATGGCGCGCTACATCCCGCGAGCGCGCCGAGGCCGAGCGCGCCACCGGCACGGAGGAGCGCGCGGCGTGAGTACTCCATACCGGGAGCGTCGGCGCGCGAGCGGAAATAGCTACGTGCGGCTCAGAAGACGAACGGATCCGAACAGTCCACGACGACACCGTGCGTCGGGCAGACGTACTTGCAGTGGCGCTTGTACATCGGCCGCTCGCACAGCGGGCACGGCCGGCCGCCGCGCTCGCCGTCGCTTCCAGCAGCGTCGGCGTCGCCAGCGTCCGCGCCGGGTTCGCCGTCGGCGTCGCTCATAGTCGGACACTCACGGCTCGCGCGTATGAGCGTTGCGCGTCGCGAGAAGAACGCAGAGGGAGAGAGACGTGGTGTGTGTCGCTACGCTACGAGCACTCGGACCAACCGCAGGACTGGCAGGTCTTGCAGCCCTCGGAGTAGTAGAGGTCCATCGCACCGCAGTCCGGGCACTCGGGGCTCTCGCCGGCCGCGAGGAGGTCCGAGGTCGCGTCGTCACCGGACGCGCCGTTCGGCTGGCCGTCGCCCTCGCCGGGCGCGGCGACGTCCCCGCCGACGTCGACGTTCGGGTTGGCGGCGTCGCCGACGTCGACGCCGGCGCCGTCCGTCTCGACGGCCTCCGTCTCGGCGTCTTCGACGTCCTCGTCGGTGAGCTCGGTGAGGTTCTGCTGTTTGGGCACCTGCTTGTCGATCTCGCCGTCGAGGTAGCGGCGCATCGCCGTGCCGATGGCGTCCGGGATGGAGTTGATCTGCTCGCCCTTGTCCCAGGCGACCTTCGGGGAGCGGATGCCCTGCAGCTCGCTCGCGATCTCCTCGGGGTCGACGCCGGCGCGCAGCGCCGTCGACACCGTCTTCGCGAGCGACTCCGTGAAGGAGGCCGTGAAGCCACCGGAGTTGCCGATGTTCGCGAAGAGCTCGAACGGCCGGCCGTTCTCGTCCTCGTTGATGTTCACGTAGAGCTTCCCGTAGCCCGTGTCGATGCGCTGAGTGACGCCGTAGAGGACGTCCGGGCGCGGGCGCTTCTGCGCGCCGGAGGGCGCGACGTCGATGTCGACGAGCTCGTCGGCGTCCTCGCCGACGGCGTCGCGGACCGACTCGTTCTCGAGGAAGCCCTCGAGGTCGCCGAACGTCTCCTGGATGCTCTCCAGCATCGCCTCGGCGGCCTCGTCCTCCTCCATGTCGGAGAACTCCGAGTTCTCCGCGCGCGTCGTGAGCACCTGCTTGTTCCGGGTACCGTCGCGGTAGACGGTGACGCCCTTCCCGCCGTGCTCGTAGATGTACTCGTAGACCTCGCGCATGTCCTCGACGGACGCGTCGTTCGGGAAGTTGCAGGTCTTCGAGATGGCGGAGTCGACGCCGTCCTGACACGCGCACTGGACGGCCGCGTGCTGCTTCCCGGAGAGGTCGGCGGTGACGACGAAGAGTTCGCCGATGGCGTTCGGGACCGTCGTGAGGCCGGTGACGCCGTCGAACTCGTTGCTCGCCATCTGCTCTTGCGCTTCTTCCTTCACGGCCTCGACGTCGATGTCGTTGGCCTCGAGGGTGCGCAGGAAGTAGTCGTCGAACTCGACGAGCATCTCGTCGCCCTGCACGTCGTCGGAGACGTTCTTGTAGTAGGCGACGTTGTAGATGGGCTCACAGCCACCCGTGGTGTTGCCGACCATGCTCGTGGTGCCGGTCGGCGCGATGGTGGTCGTGTTGTGGTTGCGGATGGGGTAGCCGTCCGCCCACTCCGCCGCGCTCTCGCCGGTGTGGTGCTCGAACCACTCGGCGTACTCCGTCGGGTTCGCGTACTTCGACTTGTCCCACTCGTCGAAGGAGCCGCGCTCCTCCGCGAGCTCGTGCGAGGCCGTCTTCGAGCCGTGGTTGATGTGCTGCATCACCTGGCTCGCGACCTCGTTCGCGGGCTCGTCGCCGTACGGCATCCCGAGCTGGACGTAGAGCTGCGCGAGGCCCATGATGCCGAGGCCGATCTTGCGCATCTCGGCGACCTTCTCCTCGATCTCCGGCACGGGGAAGTCCGACATCGTGACGACATTCTCGAGGAACCGTGTGCCGGTCTCGATGCGGTAGTCGAACTCCTCCATGTCGAGGGCCTCGTCGAGGAAGCGACTGATGCCCTCCTCGAGCGTGTCGTACTCGTGCTCCTCGCTCCAGACGCGCCAGTCGGGCGCGTCCTCGGCGACGACCGTCGAGAGGTTGATGTGCCCGAGGTTACAGGCCTCGTACTCCTCGAGGGGCTGCTCGCCACAGGGGTTCGTCGCGAGCATCCGGTGGTCGGGGTGCTCCTCGACGTCGAAGGAGTGCTCGTCGTTCGCGCGCTCGAGGTAGATGACGCCGGGTTCGCCGTTCTCGTGGGCGCCCTCGACGATGCGCTCCCAGAGGAGCTCTGCGGGGATGGAGAACTCCTCGCCGACCTCGACGTGCTCCGCGAGGTCGTAGCGCTCGTACATCTCCTTCGTCTCCTCGGTGGCGATGTGGGGCTCGCCCGTCCGCGGGTTCGTGAAGGTGTACTCCTCGCCGTTCTGGAGGGCCTCCATGAAGCCGTTCGTGACGCCGACGGAGATGTTGAAGTTCGAGAGGTGGCCCTCGACGGCGTTCCGCAGGTGCTTGGGGACCTTGCCGTCCTCGTCGATGAGCTCGCGGGCCTCCTCGAGGGCCTCGCTGAACGTCGTGTACGTGTAGTCGTCGGGGTCGTTCAGCTTCAGGCAGTGCGCGAGGGAGACGTCCTTGTTCTTCGCGTGGATGAACTCGATGACGTCCGGGTGGCTGATGCGCATGACGCCCATCTGTGCGCCGCGCCGCGCCCCGCCCTGGGCGATGGTCTCGCACATCTGGTCGAACGTCCGCATGAACGTGATGGGGCCGGAGGCGATGCCGCCGGTGGAGCCGACGGGGTCGCCGAACGGCCGGAGCTGCCAGAAGGCGTAGCCCATCCCGCCACCGCTCTGGAAGACCTCCGCCGCTTCCTTCGCGGTCTGGTGGATGTCGGTGAGGTCGTCGGCGGGGGAGTCGACGAAGCAGGCGGAGAGCTGCTGGAGCTCGTCGCCGGCGTTCATCAGGGTGGGGGAGTTCGGCATGAACGCGAGGCGGCTCATCAGCGACTCGAAGCGCTCCGCGGTGTCCTCGACGTGCGCGCGGACCTCGTCGGGGAGCTCGGGGACGATGGTGTCGTAGGCGAACTTGTTGACGTTCTCCTCGTCGAGCTCGATCTCGACGTCGTCCTCGGCCGTCGTGCCCTCGCCGAAGACCTCGGCGGCGAGTTCGTCGCGGCGCGGGTGGTCGGGCTTCAGCTGGTCGGGGGAGACGAGGACCTCGACGCCCTGGTTCTCCGCCTCGTAGACGGCCTCCGCGAGCGCGATGTTCTTCGCGACGCGCTCGAAGAGGTCCTCCTGGTCCTCGATCAGCTCGCCGTCGGCGTTCTGTCGGAGGTAGCGCGCCGGCAGGATGTTGTTGTAGGCGTTCGCGGTCATGCGCTCCTCGAGCGTGTCGCCGTCGACGCGCTTGATCGGGAGCGTGATCTCGTCCGCGCTCAGGTCGTGCGAACTCATGCGGCGGCCCTCCGTGCTGTCGGTGACGTACAAGTGGGTTTCAGGGTCATGGATGATGGGTGGAAAGGGTCGTTCGGAGACGACCAATCGTTACTGGCGGGTCGGTCATAGTACTTCCGTTCACGGCGACAGGGCCGTGAACTAGTGTCTATCACACCGACCACGCGGGTGCTACGTCACTACTCTCGCGGGGGCAATAACGTCTCGCAAAGCGACCTGAAAGTGGACGGTGAAACGAGCGTGACGCCGTGCCGGATGTCGGTTTTCAGTTTCGCGACTCGGTCGCCGACCCGACACGCCGAGGTCGACCGGCCGGCCGCCGCCACGACTATGCCCGTCGCCCGCGACGCTCTCCGTATGTCCCACACGGCATCCGCACTCCCGCTCGCGTTCGGTATCCCCGGCGGCCAACTCGGCACGCTCCTCGTCGCGCTCATCGCGGCGCTCGTCGTCGTGCTCGTCGGGAAGTTCGTCCTGAACGTCGCGTGGAAACTCCTCGTGCTCGCCGTCGTCGTCATCGGCGCGCTCTGGGTCGTGACGACGGTTCTGGCCTAGACGGTCTCGAGGAAGTTCGAGACGACGTCGTGGCCGACTCCGGTGAGGACGCTCTCCGGGTGGAACTGCACGCACTCGATGGGATGCTCGCGGTGGCGAATCCCCATCGGGAGCGTCTCGCCGTCGTGCTCCGTCGTCGCCGTGACCTCGAAGCAGTCCGGGATCGTCGTGCAGATGAGGGAGTGATAGCGCCCCGCCTGGAAGCCCTGCTCGAGGCCGCGGTAGACGCCCGCGCCGTCGTGCTCGATCGGGTAGGCCTTCCCGTGGATGGGCTCGGGCGCGTGCCCGACCGCCCCGCCGTACTCGTAGGCCGCCGCCTCCATCCCGAGACAGACGCCGAGCGTCGGCACCTCGTGGCTGAGGCCCGTGAGGACGGCCGCCGTGACGCCGACGTCGCGCGCGTTCTTCGGGTGGCCGGGGCCGGGCGAGATGACGAGCGCGTCCGGCTCCTCCGCCTCGATCTCCGCGACCGACGCCGTGTTCTTCAGCACCGCCGTCTCCACGCCCGGGTGCTCGCTCACGTACTCCACGAGGTTGTACGTGAACGAGTCGAAGTTGTCGACGAAGACGACCTTCATCGCTCCACCTCCGCGTCTCCGTCCGCATCGGCCGGTCGCGTGATCTCGTCGAGCGCGTCGAGGACGCCGCCCATCTTCTTCTCCGTCTCCTCGTACTCGCTCGTCGGGTCGGAGTCCACGACGACGCCCGCGCCCGCCCGGACGCGAACGACGTCCGCGCCCGCATCACCCGCGCCGTGATGGGCGGTCGCGGTGCGGATGCAGATCGCAACGTCCGCGTCGCCCGTCCACGAGACGTACCCCACCCCGCCGCCGTAGATCCCTCGCGGTGTGCGCTCGAGCTCGTCGATGAGCTCCATCGCGCGCACCTTTGGCGCGCCCGAGAGCGTCCCCGCCGGGAACGACGCGCGAATCGCGTCGAAGGCGTCCATCTCCTCGCGCAGGCGGCCCGTCACAGTCGACTCGATGTGCTGGACGTGGCTGTACTTGAGGACGCGCATGAACTCCGGGACCCTGACGGACCCCGCCTCGCTCACCCGGCGGACGTCGTTGCGCGCGAGGTCGACGAGCATCGTGTGCTCCGCGCGCTCCTTCTCATCCGCGAGCATCTCGCCGGCGAGTCGGCGGTCCTCCACGGGGCTCGTTCCCCGCGGGCACGTGCCCGCGATGGGGTTGTTGAGGACTTCGCGGCCGTGGACGCTCACGAGCGTCTCCGGGCTCGCACCGACGACCGTCCGCTCGTCGTGCTTCAGGACGTACATGTACGGCGAGGGGTTGATCTCGCGCAGCGCCGCGTAGAGCCCGAGCGGGTCGAGGTCGCCCTCGAGTTCGCGCGTGCGCGAGATGACGCCCTGATAGATCTCGCCGTCGAGCACCGCGTCCTTCGCGCGCTCGACCGCGTCCTCGTATTCGTCCTGCGGGCCGGCGTGTGTCGCCGTCCGCTCGAAGCCACCGGTGTCGGGGTCGCTCGCGTCCGCGAGTGCGTCCTCGACGCGCTCGGCCTCCGCGACGAGGTCGTCGTAGACCGCGCCGGCGTCGTCCGCGTCGGGGTCGACGACGGGCGTGCAGACGAGCGAGAGCGTCCCCGTCGCGCGGTCGAAGCGCAGGACGGCCGTGTTCAGGAGGAACTCCGCGTCCGGCAGGGCGGTCTCCGGGCGCTCGACGCCGACCTCCTCGAGCCAGAGGTCGTAGACGGCGTCGTAGGCGACGAACCCCACGAGCCCGCCGTCGAGGAGCTGGCGCTCGCTCTCCGGGAAGCCCCGCCGTTCGACCGACGGGAGCGACCCGCGCAGCTGGTCGAGGACGTCGCCGCCGCCCGGCGCCACCGAGCGGGCGGCGCGGGTGTCCGAGAGGCGCTCCACGCTCGCTCCCTCGGGCGTCGCGCGCACCACCGCATCCGGGTCGTAGCCGACGAAGGAGTAGCGCGCGTGGCGCTCGCCCGCCGCGTCGCGGGGTCGGAACGCCCCGCCGGGGTCGGAGGCCGCCGTCTTCTCGGCGGACTCGAGGAGGAAGGCGTAGTCGCCGTCCGCGAGCGCCGCGTACGCCGCGAGCGGCGAGACGTCCGCGTCCAGCGTGGCTTCGGCGTAGACGACGCCGGGGCCGTCGCCGGCCGCGCGCTCGACGAACGCCTCGCGCGTCACGTCGAACCCCATCAGGGCGACACCTCCGGTTCGTCGTCGGCGCCGTCGAACGCGCGCGTCGCGTTCGCGACGAACGACCGCACGGCGTCGTGGTCCTTCACGCCGCCCTCGGACTCGACGCCGGACGCGACGTCCACCGCGTACGGCTCCACCGTCCGCACCGCCTCCGCGACGTTCGCGGGGGTGAGGCCGCCCGCGAGGACGACCGGGGCGTCGAGCTCGGCGGCGAGGTCGCGCGTCACCGTCCAGTCGTGGGTCCGACCCGTGCCGCCCGCACCGGACGCGTCCGTCGAGTCCACGAGGAGGGCGTCCGCGACGCCGTCGTAGTCGCGCGCCGCCTCGGGGTCGTCCGCGTCCACGGTTTTCACCACGCGCGCGTCCAGCACGCTCGCGAGGCTCGCCACTCGCTCTGCGGGGAGGTCGCCGTGCAGTTGGACGGCGTCCGTCCCCACGGCGTCGTGGAGCGTCGGCACCGCCTCCGGGTCGGCCATCGTCACGAGCACCGTCGAGACGAACGGCGGCGCGGCCGCGACGAGGTCGGCCGCGCGCTCGACCGACACCTCGCGCGGCGTCTCCACCGGCACGTCCACGATGAACCCGAGGGCGTCAGCGCCCGCCTCGACGGCGGCGGCGACGTCCTCGGCGCTCGTCAGGCCGCAGACCTTCGTTCGCGTCGCCGTCATCGCTCGCCTTCTGGGCCGCAGAGGTCGGCGAGCTTCGCGGCGGCCGCGCCGGAGTCGATGGCGTCGCGGGCGGCCTCGACGCCGGCTTCGAGCGACTCGGCCTCGCCGGCGACGTAGACGGCCGCGCCCGCGTTCGCGAGGATGACGTCGCGCTTCGCGCCGGTCACCTCCCCCTCGACGATGCCGCGTAAGTCGGCGGCGTTCGCCTCGGGCGTGCCGCCCGCGATGGCGTCGATGGGCGAGCGCTCCAGACCGAGGTCGTCGGGGGTGAGCGTGTACTCCTCGACATCGTCGCCGTGGACTTCCGCGACGACCGTCTCGCCGTGGACCGCGATCTCGTCGAGGCCGCTCCCGTGCACGACGAGGGCGTCCCCGGCGGGCATCTCCGTGAGCGCCTCCGCGATGACGGGGACGAGGTCGGGGTCGTAGACGCCGAGGACCTGTGCGTCCGCGCCCGCCGGGTTCGTGAGCGGCCCGAGGACGTTGAAGATGGTGCGCATCCCGAGCTCGCGGCGCGGGCCGATGACGGCCTTCATCGCGGGGTGGAACGCGGGGGCGTGCATGTACCCGATGCCGAACTCCTCGATGTGGGACTCGACGGCCTCGGGCGTGGTGTCGAGGTCGACGCCGACCTCTTCGAGGACGTCTGAGCTGCCCGAGGAGGAGGAGACGGAGTAGTTGCCGTGCTTGGCGACGGGGACGTCGGCGGCGGCGACGACGATGGCGGACGTCGTGGAGACGTTGATCGTGTTGTAGTCGTCGCCGCCCGTCCCGCAGGTGTCGACGAGCGGGCTCCGGTCGGGGTCGATGGTGATGGCGGCCTCCCGCATCCCCTGCGCGAAGCCCGCGATCTCGGCCTCGGTCTCGCCCTTCGCGCGGAGCGCGGCGAGCAGCGCGCCGATCTGTGCCTCCGTCGCGCTCTCGAAGACGGCGGTGGCGGCCTCGCGTGCTTCGGCGACCGTCAAGTCCTCTCCCTCGGTGACGCGTTCGATGTAGTCCTGCATGGTGGGGCACCGGTGTACGAATTCGGCTTATGATGTACAAGTCTGTACACCACTATAAGCCTGTCGCGGGCTCCCCGAGTGGGAATAGTTCACGGGGAAACACCCGGTTCGAAACCTTCAACTATACCCCCGGACTACGAAGAGATGCGTTCGGAGGAGCGCGCCACCGAGGGTTGGTGGTCTAGTCAGGCTATGACACCTCCTTGACATGGAGGAGGCCGGCGGTTCAAATCCGCCCCAACCCACTTCTACGATCTCACACCGGAGAGCCACCGGTGAATCGTTTCGCGGGTGACCGGGTGAGAACCGAGACGACGAGCGGTGCGTCCCCAGCGAGCGCCTCCCCCGCACATCCGCGCGGCGTGGCGCACACCGGCATACGTTGGTGAGTGGGGCGTCCCCCGCGCTCGGTTTCGACTCCCCTTACGCGTCGAGGTCGGCCCCGCAGTCGGGGCACGTCTCGTCGACGTGCGTCAGCGGTGCGTCGCACGCCGGACAGAATTCACGATAGCAGACACGTTCGCCCATGAGTATTAATACCACGTATGAGTGCAAATGCCTTGTGGCGGTCTGTACGCCTACTGAGCGGTCGAATATCCCGATTCTCACTCGGACTGTCCCTGCAATAATCTTTTAGACCCTACCCGGCCAACGTTCGAGGTACATGGACATCTCCGATATCGCGACTCAGGACTACGTCGAGGTCGACGCCGAGGAACGCCTCGGGAAAGTCCGCTCGCTCTTCGAGGAGTCGAACCCGAAGGGCGTCATCGTCACCCGCGCCGGCGGCGCCGAGTACGTCGGCGTCATCACGCAGAAGCAACTCCTCAGCTCCCACATCGAGGAGAACACGCGTGCGGCCTCCATCGCGAACCCCGAGGGGAACGCCCCCAAGCTCACGCGGACCGAGGACGTTCGGGACGCCGCCCGGAAGCTCGTCGAAGGCGGCTCGAAGGTCGCACCCGTCTTCGAGGCCGACCAGCTCTGGGGCGTCCTCACCGAGGACGACCTCCTCGAGGCCGTCATCGACAATCTCGACGCGCTCACCGTCTCCGACATCTACACCGAGGACGTCATCACCGTCGGCGAGGACGACAACGTCGGCGTCGTCATCAACCGCCTGCGCGAGCGCGGCGTCTCCCGACTGCCCGTCCTCGACGACGACGGCGACCTCACCGGCGTCGTCACCACGTACGACCTCGTCGAGTTCGTCACGCGCGACATCGAGAAGACGACGCGGGGCGACCGACGCGGCGAGATCGAGCGCATGCTCGACCTCCCCGTCTACGACGTGATGTCGAGCCCCGTCCAGACGACGACGCCCGAGACGGACGTCGAGGACGCCGTCCGCGTCATGCTCGAGAACGACTACGCGGGCCTCATCGTCACGCCCGCCGGTGACGCCACGACGGTCGTCGGCGTCATCACGAAGACCGACGTGCTCCGTGCGCTCTCCTACACCGAGGAGGAGCACATGGACGTCCAGATCACGAACATCGACCTCCTCGACACCATCTCCCGCGAGGACGTCCGCGACGGCATCGAGAAGGTCGCCGGCAAGTACTCGAAGATGACCGTCCAGCACGCGCACGTCCGCTTCCACGAGCACAAGGAGCGCCTGCGCGGCACGCCGCTCATCCAGTGCCAGATCCGCCTGCGCACCAACAAGGGCCAGGCCGCCGGCACCGGCGAGGGCTACGGCGCGGACAACGCCTTCTACATGGCGCTCGACACGCTCGAGCGGAACGTCCTCGAGAAGAAGGGCATCCAGTCCGACGAGGAGTACCAGGGTCAGCTCCTCCGCAAACTCGGCGAACTCTAAGTCGGTCCTCGACCGTTCCCGCTTTTTCGACGCGGTTCGGACACTTCGCTAGACGCCCGTGCCGTCGCCCGCCGCCTCGATGCCCGCGTCCGTGATCGAGAAGCGCGCGCGCTCCCCGGTCGGCTTCGCGCGGTGCTTCTCGAGGACCGCGCGCCGGGCGTCGCCCCGGAAGCGCTCCAAGCGGACGACCGTCGCCGTCCAGTGCTCGAGCGTCTGCCCGCCGAGCGGTCGCGTCCGCTCGGCCTCCGGGTCCGTGTACACCTGGTTCGTCACGAGCACCGCGAGGTCGTGTCGCCGCGCCAGCGAGAGGAGGTGCGTCACCTGTCTGGCGACGTCGCGGAGCGCCTCGCCGTCCTCGCCGCCCTCTTCGGTTCGCCGCAGACGGTAGAACCCCGTCGCGGAGTCGAGGACGATGAGGTCCGCGCGCTCCGCGAACCCCTCGGTGTCCTTCACGGCCTCGGCCTGCTCGTCGAAGTCGTACGCTTCGCTGACGACGATGCGCTCGGCGGCCCGGTCGGGGTCGTCCGCGACGGCCGAGAGCACCTGCTGGAAGCGCTCGGCCGAGAGCCCCTCCGTATCCACGTAGACGACGGTCATGCCCGCGGCGGCGGCGTGCGCGGCCGTCGAGAGCGCGACGTTCGTCTTCCCCGCGCCCGGCGGCCCGTACACCTGCGTGACCGCGCCGCGCTCGACGCCGCCGCCGAGGAGCGCGTCCAGCGGCGCACACCCCGTCGTCAGTGGTTCCATCGCTCGCTCGTAGTGTGGCTCGCCGGAAAAACACCCCGGTACCCCGGTAGGCTTTTTCCGCTCCGCTGTGCGACTACGGGACAGTGATCGTCGTCGCCACCGCGGACTTCGAAGTGTACCACGAGGTCGTCGGCGAACTCCGCGACCGTGGGGCCGCCTTCACCACCGTCGAACCCGGGGGTGCCCTCCCGGAGGACGCGGACGTGGTCATCGCCGGACCCGACGACGACCTCTCGGTCGCCGTCGACGTCGTCGTCGCCGACCCCGGGAACCCGCGCGCCGCCGTCGAGGAAGCCCTCACGCTCCTGCGGGGGCACGGCGGCCGCACCGTCGTCGGCGTCGACCCCGGGCCGCGTCCCGGCATCGCCGTCCTCTCGGGCGACCTCGTCGTCGCCGTCTTCCACGTCCCCGTCGAGGACGCGGCGGCCGTCGTCCGCGAGGAAGTCGCGGACGACCCCGACCCGCTCGTTCGCGTCGGCGACGGCGCCCGGATTCACGGCGCGCGCATCATCGACGGCCTCGACGACGTCACCGTCGAGCTCGTCGACGAGACCGGCACCACACCGTATCTCGGGCGCGGCGCGCGCGGGATGGACGACGTGCTCGCCGCCGTCAACATCGCGCGCTTGGAGGGCGAGGTCGTCGGCGAGCGCACCGTCGAACCGACGGCGGGCGAACTCGACGTCATCAAGCAGCGCTCGCGGGAGCGCTCCGCGCAGAACCGCACCATCACCGAGGAGCTCGCGCGCCGAGTGGCGACGGGCGAACTCACGCTCGACGAAGCGCTCGAGCGCCACCGCGAGGGGTAGCTACCGCACGGCCTCGACGGCGCGACGCATCACTTCCCGAACCGGGAGGCCGGTCTCCCGCGCGACCGCGTGCGCGTCGTCGTACTCCGCGCTGTAGTCGTACACCTCGCCGTCGGCGTCGCTCGCGACCTTCACCGACACCGCGTACGCCTCGCCGTCGACCTCCAGCTCCGCCGTCTCGAAGGCGCGCTCGGCGATCCAGCGGTGGCGCGCGCCCGACTCGCGGATCCCGAGCGTTCCCGTCTCCTCGGCGAGGCGGCGCGCGACGCGCGAGGCGTCCGCCGGCTTCGTCACCACCTTCACGAGGTGGCCGGGCCGGGACTTCTTCATCGTCACCGGCAGCACGGAGACGTCGCGTGCGCCCGCGTCGGCGAGCGTCTCCTGCAGCCCGCCCAGCACTTCTGGCGTCGCGTCGTCGAGGTTCGTCTCCAGCACCACGACGTCGTCGCGGACGAGGCCGCTCTCGTCGGCGTGTCCCGCGTGTGCTCCGTCTTCCGCACGCGTACCCGCGTCCGCCGCCTCCGCGCCGAGCGCCGCCCGCAGGACGTTCGGGCGGTTCGGGAGGTCCTTCGCCCCCGCGCCGTAGCCCGACGCGTCGACCCGCATCGCCGGCGTCTCGTCCACGCCCTCGGCGAGATGCGCGAGCAGCGCCGCCCCCGTTGGCGTGAGGAGTTCGGTGTCGGCGGGACCCCCGACGAGGCGCCAGTCCGCGCGCTCGGCGAGTTCGACGACGGCGGGCGCGGGCACCGGGTAGACGCCGTGGCTCATCTCGACCTCGCCACCACCGGCGAAGACGGGCGTCGTCACGACGCGCTCCGGGTCGAGGTCGGCGAGGAGGAGGCAGACCCCGACGACGTCCGCGATGGCGTCGTCCGCGCCGACCTCGTGGAAGTGGGTCGCCTCGAGGTCCGTACCGTGGACGGCGGCCTCCGCGCGCCCGAGCAACTCGAACGTCGCGAGCGCGTCCGCCTCGACGGGTTCGGGCAGTCCCATCGCCTCGACGACCGCGACGACCTCCGGATAGCTCCGGTTCGGCCCGTGCCCCTCGGCGTCGTCGTGGTCGTGGTGAGCGTGGCCGCGGTCGGCTTCGCCGTCGTGTGAGTGGTGGTGCTCCTCGGCGTCGCCGTGCGTGTGGCCGTGGCCCCCGTCGTCGTGGACGCGTGGCCGTCGGTCCTCCGACGCCTCCCCGTGGCGCACCGTCACCTTCGTCGCGCGGACGCCGCGCCTCGTCACCGTCCGGACGTCGTACGTCACGTCGAGGGCGTCCTCGACGGGCGCGAGGACGGCGGGGTCGGCGCCGACGGCGACGAGCGCGCCGAGCAGCATGTCGCCGCTCGCGCCCGTCCGGCCGTCGAAAGCGAGCGTGGTCATGGTTCGAGGAGGGGGCGCGGCGGCGAAAAACGTGGCCATCCGAGCGCCATCGACACCGGCCGGAATCCGTTCGAGCGTCAGCGATATGTACGAGGGTGTGATACTGTGACACATAGTCCTCGCCGTCGGGGGAAGTGCTTTCCCGCGCCGGCGAGAATCTCCCCCCATCGGACATAAGAGACAATGAACGAAGTCCAACTCGAGGTCGCGAAAGCGTACCCGAACGACTCGGGGCGCGGCATCGCGCGCCTCGACCCCGACACGCTGCTGCACCTGAAGCTCAGCCCGGGAGACATCATCGAGATCGAGGGCGCCGAGACCACCGCCGCGAAGGTCTGGCGTGCCGACCGGCAGGACTGGAACACCGACACCGTCCGCATCGACGGCTTCACCCGCCAGAACGCCGACGTCGGTATCGGCGAACGCGTCACCATCCGGAAGGCCGACGCCGAGAAGGCCGACTCGCTCGTCCTCGCGCCCCCCGAGGAGGCGTCCGTCCAGTTCGGCAGCGACGCCGCCGGCATGGTCAAGCGCCAGATCCTCAAGCGTCCCGTCGTCTCGCGCGACATCGTCCCCGTGATGTCCTCCACGAACCACCCGTTCATGCGCTCGCCGGGACAGGCCATCCCGCTCATCGCCGTCGAGACCGAGCCCGAGGGCGTCGTCCTCATCACCGAGGACACCGACGTCGAGCTGCGCGAGGAGCCCATCAGCGGCTTCGAACGCACCGGCGGCGGCATCACCTACGAGGACATCGGCGGCCTCCAGAACGAGATCCAGCGCGTCCGGGAGATGGTCGAACTCCCGATGAAGCACCCGCAGATCTTCCAGAAGCTCGGCATCGAGCCGCCACAGGGCGTGCTCCTCCACGGCCCGCCCGGCACCGGGAAGACCCTGCTCGCGAAGGCCGTCGCGAACGAGACGTCGGCGAGTTTCTTCTCCATCGCTGGCCCCGAGATCATCTCCAAGTACTACGGCGAATCCGAACAGCAACTCCGGGAGATCTTCGAGGACGCGAAGGACGACTCGCCCTCCATAATCTTCATCGACGAGCTCGACTCCATCGCGCCCAAGCGCGAGGACGTCACCGGCGAGGTCGAACGCCGCGTCGTCGCCCAGCTCCTCACGATGATGGACGGCCTCGAAGGTCGCGGCCAAGTCATCGTCATCGCCGCCACGAACCGCGTGGACGCCGTCGACCCCGCGCTCCGGCGGCCGGGTCGCTTCGACCGCGAGATCGAGATCGGCGTCCCCGACGAGGTGGGTCGCGAGGAGATCCTCAAGATCCACACGCGCGGCATGCCGCTCTCCGACGACGTCAACCTCAGTCACCTCGCCGAGGAGACCCACGGCTTCGTCGGCGCGGACATCGAGAGCCTCAGCAAGGAGGCCGCGATGCGCGCGCTCCGGCGCTACCTCCCCGAGATCGACCTCGACGAGGAGGACATCCCGCCGAGCCTCATCGACCGGATGATCGTCAAGCGCCAGGACTTCCGCGGCGCGCTCGGCGAAGTCGAGCCCTCCGCGATGCGCGAGGTGCTCGTCGAACTCCCGAAGATGTCGTGGGACGACGTCGGCGGGCTCACCGACGCGAAGAAGAACGTCCAGGAGTCCGTCGAGTGGCCGCTCAACTCGCCGGAGAAGTTCGAACGCATGGGCATCGACCCGCCGAACGGCGTCCTCCTCTACGGGCCGCCCGGCACCGGGAAGACGCTCATGGCGAAAGCTGTCGCCAACGAGACGAACGCCAACTTCATCTCCGTGAAGGGCCCACAGCTCCTCTCGAAGTGGGTCGGCGAGTCCGAGAAGGCCATCCGCCAGACCTTCCGCAAGGCCCGGCAGGTCAGCCCCACCGTCGTCTTCTTCGACGAACTCGACTCGCTGGCCCCGGGTCGCGGGCAGGACGTCGGGAACAACGTCTCCGAGCGCGTCGTCAACCAGCTCCTCACCGAGCTCGACGGGCTCGAGGAGATGGGCGAGGTGATGGTCATCGGCGCGACGAACCGCCCCGACATCATCGACCCAGCGCTCATCCGCTCCGGCCGCTTCGACCGCATGGTCATGGTCGGCCAGCCCGACGTCGAGGGCCGCGCGCGCATCCTCGAGATCCACACCGAGGACATCCCGCTCGCGCCCGACGTCAGCCTCCGCGAGCTCGCCGAGATCACCGATGGCTACGTCGGTAGCGACATCGCGTCCATCGCCCGCGAAGCCGCCATCGAGGCGCTCCGCGAGGACGACTCGGCCGAGGAAGTCGAGATGCGCCACTTCCGCAAGGCCATGGAGAACGTCCGGCCCACCATCACCGACGACCTCCTCGACTACTACGCGGACGTCGAAGAGCAGTTCAAGGGCGGGAACTCGCCCGGCCAGGGCCGCAGAGAGGGCGGCCACATCGGCTTCCAGTAGAGCCGTTTGCTGCGCTCGGCGCGGTCACCGCTTCAACGAGACCCCTCCTCTCTCCTTCGATGCTCGTCGCCTCGAACGCTTCGCTGGAGGCGTCGCTACGCGATGGGAGAACGGCAGAAACGCGGTCGTGGGTTACTCGTCGACGACGACGGCGTTGACCTGCCCGTTCTGGCCGGGGCGGGAGGTGACGCGCGCGCGGCCGGCGTCCGTCTCGATGACGGCGCCCTTCGTGATGATGTTCCGGCGGGCGTAGTTCGGGTTCGCGTCGTTCTCGACGACGTCCTCGATGGTGACGCGCGTCGTCTCGCCGTCCTCGGTGACGTTCGCGACGTCCGTGGAGAGCGCGCGGACCTTCTTGCCCGCACCGCGGGAGTCGACGACGCGGAAGCGGGGCTCGTCGAGCGTCGTCTCCGTCGGGGAGCGACCGAGTTCGTGCTTCTTCTTCTTCGAGTGGGGGCGAGTTCGCGCACCCGTCTTCGTGCGCTTGGAGCGGCCCTGGTTCTGCATACCGGGAAATGGCGTCGTTACGTACTAAAACCGTTCGGTCCGACGGGAACCCGTCGTCTTTAGGCGGCGCGCCACCTCCCGGTGACCATGAGCCTCCGCGTCGCCGTCGGCGCGCCCTTCGTCTCCGAGGGACGCGACCGGTTGGGCGAGCACGAGTTCGTCGTCGCCCTCTCGCTCGATCGGGACTGGATGAGCCCCGATCAGGCGAAACGCCTCATCGACGTCGCCACCGGCGAGGGCCTCCTCACGCGTGAGGACGGCGACCTCGTCGCGACCTTCGACACCGAGGCCGTCACCGTCCCCGAGGAGTTCACGCCCGACGAATCGCTCTTCCGCGAGCGCTCGGCCTTCGAGACGGCGCTCGACGCGCTCGTCGCCGACGGTGCCGAGCGACAGGACGCCGTCGCCGCCGTGAACGCGCTCCAGCGGGACCTCGGTGTCACCGCCGACGTCGCCGCCGTCCTCCACGCGCGCCGCGAGGGTCTCACCGTCGACGACGCCGCCGCGAAGGCCGCGGAGGACCTCTGAATGGTCGAGCGCGAGCTCTCCGACGGCGTCCGCATCGCCCAACTCCTCGCCTCCGAACTCACCGGTCGCGAGCTCGGGCCGTTCGCCGACGTGACGGTGACGGACGCCGACCCGGACGTCGAGGCGACGCCCGAGGGCGCGCGCGCCTACGCCGTCACGCGCGGCGATGAGCGCGTCGCCACCGTGTTCGTCCAGCCGGAGCGCGCCCGCGTCGAACTGTTCGTCGGGCTGGACGCCGCGACGCGCGCCGCCGACGACGCCGGTCTCCGCGCGCGCCCCCGTGCCGCGACGCCGCCCGCGCTCCTCGTCTTCGTCGAGAACGGTGCGCACGCAAAGCGCGTCCTCGACGTCTTCGAGGCCGCGCTCGCCGGTCGGGGGACGGACCCGAACGGCGCGTAGCGGAACAGTACGTTTAGGCGGACGCCCGACGCATCCGGGAGTATGGGTTTCTTCGACGACCTCGCCGCGCGCATCGAGGCGCGGGACACGATGGTCTGCGTCGGTCTCGACCCCGATACGGACCGCCTCCCCGACGACGTCCGCGACGCCGAGTTGCCGCGCTGGCAGTTCAACCGCCGCATCATCGACGCCACCCACGAGTACGCCGCCTGCTACAAGCCGAACGCCGCCTTCTACGAGGGCCCGGACGGGTGGCGCGCGCTCAACGAGACCATCGCGTACGCGCACGGGAAGGACGTTCCCGTCATCCTCGACGCGAAGCGCGGCGACATCGGGAACACCGCCCGCCAGTACGCGACGGCGCTCGACCGCGCGGACGCCATCACGGTCAACCCCTACATGGGTCGGGACAGCCTCCAACCGTTCCTCTCGCGCGAGGAGAAGGGCGTCTTCGTCCTCTGTCGCACCTCGAACCCCGGCGGGAAGGACTTCCAGAACCTCGAACTCGCCTCGTACGAGGAGTACCTCTACGAGCACGTCGCGCGCCGCATCGCGGAGTGGGACGAGCACGGGAACGTCGGCCTCGTCGTCGGCGCGACGCGCCCCGACGAACTCGAACGAGTACGCGAAATCGCGCCCGATCTCCCGTTCCTCGTGCCGGGCGTCGGCGCACAGGGCGGCGACGTCGAGGCCGCCGTCGAGCACGGCCGGACGGCCGACGGCGTCGGCGTCGTCAACTCCACGCGCGGCATCATCTTCGCGGGCGAGGACACCGAGCACTGGGACCGCGCCGCCGGCGAGGCCGCCAAGCGCCTGCGCGACCGCCTCAACGAGTACCGCTAACGCGGCCCCGTGAACCCGGGCCCCTCGTCGTCCCTAGTGACACCGCTCGACCGCCGCTGTTCCGCCGCGCACTCCGTGCAGACGCCGAGCTCCGCGTCGTAGTGCTCCCGGCACACGACGGCCCCACAGCGGTCGCACGCGGACCGCGCCTCGGCGGACTCACAGAGCTGGCAGAGACCGGTGACACTCATCGGTTTTCCGGAGAGCGCGCTGACACATCAATGCCCGGGTCGACCGCGTGGACGCCGCCGCTCCCCGCTCGTGGGCGAGACGGCGCTCCCGTCGAAAACGCCGCCGAGGGCGCCCCTCCGGACGTCTCGTGAGGCCTCCGGAGCCCTCACCCGAGGAAGGCTTTTGGTAGACGGTCCCTAACACAGTCCCATGAGCGTCGACCGGTCCGTCCTGCATCGCGCGCTCGAGCGCGGCGAGCAGGAGGGCGGCAACGTCGAGTTCAAGGAACGCCTCAGCCGCGACGTCCACCTCGCCGACGGGCGCCTCGAGAGCCTCGCCGCACAACTGCGCCACCGCGTCCTCTCGGGCGACGGCGAAGCCCAGTACGTCGTCGGCGTCACCGACGACGGCGGCATCGCCGGCGTCGACGCCGACGTCTTCTCCGAGACGCTTGACGTCCTCAGCCTCCTCGCCGAGGAAGCCGGCGCCCACATCGACGACGTCCAGACGTGGGGGACCGACGGCGAGGGACTGGTCGGCGTCGCCACCGTTCGGGACGGCGGCACGCTCACCGCCGACGACGACCACATCATCGTCGGCACCGCCGGCCACGTCGACCACGGCAAATCCACGCTCGTCGGCTCGCTCGTCACCGGCCGCGCCGACGACGGCGACGGCGACACCCGCGGCTTCCTCGACGTCCAGCCCCACGAGGTCGAACGCGGCCTCTCGGCCGACCTCTCCTACGGCGTCTACGGCTTCGACGGCGACGGCCCCGTCCGCGTCGAGAACCCACACCGCAAGCACGAGCGCGCCGCCGTCGTCGAGGAAGCCGACCGCGTCAACGAGGTCGAACGCGAGGTCGAACGCCTCCTCCGCACGACCGGGCGCGCCCCGCTCCCGGTCGCACGCCACGGCGTCGACGCCGCCGTCGAAGAGACCGACGACGCCGTCGTCCCGATCGTCCGCACCAGCGCCGTCGACGAGGCCGGCCTCGACGTCCTCGACGAACTCTTCGCGCGCCTCCCGAAGACCGCCGCCGCTGGTGGCGACTTCCGCCTCTACGTCGACCGCTCCTACAAGGTCACCGGGGTCGGCGCCGTCGCCTCCGGCACCATCGAGTCCGGCACCGTCGAAGCCGGCGACGAACTCCTCCTCGGCCCGTTCGGCGACGGCTCCTTCCGCGAGGTCGAAGTCCGCAGCATCGAGATGCACTACCACCGCGTCGACCGCGCCGAAGCCGGCCGCATCGTCGGCATCGCGCTCAAGGGCGTCCGCGAGAGCGAGGTCGAGCGCGGCATGGCGCTCCTCCCCCGCGACGCCGACCCGACGCCCGTCCGGGCCTTCGAGGCCGACGTCATGGTGCTCAACCACCCCACAAGGATCGACGCCGGCTACGAGCCCGTCGTCCACCTCGAAACTGCGAGCGAGGCCGCGCGATTCCACCCCGAGGGCGGCCAACTCCTCCCCGGCGACACCGGCACCGCTCGAATCGAGTTCAAGTTCCGGCCCTACGTCGTCGAGGAGGGCCAGCGCTTCGTCTTCCGCGAAGGCTCCAGCAAGGGCGTCGGTACCGTCACCGAGATCCTCGACTGAGCGCTACGCCCGCACGTAACCGCCGTCGCGCTCGGCCGCGAGCCCGAACAGCACCGCCCAGTCGAGCAACCGACCGACCGAGCCTTTCTCGCGCACGCGAGCGGGCACGCGCGACGCCACGTCCGCCGCCGGCAGGGGCGCGTCCGCGTCGAGCGCGGTCACGACCTCGCGCGCGCCGTGGACGTTCTCGAGGAACGCCTCGCCGAGCGCGTCGCGCTCGACGGGCGCGTCCGTCCGCGCGTACGTCCCGCCCGACTCGCGCGCGAGACCGAGCGCGCGCAGGAAGACGAGCCACTCCGCCGCCGTCTGTCGATCCGGGACCGTGACGTCGGCGTCCGCCCCGAGGACGAGCGCACAGCAGTCGGCGCCCGCGTCGGGCTCCCGGGGAAGGGCCGCCCGGAGAGCCGCGAGCGCGGAGAGCGCGTCCGGAGCCGGCGGAACGGCCGTCCACCTCACACGCCGAACGACTCCGCGAGCACCGCCTCGTCGGTCTCACCGAGCGCGTACGTCGGGCCGCCCACGACGTTTACGGTTACTGACGCCGGGCCGAAGACGCCCGCCGCCACCTCGGAGAAGTCCCACTCGACGTCGTCGAAGACGCCGCCGAGCGGCCGGCCGTGCTCCTCGCCCGCCGTCGACGGCACCGCCTCGAACGCCTCCGCGTCGTCCTCCGCGACCGTGAGGGAGACCTCGCCGCCGTACGCGAGCGCGTCCATCTGGCGCGCGATAGCCGTCTCCTCCTCGCCGGCGACCGGCGCGACCGGCGCGCGAGAGGTCGCCGACAGCACCGACTGAGGATCGTAGCCCGCCTCGAAGAGCCGGAAGACGGCCATCTCCGCCGCACGCGCCGCCGCCGAGACGCTCCCCGCAATCGAGCCCGCCGCATAGACCGGGAGGTAGACGCCCTCCGTGTTCACCTCCGCGCGCTCGGCGACCACCTGTGCGACGCGCTCGTCCGGGAGGACGTCGGACTCCAGCGTGAGCGCCGTCAGGTCGAAGGCGTCCGTGTAGCCGAGTTCGCGGAACTCCGCCTCCTCGGCGACGAGCGCGCGCGCCGGCCCCGAGCCCAGCCCCTCGAAGCCGTCGACGGAGACCTCCCAGCCCGCCTTCTGCGAGCAGAGCAACGCGAGGTCCGGCCGGTCGCACGCCAACTCGACGAACGTGAACGGCGCGTCCGCGACCGTGTCCATCCCGGTCTGGACCGTCGCCAGCCCCGCCGTCTGTAGCTCCGCGAGCAGGAGCCCCGCCTCGATACCCCCGGTGTGCTCCACGCCGAAGTCCAGTACCGTCGCGCCGTTCTCCAGGTCGAACGCGCCGATGTCGAGTTCCCCCGCGAACTCGAGGGCCTCGTCCGCGAGCTCGACCGCCATCCGATTGATGCTCTCCATACCGACGGATTCGGCCGTCTCTCGGTAAAGGGTTTGCAGTTCCGTCCTTTCCAGCGAGTCGGAGTCGAGCACAGGAACCGGCCGCTCTCGCATTGATCGCTCTCGGCAGCCCCCCGCGACGGTCTCAGTCTCGCTGTCGCTCGGCGGGCCGGCCGAGCTCGTGCTCGACGCGCTCGACCTTCTCGCGCGCCGACGACGTGGACGTCCGCTTGTCGTCGATCTTCAGGAACGTGCTCACCCGGTCGCCCGGCACGGCGTTGTGCGCCGCACCGACGGCGTCGAGGAGCGTATCGACGTCCCCGGCCTCGATGACGGTCCCCATCGGGTTCGTCTCGTAGGACACCTCGAAGTCGTCGAGCGCCTCGACGGCGCGCGCGACGTCCTCGGCCATGCTTCCCTCGCGAACCGGTGCGACGCTCAGAAGTGCGACGACGGTCATGCACGAGTCCAGCGCGCCCGCCCGCATAGCAGTACCGACTACGCGCGTACGCGCGAGAAGAACTACGCCTCTTTCCCTGGACCCGGATATCGGACCAACCACGAACGACGGCGCCGTCGCTCGAAGAGGCGTAATGAACGAGAGGATGGAAGTGCACTAGCTGGGATTTGAACCCAGGTTGTGACCATGGCAAGGTCACGTGATACCGCTACACTACTAGTGCGCGTCTGCATCCTATCGAAGTGGCCGGGTATAAAAAAGACTTTCGAACCGGAGTCGCGCCCTCGGCCGGTTCCCACGGTCCGGAGTGACACGCGAACGACGCCGAGAGAGCCGTGAGAGCGCTTCACGGGGGCGTGAACGAAACAACACCCTTTTTACCGCGCCGTCGGTAGAACGTCTACAGTCTCGTGACGAGACGTGGACGCGACTAAGGCATGACACGCACCGTACTCGTGCCGTCGTCCATCTGCCGGGAAGCCGAGGACAAACGCGAGGCAACTCGCAAACTCGGCTACGTGGCCCGCGCGGCCGCGATATACCGGGCCGACCGCCTCGTGGTCTTTCCGGACCGCGACGGCGAGCGGCGATGGGGCGTCGGGTTCGTCGAAACGGTGTTGCGGTACGCCGCGACGCCACCGTACCTCCGAAAGGAGGCCTTCGACACCCGCGACGAACTGGAGTACGCCGGTGTCCTGCCTCCGCTCCGCCTCTCGTCATGGACCGGCTCCGAATCGAGCGGTTCGGGGTCGAATCGAGAAGGGATCGTGACCCAGGTCGGACCTGAAGGGCGCGTTCGGGTCAATTGCGGAATGCAACACCCGGTCTCTCTCCACCTCCCCGGCGATATGGAGGTCTCGGAGGGGGAACGCGTGACCATCAGGATATCTTCGCGACGACCGCTTCGGGCGAAGATCACCGAGGACGCCCCACCGGGCTTCCAGGTCTTCACCCGAGCAATCGGGGACGAACTCGACCGTCCGGACGCCGGGTTCCGGGTCGCCACCTCACGTTTCGGGGTGCCAGTCGGCACCGCGAACGTGGGCGACCTCGCCCAGCGCGTCCACGAGGACGGACTGACCGTGGCGTTCGGCTCGCCCGAACGCGGGCTTCCGCCTATGCTCGGCCTCGACGCCGAGACGGTCAGCGAGTTCGACCCCGCGACATCCACCGGCGCTCCCGGGGGGTTCGACGTCTGGCTCAACACCATCCCGAACCAGGGTAGCGGGGTTGTGCGAACTGAAGAAGCGATGTTCGCCTCCCTCGCGTGCCTGACGCTCACGGAGTGATACGATGCCACAACCAAACCGACCACGCAAAGGCTCTCTGGGGTTCGGACCCCGCAAGCGCGCGACGAGTGAAGTCCCGCGCTTCAACAGCTGGCCCGACGACGACGGCCAGCCGGGACTCCAGGGTTTCGCCGGGTACAAGGCAGGCATGACTCACGTCGTGATGGTGGACGACAAGTCCAACTCCCCCACCGAGGGCATGGAGCAGTCCGTCCCCGTCACCGTCGTCGAAACACCCCCGATGCGCGCCGCCGCAGTGCGGGCGTACGAGGACACCCCGTACGGCAAGAAGCCGATCACGGAAGTCTGGTCCGAGGACCTCGACGCGGACCTCGACCGGACCCTCGACGTCCCCGCTGAGGCCGCGCGCGGTGACTACGGCGCCATCGAGGAGCTCGTGGCGAACGGTGAGGTGGACGACCTCCGCGTCGTCACCCACACCGCTCCCGCGAGCCTCAGCGGCGTCCCGAAGAAGAAGCCCGACGTCATGGAGACGCGCGTCGGCGGCGGCTCGCTCGACGAGCGCGCCGACTTCGCGCTCGAACTCCTCGCCGACGGTGGCGAGCACGAGTTCGGCGACGTCTTCCGCGCCGGCGAGTTCCTCGACGCCTCCGGCGTCACCAAGGGCAAGGGCACCCAGGGCCCGGTCAAGCGCTGGGGCGTCCAGAAGCGCAAGGGCAAGCACAAGCGCCAGGGCTGGGTTCGCCGCATCGGCAACCTCGGCCCGTGGAACCCGAGCCGCGTTCGCTCGACCGTTCCCCAGCAGGGCCAGACCGGCTACCACCAGCGCACCGAACTCAACAAGCGCCTCGTCGACTTCGGCGAGGGCGAGGACGTCGACGCCGAGGGTGGCTTCCCGAACTACGGCGAAGTCTCCGGCCAGTACGCCCTCATCAAGGGCTCGCTGCCCGGCCCCGAGAAGCGCCTCCTGCGCTTCCGGCCGGCCATCCGCCCGAACGAATCGCCGCGCCTCGATCCCGAGGTGCGCTACGTGAGTACCGCGTCGAACCAGGGCTAAATCATGCAGGCAACAGTCCGTGGCCTCGACGGCGACGACTCCGGCTCGACTGACCTCCCGGAGGTCTTCGAGACGGAGTACCGCCCCGACCTCATCCGTCGGGCGGTCCTCGCCGCTCAGGCCAACCGAAAACAGAAGTACGGCGCTGACGAGTACGCGGGTCTGCGCACCCCCGCCGAATCCATGGGTAGCGGCCGCGGCATGGCCCACGTCCCCCGCACGAACGGACGTGGCGCCCGCGTGCCTCAGACCGTGGGCGGTCGGAAGGCGCACCCGCCGAAAGCAGAGAAAGACCAGGGGCAGACGGTCAACAAGAAGGAGCGCAAGCTCGCCGTCCGGTCCGCCATCGCGGCGACCACTGACCCCGAGCTCGTCGACGAGCGCGGCCACGAGTTCGACGACGACCTCGAACTCCCGCTCGTCGTCTCCGACGACTTCGCGGACCTCGTGAAGACGAAGGAGGTCGTCTCCTTCCTCAAGGCCGTCGGCGCGCACGCCGACGTCGAGCGCGCGGACGACGGCAAGACCGTCCGCGCCGGACAGGGCAAGCTCCGCGGCCGCAAGTACCGCGAGCCCACGTCCGTCCTCTTCGTCACTTCCAGCGAGACCGGTCCGTCGAAGGCCGCCCGCAACCTCGCGGGCGTCGATGTCGCGACCGCCGCCGAAGTGAACGCGGAGGACCTCGCGCCCGGCACGCACGCCGGTCGACTCACCGTCTGGACCGAGAGCGCACTCGATGAGGTGGCCGAGCGATGAGCGTCATCGAGTACCCGCTCGTCACCGAGAAGGCGATGAACGACATGGACTTCGGTAACAAGCTCCAGTTCGTCGTCGACATCGACGCGACGAAGACCGACGTCCGCGAGGAAGTCGCCTCGCAGTACGACGTCACCGTCGAGTCCGTGAACACGCAGGTGACGATGGACGGCACGAAGAAAGCCATCGTCGCGCTCTCCGAGGAGGACGACGCCCAAGACGTCGCCTCCCGCATCGGGGTGTTCTGAACATGGGACGCAGGATTCAAGGACAGCGACGCGGTCGCGGGACCAGTACGTTCCGCGCCCCCTCGCACCGATACAAGGCGGAACTGTCACACAAGAAGCCCGAGGGCGACGTTCTCTCCGGCGAGGTCATCGACATCGAGCACGACCCCGCACGGAGCGCTCCCGTCGCGCGCGTCGAGTTCGACGACGGCGACCAGCGCCTCGTCCTCGCCGCCGAGGGCGTCGGCGTCGGCGACACGCTCGAGGTCGGCATCTCGGCGTCCGTCGAGCCCGGCAACACGCTCCCGCTCGCGGAGATCCCGGAAGGGGTCCCCGTCAGCAACGTCGAGCGCCAGCCCGGCGACGGCGGCGTGTTCGCTCGCGCCTCCGGCGTGAACGCGGACCTCATCACGCACGAGCGCGACGCCGCGGTCGTGCAGCTCCCGAGCGGTGAGGTCAAGCGCCTCTCGCCGGACTGCCGCGCCACCGTCGGCGTCGTCGCCGGTGGCGGCCGCACCGAGAAGCCCTTCGTGAAGGCCGGCAACAAGCACCACAAGATGAAGGCGCGTGGCACGAAGTGGCCGCGCGTCCGTGGTGTCGCGATGAACGCCGTCGACCACCCCTTCGGTGGCGGTGGCCGCCAGCACCCCGGTCGCCCGAAGAGTGTCTCGAAGAACGCGCCGCCCGGACGGAAGGTCGGGGACATCGGCTCCCGACGCACCGGTCGCGGAGGCAACAAGTAACCCATGAGTACGGAATACCGAACCGGCCGCGAGGGTGAGTTCACCTACCGCGGCTACGACCTCGACGAACTCCAGGAAATGGACCTGGAGGACGTCGCGGAACTGCTCCCCGCTCGACAGCGGCGAACCATCACCCGTGGGCTCTCCGAGGAGCACCAGAAGGTCCTCGAGAAGGCGCGCGAGCGCGACGCCGAGGAAACGGCGAACAACCCGATCCGCACGCACCTGCGCGACATGCCGGTGCTTCCCGAGTTCGTCGGCCTGACCTTCGCCGTCTACGACGGCCAGGAGTTCGGGCGCGTCGAAGTGCAGCCGGAGATGATCGGCCACTACCTCGGCGAGTTCGAGCTGACGCGTAGCTCGGTCGAACACGGGCAGGCGGGTATCGGCGCGACCCGCTCCTCGAAGTTCGTGCCGCTCAAGTAAACCATGGGAATCAGTTACAGCGTCGACGCCGACCCGGAGACCACCGCGAAGGGGATGCTCCGCGAGCGGCCGATCAGCCTGAAGCACAGCAAGGCCATCGCCCGCGAGATCAAGGGCGAGACGGTCGCGGACGCCGAGGAGTACCTCGAAGCGGTTCTGAACGAGGAGCGCTCGGTGCCGTTCAAACAGCACAACACGGGCGTCGGTCACCGCTCGGACATCGACGGCTGGGACGCCGGTCGCTACCCCGAGAAGGCGACGAAGGACTTCCAGAAGCTCCTGACGAACGTCTCGAACAACGCCGAACAGCAGGGCTTCGAGCCCGAGAGCATGGTCATCGCGCACGTCGCCGCCCACAAGGTCGGCGAATCCCAGGGCCGCAAGCCCCGCGCGATGGGCCGTGCGACCGCGTGGAACACCCCGCAGGTGGACGTCGAACTCATCATCGAGGAGGAAGAATAACATGGCAGACGAACTCGAATTCATCGAGGAGGGGCTTCAGCGCTCCCAGATCGACGAGTTCTTCTCGGAGGAACTCGCCCGAGCCGGCTACGGCGGCATGGACGTCGCACACACGCCGATGGGCACCCAGATCGTCCTGAAGGCCGAGAAGCCCGGGATGGTCATCGGGAAGGGCGGGAAGAACATCCGGAAGATCACGACGCAGCTCGAGGAGCGCTTCGACCTGGACGACCCGCAGATCGACGTCCAGGAAGTCGAGGAGCCCGACCTGAACGCACAGATCGTCGCGGACCGACTCGCGAACGCGCTCGAACGCGGCTGGTACTTCCGCAAGGCCGGTCACACGACCATCGACCGCATCATGGACGCCGGCGCCCTCGGCGCCGAGATCGTCCTCAGCGGGAAGGTCACCGGCAACCGTGGCCGCGTCGAGAAGTTCAACCGCGGCTACATCAAGCACAACGGCGAGCCCGCCGAGGAGATCGTCGACCACGGTCAGGGTGTCGCGGTCATGAAGCTCGGCACCATCGGCGTGAACGTCAAGATCATCCCGCCGGGCGCGGAACTGCCCGACGACTTCGAGATCGACGAGGACGCCGACATCGAGGACCTCATCGTCGAAGAGGAGGACCTCGAAGGCGAAGGCGTCGAGGAACTCCTCGAAGGCGAACCCGAGGAGAGCGAACTCGGCGGCCCCGAGGGCGAAGCCCCGGGTGAGGACGCCCTCACCGAGGCCGACGACGACGCCGCCGAGGAGGAGATCCTCGAAGAGGCAGTCGAGTCCGAGGAAGGCGCGAGCTCCACGTCGCCGCCCGACTCCGAGGAGTCCGTCGAGGAGGCCCTCGACGAGCTCGAGGAGGAGGTCGTCGACACCGACGAGTTCGACGAGGTCGACGCCGACATCGAAGAGGAAGCCGACGAGCTCCTCGAGGAGATGGAGGAAGCCGACGAGTCCGAGTCCGACGACGAGGAGGGTGAGGAATAATGGCGATCCTCTACACTCAGGAGATCCGCGACATGACGCCCGCAGAGCGTGAGGCCGAACTCGAAGAGCTCGAGACCGAGCTCCTCAACGAGAAGGCCGTCAAGGCGGCCGGCGGGGCACCCGAGAACCCGGGCCGCATCGGCGAACTGCGCCGCACGGTCGCACGCATCAAGACGATTCAGCGAGAAGAGGGCGACCTCGAGGAGTAACCGGAATGGCGCTGACACCCGAGACGCTCCCACGACACGAACTCGTCGGCCTGCACGTGCGGGTCGTCGAGTCAGCTGACCCCTCACAGGTCGGTATAGCGGGTCGCGTCGTCTCTGAGACGACGAACACCATCGTGGTTGACACTGTCTCGGGAAGCAAGCGCGTTCCGAAAGCGGGAAGAACGTTCGAGTTCCGACTGATAGATGAAGCCGCGGCCGACCGCAAGGCGGCCGGGACCGCGTCCGAACCCGACTCGTGCGGCGGCACGTCGGGCGAGGACGCGGCCTACGTTACGGTGGATGGCGATATACTGCTCTCACGACCCGCATTACGCTCCGAAAACGGAGTCGAATCACAATGGCGATAGGACTGAACGTAGACGAGCCCGAAGGCGACTGCGGCGACGATGACTGCCCGTTCCACGGGAGTCTGTCCACTCGAGGACAGGTCATCGAAGGCGAAGTCGCTTCTACGGCCATGGAAAAGACCGTCGTCGTCGAACGCGAATACGACGTATTCGTCCCGAAGTACGACCGCTATATGAAGCGGCGTTCTCGGGTTCCGGCACACGCGCCGGAGTGCTTCGACATCGCAGAAGGCGACACGGTTCGCATCGCAGAGACACGACCGCTCTCGAAGACCAAATCCCACGTGGTCGTCGAGCTCACGGAGGGTGAGAACTGATGGAGGCTATCAAAGCAGACATCACGCCCGGACTCGAGAAGGGTTCCCTCATCACGTGTGCCGACAACACCGGCGCGCGCGAGCTCAAGGTCACGTCCGTCTCCGGCTATCAGGGGACGCACAACCGACACCCGAAGGCGGGCGTCGGTGACAAGATCACCGTCTCGGTGACCAAGGGGACGCCCGAGATGCGCCGACAGGTGCTGGAGGCCGTCGTGGTCCGCCAGCGGAAGCCCATTCGGCGCCCCGACGGCACGCGCGTGAAGTTCGAGGACAACGCCGCAGTCATCATCGATGACCTCGGCGAGCCTCGCGGGACCGAAATCAAGGGTCCCATCACGCGAGAGGTCGCGGAGCGGTACGGCAGCATCGCGAGCACCGCGACGATGATCGTATAACATGAGCGAACAACCACACAAACAGCGCACCCGCACGGAGAACGCACCGCTGCACAAGCGGCAGAAGCAGGTTCGTGCCCACCTCGCGGAGGACCTCCGCGAGGAGTACGACCAGCGCCGCGTCCGCGTGAACGCGGGCGACACGGTCGAGGTCATGCGCGGCGACGACGCCGGCGAAGAGGCGGAGGTCACCGACGTCGACCTCTCCGACGCCGCCGTCTACGTCGACGGTGTGACCGTCGAGGCCGCTGACGGCGAGGAGGTCCCCCGGGCGCTCGACGCCTCGAACCTCCGCGTCACCGAGCTCGACCTCTCCGACGACGTGCGCGAAACCCGACTGGAGGGTGACAACGAATGAGCAACCACCAGAAACGACTCTCCGTTCCGAAGTCGTGGCCGGTCGAGCGGAAGACCGCCACGTTCACGGCGAAGGCTGGTGCCGGCCCGCACGGTGAGGCCGGCGTCCCGCTCGTCGTCGTGCTCCGGGACGTCCTCGAGTACGTCGACACCACGAAGGAAGCGAAGTACGCCGCCCACCACGACGGCGTCCTCGTCAACGGCGACACCGTCCGCGACGTGACGCTCCCCATCGGGATGTTCGACATCCTCGGGTTCCCCGAGCGCGAAGAGTACTACCGCGTCTTCCCCGACGAGGGGGGACGCCTCGCCCTGACCGAGATCCCGGCCGCCGACGCGGACGGCAAGCTCGCGAAGGTCGTCGACAAGACGCTCGTCTCCGGCGGCGACGTGCAGCTCAACCTGCACAACGGCCACAACATCGTCGTCGAGGAGGACGAGTACAACGGCAACGACAGCATCGTCGTCGACCTCGAGAACGACGACGTGCTCGCGCACTTCCCGTACGAGGAGGGCGCGCTCGTCACCGCCGTCTCCGGCCAGCACGCCGGCGAGGTCGGTGAGGTCACGGACATCACCGTCTCGCCCGGCAGCGCCGACAACACGGTCACGGTCGAGACCGACGACGGCGCCTTCGAGACCGTCGAGAACTACGTCTTCGTCATCGACGAGCAGTTCGTCGGCGACGAGGAGGGTGATGACGAATGAGCGAGGCCGAGTTCCACGAGATGCGCGAGCCCACCATCGAGAAGGTCGTCGTCCACATGGGCGTCGGTCAGGGTGGCCGCGAACTCCAGAACGCCGAGGAGATCCTCGAGGCGATCACCGGACAGGAGTCCGTCCGCACGACCGCGAAGCGGACGGAGCCCGAGTTCGGGATCCGTCAGGGTGACCCGATCGGTGCGAAGGTCACGCTCCGTCACGAGGCCGCTCGGGACTTCCTCGAGCGCGCCCTCGACGCCGTCTCCCTCAGCCGTAATCAGTTCGACCAGACCGGGAACGTGAGCTTCGGTATCGAAGAGCACACGGACTTCCCGAGTCAGGAGTACGACCCGAACATCGGGATCTTCGGGCTGGACGTCACGGTCAACCTCGTCCGCCCCGGCTACCGCGTCACCAAGCGTGACAAGCGGAGCCAGCAGATCCCCTCGAACCATCGCCTCAACGCTGACGACGCCGTCTCGTTCCTCGAGGCGAACTTCGACGTGGAGGTCACGCAATGAGCGAAGCAGAGCACGAGCACGAAGAGACTGGCCAGACCCACGAGTGTCGACGCTGTGGCCGCAGTCAGGGCCTCGTCGGCAAGTACGACGTGTGGCTGTGTCGCCAGTGCTTCCGAGAGATCGCCCGACCGATGGGCTTCAAGAAGTACAGCTAAACCATGACAGGGAAAGACCCGCTCTCCGACGCACTCTCCGGCATCGACAACGCCGAGAGCGTCGGGCATCTCACCCACACGGTATCGACCGCCTCCAACACCATCGGGTCCGTCCTCGAGGTCTTCTACGACCGCGGGTACATCGACGGCTTCGAGTTCGTCGACGACGGCAAAGGTGGCCAGTTCGAGGTCGAACTGAAGGGTGCCATCAACGAGTGCGGCCCCGTGAAGCCCCGCTATTCGGCGGGCGTTGAGGACTTCGAGCAGTGGGAGAAGCGATTCCTCCCCGCTCGGGACTACGGGACGCTCATCGTGACGACCAGCCACGGCATCATGAGTCACTACGAGGCCCGCGACGCGGGCATCGGTGGCCAGGTCATCGCCTACGTCTACTAACAATGACGCGAATAGAACTCGAAATCCCCGGAGACGTCGACGCGGAAGTCGACCACCTGGAGCTGACCGTCGAGGGGCCTAACGGCTCCGTCACGCGGCGGCTCTGGTACCCGGACGTGCGCGTGTCCGTCGAGGACGGCGCCGTCGTCATCGAATCGGAGAACGAGGACGCCAAGACGAACGCGACGGTCGGGACGTTCGAGAGCCACGTCGAGAACATGTTCCACGGCGTGACCGAGGGATGGGAGTACCGGATGCAAGTCCACTACTCTCACTTCCCGATGCAGGTCAACGTGGAGGATGAGGAAGTGGTCATCGAGAACTTCCTCGGCGAGAAGGCGCCCCGTCGCGCGCAGATCCGCGGCGACACGGACGTGCAGGTCGACGGCGAAGAGCTGACCCTCTCGGGCTCCGACAAGGAGTCCGTCGGGCAGACCGCCGCCGACATCGAGCAACTCACCCGTGTCACCGACAAGGACACGCGCGTCTTCCAGGACGGCGTCTACATCGTCGAGAAGCCCGAGAAGGGAGGTGCCTGATAGATGGCAGACGACGAACCACAGGAACTCGAAGACATCAGCGGCGTCGGCCCGAGCAAGGCCGAGGCGCTCCGCGAGGCCGGCTACGAGACGGTCGAGGACGTGAAGGCAGCGAGCCAGAGCGACCTCGCCGACGTGGACGGCGTCGGGAACGCGCTCGCGGCCCGTATCAAGGCCGACGTCGGCGGTCTCGAGGTCTCCGAGGAGACCGAGGCCGAACTCGAAGAGGAAGCGTCCGAGGCCGAAGCGGCCGAGGAAGAGGCGGAAGCGGTGGAGACGGAGCTCCGCCCGCGCGGCCACGCCGACAAGACGCCGGAGCTCGACGAGGAGTCCGAACGCCTCCTCGACAAGCGCCGGCGCGAAGGCAAGCCGCAGTTCAACCGCCAGGACTACCACAAGAAGAAGCGGACCCCGACCTCGTGGCGCAAGCCCCGCGGTCAGCTCTCGAAGCAGCGACGGGGCATCAAGGGCAAGGGCCCGAAGGTCGAGGCCGGCTTCCGGACGCCGAAAGCGGTGCGCGGGAAGCACCCGAGCGGCTTCGAGGAGGTCCGCGTGCACAACGCGGACGACCTCGACGGCGTCGATCCTGACACGGAAGCGGTCCGCATCGCCTCGAAGGTCGGCGCGCGCAAGCGCGAGACCATCGAGGACCAGGCCGAGGAGGCGGGCATCCGCGTCCTCAACCCGACCTACGTCGAAGTGGAGGTCGAAGAATGACTGACCTGAGTGCACAGAAGCGACTCGCGGCCGACGTCCTCGACGTCGGGAAGAACCGCGTCTGGTTCGACCCCGCCGCCCAGGAGGAGATCGCGGACGCCATCACGCGTGAGGACATCCGTGACCTCGTCCAGCAGGGCACCATTCAGGCGGAAGCCAAGCAGGGCAACTCGCGTGGCCGCGCCCGGGAACGGGACGCGAAGCGCGCGTACGGCCACCGCAAGGGGCCGGGCAAGCGCCGCGGTAAGGCGGGCGCCCGCCAGAACAAGAAGGACGAGTGGAAGAGCAGCATCCGCGCACAGCGCCAGGAGCTCCGTGAGCTTCGGGACAGCGGTGAACTCACGCCATCCCAGTACCGTGACCTCTACAACATGGCGAAGGGTGGCGAGTTCGACAGCGTTCGCCGGATGCACAACTACATCGAAGACCAATACGGTGAGCAATAATGGCTAGCGGACCACGATACAAGGTTCCGATGCGCCGCCGCCGCGAGGTCCGGACGGACTACCATCAGAGGTTGCGCCTCCTCAAGTCGGGCAAGCCCCGGCTTGTCGCTCGAAAGAGCAACAACAACGTCACGGCGCAGCTGGTCGCGACCGGTCCCCACGGCGACGAGACGCTCGCGAGTGCACAGGCGACCGACCTCGAAGAGTACGGCTGGGACGCGCCCACGGGGAACCTCCCGTCGGCCTACCTGACCGGCTACCTCGCGGGACTTCGCGCCCGTGAGGTCGACCTCGACGAGGCCGTGCTGGACATCGGGCTGAACGCCGCGACCAAGGGGTCGAAGGTGTTCGCCATCCAGGAGGGCGTCATCGACGCCGGCCTGGACGTCCCGCACAACGAGTCCGTCTTCGCGGACTGGTCGCGCACGCGCGGCGAGCACATCGCGGACTACGCAGAACAGCTCGACGAGCCGCTCTACAGCGGTGACTTCGACGCAACCGAACTCCCCGAGCACTTCGACGACGTGCTCGAATCCATCCAGGAGGACTAACGAATGAGCTACAACGACAGCTGGCAGCCCCAGACGCGACTCGGCCGCCTCGTTCAGGACGGCGAGATCGAGTCGATGTCGGAGGCGCTGAACTCCGGACTCCCGCTGAAGGAGCCCGAGATCGTCGACAACCTCCTTCCGGGGCTCGACGACGAGGTACTGGACATCAACATGGTCCAGCGGATGACGGACTCCGGCCGCCGGGTGAAGTTCCGGTGTGTCGTCGCGGTCGGTAACCGCGACGGCTTCGTCGGCTACGCCGAGGGTCGCGACGACCAGGTCGGCGGTGCCATCCAGAAGGCCATCGAGGTCGCGAAGCTGAACATCATCGACGTCTCCCGTGGCTGTGGGTCGTGGGAGTGTGGCTGTGGGCGTCCGCACACGGTCGCACTGAAGACGACCGGCAAGGCCGGGAGCGTCTCCGTCGACCTGATCCCCGCGCCGCGCGGCCTCGGCCTCGCGGGCGGTGAGACGGTCCGGAACGTCCTCGAACTCGCCGGTATCGAGGACGTCTGGACGAAGTCCGCCGGGAAGACCCGGACGACCGTGAACTTCGCGAAGGCGACGTTCAACGCGCTCCAGAACACGGCGGAAGCCCGCATTCCCGAGCGCACGCGCGAGAAGCGCGAGGTGATCGAGTGATGCAGGCGATCGTTCAGCTCCGCGGTGAGGTCGACATGCGCGAGACCGTCGAGGACACGCTCTCGATGCTCAATCTCCACCGCGTCAACCACGCGACGTTCGTTCCGGAGACGGACACGTACTCCGGAATGATCGCGAAGGTGAACGACTACGTCGCCTACGGCGAGCCGTCGCTCGAGACGGTCAAGGCGCTCGTCGCGAAGCGCGCCGAGCCCCTCGAGGGCGACGCCGACGTCGACGACGAGTGGGTCGAGGAGAACACCGACTACGACGACGTCGACGACCTCGCTCACGCGCTGTACAACGAGAAGACGACGCTCCGCGAGGAGGGTCTCTCTCCGGTGCTGCGCCTGCACCCGCCGCGCGGCGGTCATCAGGGCATCAAGCAGCCCCAGTCGCAGGGTGGACAGCTCGGCAAGCAGACGACCGAGCAGGTCGACGAGCTCCTCGAGAGGATGCGATAACCATGACGAGTAAGAAACGACGCCAGCGCGGTTCGCGCACGCACGGCGGTGGGTCGCACAAGAACCGGCGCGGCGCCGGTCACCGTGGTGGGCGCGGCCGCGCCGGCCGCGACAAGCACGAGTTCCACAACTACGAGCCGATCGGCAAAAGCGGCTTCAAGCGTCCGGAGAAGTCGCAGCTCGACGTCGCGGAGATCACCGTCCGCGAGCTCGACGAGGACATCGCGCTCCACGTCGAGTCGGGTGTCGCCGAGGAGACCGAGAACGGCTACCGGGTGGACGTCCGCGACGTCGTCGAGGACGGCCACGAGGTCGACGCCGTGAAGGTCCTCGGCTCCGGTCAGGTCTACAACCAGCTCGAAGTCGTCGCCGACGCGTTCAGCGAGTCCGCCGTCGACCTCATCGAGGGCGAGGGCGGTGACGCGCTCCTCACCGAGCGCGGCGAGGAGCTCGCGAGCGAAGAGGACGACGAAGCCGAAGAGAACGAGGACTAACCCATGGGCTGGAAGGAAGCTGCCGAGCCGTACCTCACTCGGATGCCGACCGTCTCGCGCCCGGAGGGCCACGTGCCCTTCAAGCGCAAGCTGGCGTGGACGGGCTTCATCCTGGTGGTGTACTTCTTCCTGACGAACGTCTCGATCTGGGGGCTCGGCGCAGGGGCGTCCGACCTGTACGGACAGTTCCGTAGCCTGCTCGCCGGCGGCCAGGGGTCGCTACTCCAGTTGGGTATCGGCCCCATCGTCACGGCGAGTATCGTCCTCCAGTTGCTCGGCGGAGCGAACCTGCTCGGGTTGGACACCAACGACCCGCGCGATCAGGCGATCTATCAGGGCCTCCAGAAGTTCCTGGTGCTCGTGATGATCTGCCTGACCGGGCTGCCGCTGGTGTTCCTCGGCGGCTTCCTGCCTGCCGACACCGCGCTCGCCGCCTCACTCGGGGTCGGAACCCTCGGTGTGAAGTGGCTGATCTTCGCCCAGATCTTCATCGGTGGCGTCCTCATCCTCTACATGGACGAGGTCGTCTCGAAGTGGGGCGTCGGCTCCGGTATCGGGCTGTTCATCATCGCGGGGGTTTCACAGAGCCTCGTCGGTGGACTGCTCTACTGGGGCGGCGGCACGGGCGAGATGGGCGTCTTCCCGTACTGGATCAACGTCCTGCTCGGGAACATCTCGGGCGTCACGCTCAGCTCCGTGGTGTTCAACTCGACGGTCGGCCTGCTCCCGATCTTCACGACGCTCCTGATCTACGCGATCGTCGTGTACGCGGAGTCGGTCCGCGTCGAGATCCCGCTCAGCCACGCTCGAGTGAAGGGCGCTCGCGGTCGCTTCCCGGTGAAGCTCATCTACGCGAGCGTCCTGCCGATGATCCTGGTACGCGCCCTACAGGCGAACATCCAGTTCGTCGGTCGGATCCTCAAGAGCTGGCTCGGCACCGGGATGCCCACGTGGCTCGGCCAGTACACGACCGACATGCAGGTCACCGGTGGCCTGTTCTACTACCTCGCCCCCATTCACAGTCCCTCGGATTGGATGTGGTGGACGAGCGGGGCGTCGGGCGCTGAGCCGTGGCAGATCCTGCTCCGGGTCTCCGCCGACCTGACCTTCATGGTCATCGGCGGTGCCATCTTCGCGATCTTCTGGGTGGAGACCGCGGACATGGGGCCGGAGTCGACCGCGAAGCAGATCCAGAACTCGGGGATGCAGATTCCCGGGTTCCGACAGAACGTCGGGGTCATCGAGAAGGTCATGGAGCGCTACATCCCGCAGGTCACCGTCATCGGTGGCGCGCTCGTCGGCCTGCTCGCCGTCCTCGCGAACATGATGGGCACCATCGGTGGCGTCTCCGGCACCGGGCTGCTGCTGACGATCTCCATCACGTACAAGTTGTACGAGGAGATCGCCGAGGAGCAGCTCATGGAGATGCATCCGATGATGCGCCAGATGTTCAACTAGCGGCTCGCTGTTCACCCATCTTCCTCGTTCTTTCGACCCGTTGAGCGACGGCGTCGGTGGTCGCAGCGTCGACGTCGAGCGCGTTTCCGCAGACATTTATCCCGGGAGGATGAACGGGTTGCTATGAGCGACCCGCGCATTCTCATTCTCGGCGCACCGGGCGCTGGGAAGGGGACGCAGTCGAAGCGGCTCTGTGAGGCGTACGGCATCGAGCACATCACGACCGGGGATGCACTCCGCGCGAACAAGCAGATGGAGACGGAGTACGGGACGCCGGCGGAGTACATGGACGCGGGCGAACTCGTCCCGGACCCGCTCGTGAACGAGATCGTCGCGGCGGCGCTCGAGGACGCCGATGGGTTCGTCCTCGACGGCTATCCGCGCAACGAGAGTCAGGTCGAGTACTTGGAGGACGCGACGGAACTCGACGTGGTTCTCTACCTCGACGTCAGCGAGGAGGAACTCGTTCGCCGGCTGACCGGCCGTCGTGTCTGTCCGGACTGCGGTGCGTCCTATCACGTCGAGTTCAACGCGCCCGAGGAAACGGGGGTCTGCGACGAGTGCGGTGCGGAGCTCGTCCAGCGCGACGACGACACGGAGGAGACGGTCCGTGAGCGCCTGAAGACGTACGAGGAGAACACGGAGGACGTCATCGAGCACTACCGAAGCACCGACGAGTTCGTCGAGGTCGACGGTGAGCAGACCCCGGACGAGGTCTGGGCGGACGTGAAGGCCGCCGTCGATTCGCGCACGGAGTAAAAGGTTGATGAACGCTCCTCTCGGAGGTACGTAGCATGGCACGGACTGCGGAGAAAGTACGCGAGCTCGTCTCGGAGGACCCCGAGATGCGCGCGTCCCTCACGGCGCTCCTCGAACACGAGGACGAGGCCGTCGAGTGGCGCGACGTCAAGGGCGAGCTGACGAGCGGTCAGTGGGGACGCCTCATCGAGAAAGGCATCCTCACCGAGGCCGGCGATGGCTTCCGCGTCGACGACCCTGAGGCCGTTCGCGAGGGATTGTCGGACGAGGACGAGTCGCCGACGGCATCGACGTCTCCGTCGGCGTCCGCGTCGACGGACTCCGACGATGAGGGGTCGTCGTGGACGACCTACGACAAGCTCGCTGGCGTGGTCGCGGTCGCGATGATGGCCGGCTACTACTACCACCCGATCCGGCGGATCGTCGGTGGCGTCGTCGACGTGGTCCTCGGCCCGATCGACGCGATGCTGCCGTTCTTCGTCGTCATCATGATCCTCGCGACGTTCACGGGGTTCTACACGTCCATCATTCAGGCGAACCTGATGGACTTCGAGAAGATGTCGATGTACCAGGAGCAGATGCAGGAGATCCAGGACCGCCAGAAGGCCGCGAAGGAGCGCGGTGACGAGGAGGCCCTAGAGCGCATCCGGGAGGAGCAGATGGAGGCGATGGGCGATCAGCTCGGGATGTTCAAGATGCAGTTCCGGCCGATGGTCTGGATCATGCTCCTCACGATCCCGGTCTTCCTCTGGATGTACTGGAAGCTCCTGACGAACGGGGTGACGGGCGCCGAGGCGTCCTTCGTCATGCCGCTCGTCGGACAGATCCACCTCCTGGACCGCATCGCGGGGTTCATGCCGGCGTGGATCGTCTGGTACTTCCTCTGCTCGATGGGGTTCAGCCAGGTCGTCCGCAAGGGCCTGGGCATCCAGACGACGCCGACCTGAGGGTGTAACTCCGTCGCACGCGGCGACGCGTCCCAAAAGCGTCTTTTTCGCTCCCACCGTGGGAGACATATGTTGATCACCATCTCCGGGCCGCCGGGGAGCGGGAAGAGTACGGTCGCGGCGTTCCTCGCGGCCGAGCTCGGCTACGAGCACGTGAGCGGCGGCGACATCTTCCGCGCGCTCGCGGACGAGCGCGGGTACACGCTCGCGGAGTTCAACGAACTCGCCGAGGAGGACGAGAGCGTGGACCGGGACTTGGACGCGCAGCTCCGGGAGACGGCGCGCGACCGCGACGACCTCGTCTTGGAGTCGCGTCTCGCCGGCTGGATGGCGGGCGAGCACGCGGACTTGAAGTTCTGGTTGGACGCGTCGCTCGACGTTCGCGCACGGCGCATCGCCGACCGCGAGGGGAAGGCGGTCGACGTGGCGCGACGCGAGACGGCGGAGCGCGAGCGCTCGGAGAAACGGCGGTATCGGGAGTACTACGGCATCGACTTCGACGATCGCTCCATCTACGACCTCGCGGTGAACACGGCGCGCTGGGGGGAGGCGACGGTTCCGCGCCTCGTCCTCGATGCCGTGGAGTCCTACGAGTCCGCGCGGGACGAGGGTGAGACGCCGGTCGAAGGCGTGCGGTACGAGTTCTGATGCTCCGCGAAGCGCCGGACGAGCGCGACGTCGACGCGCTCCGGTCGTTCGGAGTGGTGAATCTGGACAAACCCCCGGGTCCGTCCGCCCACCAGGTCTCGGCGTGGATCCGGGACATGATCGGCGTCGAGAAGGCCGCACACGCCGGCACGCTCGACCCGAAGGTGACCGGCTGTCTCCCCGTGCTGACGGGGACGGCGACGCGACTCGCCCCGGCGCTCTTGGAGGGCGCGAAGGAGTACGTCGCCGTCCTCGAGCTGCACGCGAGCGCACCGACGGACTACGCGTCCGTGCTCGCGGAGTTCGAGGGGCGCCTCTACCAGAAGCCGCCGCGAAAGAGCGCGGTGGCGCGCCGACTCCGCGTCCGGGAAGTGTACGCACTCGAGGCGCTGGAGGTGAGCGACGACCGCCGGCAGATCCTCCTCCGGATCCGCTGTGAGAGCGGGACGTACGTCCGAAAGCTCTGTCACGACCTCGGCCTCGCGCTCGGAACGGGCGCGCACATGGGCCACCTCCGGCGGACGGCGACGGGGCCGTTCGCGGACGGCGACCTCGTCTCCCTTCAGGACCTCGCGGACGCGCTCGCGGAGTGGCGCGAGCGCGAGGCCGACGACTGGCTTCGAGCGACCCTTGCACCCGCCGAACGCGCCCTCACGCACTTGCCGTCGGTGACGATTGCGCCGTCGGCGGCGCGCGAAGTCGCCGAGGGCGCGCCCGTGTTCGCGCCGGGCGTCATCGACGCCGAGGACGCCGAGACCGGCACGCTCGTCGCGTGCTACACGCCGAACGAGGCGGTTGTCTGCCTCGGCCGTCTCGTCGGTGACCCCGACGCCGAACGCGGGGAAGTCGTCTCGCTCGAACGCGTCCTCGTGTAGCCCGCCACGCGACCCCCCGATAGGACCTCCCCCTCGCGTCCCCGAAACGAAGGCCTTAATGCTGGCACCCTCGTCTTCCCGAGTGCGGGGCCGTGGGGTAGCTTGGTATCCTCGGCGGATGGGGTCCGTCGGACTTGAGTTCAAATCTCAACGGTCCCACTTCTCACACTCCTGCATCGGGACACCACCCGGTTCAGGACTTCACTCGACAAATTACTACTTAACCAGAAGTGCATACAACCCCCTCTTTCAAGTAGGGCTGTTTTCGGGGGTGATGCTGCGTGAGCTTCGATCGTGACGCGCCCGCGTGTCACTGCGACACCTGGAAGGACGCGCGCCACCGACGTGATCGACGCGACGGCGCGACCGTCCTCATCTGCGATACCTGTGGCGACGTCCTCACGGAGGGATCGACATGACGCGTCGCCCCGGACGCGACCAGCACGACTTCGGCGACTTCGACGAGCCTGCCGACGCCGCCGACCTCGACGGCGATGATGCGCTCGCTCTCTTCGACGACGGCGTCCTCGACGGCGACCAGCACGCTCCCGACCTGGAGGACAGCGACAACGAGGACATCAGCGACCTCTCCCTCGAGGAGATCGACGGACGCTGTTGTCGGTTCTGCCAGGAGACGTTCGACCGTCGTTCCGAGGACGGTCGCCATCGCTGCGACGGACGCCACGATCTCGACGAACTCCTTCACGAGCAGCAGACCACGACCTACCAGAAGACTGCGCCCCACGAGTTCCAGGCGTACTTCTACTACGGTCAGCACAGGAGCACGCCGGGCCGGAAGCCGTTCAGCGCGTTCTACGCGATCCGGGGAGCGATGCTCGGAGACAACGGCCGTCTCGACGAGCTCCCGCTCGGGAAGGATCTTGACCCGAGCGACCATCCCGACCTTCCGCGCTTCCAGTTCCAGGGCGAGACCTGGAGGCTCTCGCGACTCACCTACCAGAAGGGGAACATCGAGCCGCACGAAAACATGGACTTCGACTCGACGTACGAGTTCTACATCTCCGTGTGTGCCGAGGACGGCCTCGAGGAGAAGAAGGCCAGTCTCCACATCACGCCCGCGTGGAGCGGGATGACGTCGAAGTCCGGGAAGTCGATTCCTGTTCCGAGAGACTTCGAGGGCCTGAGCGTCGACGTGCAGGGTTCGAACCTTGAGCCGGACGCCTATCCGAAGCTCGTGAACCGCGTCGTCGACGAGATCGTCGATACCGAGACCGGCGGTCGGATGCATCGATACGTCGCGCCGAAGCTCGTCCACCCGGACAGCCGCATCACCCAGTTCGAGCGCTACGTCCGCATCGACCGGCAGAAGAGCAAACAGGTCGTCGGCTGGGAAGGCGCGCTCAAACGTCTCATGGAGTTCGCCGGCCGCGAGGGCCAGAAGCTCGTCTACTACCGCGACGACACCGACATCGAGGGGCACCTCCATCGCGTCGAAGTCGACAACCGCGCAGCGGGAAAGCTCATCTCCGGGCACTCGCTCGGCAAGAAGTTCAAGCACTATCACCCTCGAACCGTCAACGACGACGAAGACAGCCCGCTCTACCATCCGAAGATCGGCGTCGCTCTCGACAGCAAGAAGTCGGGGGGCTCGATCACCTGGAGCGACCGCGACCGACTCGACCGCGAACTCGACGAGGCGCTCATCAACCTCCTTCACTGGTCCGACCTCCCGACCGGCCCGCACCCGTGGATCTTCGTCGAGGACGAGTACTTCGAGGTCGGCGCCGAGGACCGGAACATCGCGACCCATCCCGACCCGACGCCCGAACTCCGCGCCGAGCAGGAGCATCTCGTCACGCGCGTCTTCTCCCCCGACGCGATGGGTGACCGCGAGCTCGACGTCCTGGAGGTCCTCACTGACGGCGGCGAAGACCAACACTACAGCGAGGTCGCCGACTCGGCGGACATCTCCACCCGCACGCTCTGGCGCGCCCTCGAACGCCTCGAGGGAATCGTCGAGAGCGACAACGGGAACCTGAAGTTCGTCACCAACCACCTGAAGAAGTCCGTCCACCAGGCCGTCGACTCGCTTCGGTCAGCCGTGGAGACCACCGGCCGGAAGATCGCGAACCAGCTGTCCGCCGCGAACCTCGACGCCGACAGCGCTCTCGCGAAGTGGATGAACCGCTACGGCGTCTCCTTCGCCGACGCCGCCGAGGACGACCTCGAGATCGACCTCGGCGCCACGCGCTACAGCCGGAAGGAGGTCGCCGCCCTCCTCCGCGCTGGCCACAAGGCGTGGATCCGCGCCGGCCTCGGAACCGAGCGCTTCGAGACCGCGAACCTCCGCTGGATCAACGAGAACGGCGAGCGACAGACTGAGACGAGTCGGATCGTCCGAGTCGTCGGTAGCGAGCTTCGCTATCTTGGCGAGCCGGAACACCTCCTGTCCTCGAGCACGGTCCTCGGCTGACCGGCTCCGACCCAGTGGCAACACTATCCAGCGCTCTTCTTCCGATCGTTTTCTGAGCCGGCGTAGCGGGCTGCTTCCCCGATTCTACAGCCGTTTCGGACGCTCGCGAAGATCTCCCTCGCGCGCGCCGAATCACTCGGACACGCGACACCTTCGGCGTCGAGCACGCTCGACGAGGTCGCGGACCTCGCGGGGCTGCGACACGGGGTGTCGGCACCCCCTTAGGAAGTGTCCCTAAAGAGACGGGCAAAAAATACCCGCTACGCCGCAGCACCGCACCGTGAAACACACGAAACACTTGCAGGTGCACCTCCGATTTCATCGTTCCACCACTGCGCTGCCGAGCCAGCCACGAGCTATAGACGCTCGCGAATCGCTCGCGCACGCTCCTCACCGACGTTCGGCACCCTCTCCAGCTCCTCGCGCGACGCCGCACGCAACTCATCCTCGTCAGCGAACGCTTCCGCGAGTGACCACGCCGTCTTCGGCCCGACCCCCGACACCGCCTCCACCGAGCGCTGTAACTGTTCGGCGCGCGGATCGACGATTACCGACAGCCGCCGCTCCAACTCATCCAGCGTGATCTCTCCTTCTATGTACGCCAGCTTCACCGCGTCCTCCGTCCGTGGGTCCTCGAGGTCGATATCGCCAAGCCATACGCGCACCCGGAGCGGCAGGCGCGACCGATAGCGGTCCACGAGCCACATGACGGCCCAGACGACGCAGAACACCGGCCCGAGCAGTCCGAGATCCATCTACATCCAGTTTCCGAAGAACGCTCGCCCGAACTCCCACGCTGCGCCCGCCAGCGCCGACGTCGCGTGCCAGAGCGGCTCGACCGCCACCGACAGATTCACGCCCGGAATCAGGCCCGCATACGCGACCGCGCCCACGAGCACCAGGAAGCCCACGAAGCGCGCCCACGTCGCCACCGTCGCCCCGATCGCGAGCAAGTGCCGGCCGTGGAACAGCGTCACCGCGACCGACGCCACCACCACGATCGATCCCGGCACACCGAGCGCGTGCAAGAGCTCGCTGATCATGCCGATCCCTCACTGAACGCGATTCCTTCCGCCGACCGATGCGCTCCCGTTCGCTCGGCGACCCGAGCACGACGTCGCGCTCGACTCCGCGCCACACGCTCCGCCTCGAGCTCATCGAGCAGTTCCCGACTCTCCGTACTGAGGTCGCCAACCTCCTCGAGATCGAACGAGTAGACGTCCGCGATCAGCGGGAGTTCTTCGATCCGGATGCCATCTATCTCTAAGAGCATATCACCGCCGCGACCGTCGTACTCCACGAGACGAACGTCACGGTCGCTACGGACTGCCTCCCGGACGTACGAGTCGAACAAGTCGCTCACGCGCGCTCACCTCCACGACCGTCGCACGTACGCGGGGGTACCCCCACGCCTGCGATCCAACTACGCGCGCGTGTGGGACCGCCGGCCGCCCGGCGCGCGCGGCCGCCGCAACCGCGCCCGAACCGAAGCCGACCCCTCCCGACCGATCTCGAAACCCTGAGAGCGCGATTTTTCTTTTTTCGGCCCATATTCAGGCACCCCCAGCCGCATCCTGCCAGCGCTCGAAGTCGATCGAGACCTCCGCGTCGAGACGCGCCTGCCCCTTCATGTTCGGCCACTTGATCTCCGCGAAGTGCGGCGACTTCCAGATCACCGCCTGCCCAGCGTCCATCGAACTCGTCAGGTCCGCAGTCATCGGGCACTCACGATCACCAGGAAGCTTCCGCCCGATCGGCGGCGCGTTCCCGCTCATCGTCACGCGCCACCGGATCTTCTGCCGGGGGAACTTGTTGATCTCCGAGAGCGCGTGTGCCTGATAGCCGAAGCTCACGCCCTTCTTCCGCGCGTCAGCGTACTTGTCGCGGAACCACTTCACCTTCTGATAGTGCTGGTGGACGTCCTTCGCCGCGTCCGGGTCGAGGAGGTTCCCCGCCTCGTCGAGGTTGATGAACGTCGGATGCGTGTAGACGTCGCCGCTGATCCGGTGCGCCACGAACGCGAACCACCACTGATCGGCGTCGGTCGGCTCATCCGGCCCGTCCTCGTTGCGCGGCGTCACCTGCTCGAAGTTGATGTAGTTGAACTTCGAGACGTCCTCGCACCCGCGATGCAGTGGGTCCGGGAACACGACGTAGAACTGCCCCGGCATCAGCTGCGTCATCAGATCATGGATCGAGTCGTAGTAGATCACGTCTCGCGCGATCTCCTCGACGTCGACGGTGAACGACCCGACCGTCGTGTCCCTCGGCACGACCCGGACTGATGTTCCCAGTCCCTCCGGGATCGCCAGCGTCGCGTACGGCGCGAACGCCAGCCACTCCGTCCGCTCGTTCGTCCCCGACTCGTCGACTGACTCCGCCCAGATGAACGTCTCGTTGTTCACCTGCATCCGCCACATCGCGTTCGAGAGCGCGAGCGTCGTCTTCCCACCCCCCGGCTCGCCGTGCATGAACATGTCCGTCCCGCCCTCGCTCCGGACCTCGGAGACACGGCGCGGATCGTCACACACCCACTCGATCAGCTTCGCACGGTACCGGCCGTATCGTTCGAGCGCCTCGTGCGACGGGTTCGGATCACGGAAGTCGTAGTCGACCTCTCCGGCCAGCTGGCGCATCAGCTCGAGGTCGCGACTATCCGTATAGAGGATGTTGTCGACGAACGCGCGAGGGAACTGCGCGACTGGTGCGCCCGCGCGATCCGCCTTCGCGAGATACTTGTGCAGCGGCGGCACCGAGAAGTGCTTGTGGATCACCTCGCCGTCGTCGTGGTTCTGTGCCGTGATGTCTCCGAGCGCCTGCCGCGACTTCTCCCACGGCTCCGTGATCTTGCGGAGCTGTTCTCGAATCTCTGCCTCCGAACTCGCCTGTTGCTTTATGACACTCATAGTTACCACGAGGGTGCTTCCGCTGGCCCCGAGTCGTCGCCGCCGTCGGGCTCCTCTGCCGTCCGATTCGTCAGGTCGCGTACGCCGCGATTGAACGCCGGGAGCAACCACTTCGCCGCGAACATCTCCCGAAACCGCTCGTACTCCTCACCGGGATCCGTCAGCGCGCGCACCGTCGAGGACTCCCGATAGCACTTCGGCACGAACGCGCCCGTACCGAGATCCGGATCGACCGGCTCACCACGCGTCGCCGACGTGAGGTAGTCCCCCCAGTCGAGGATCTGCCGCCGATCCTCGAGGCCACCGAGAAGCATCCCGAGCGTGTCCGCCTGCACGTCATCGAGCTCGGAGAGCGCTGGCCGCATCGCGAACGACTGACTCGCCGGGTCGTACCCCACGTCGCTACTTCCGTCGTCCTCGCTGTCACCGATGTACTCGCCAGCATCCTTCCTGATCGAGCGGAACGCGCGCACGCTCACCGTGCCGAGGACGTCCGCCGCCCATCGCTCGCGGAGACCACGCGCCACCTCGTCGTCGAGATCGCGCGTTCGCGCACCCGACCGGAGGAACGCCGCGAGCAACACGCCCTCCTGCGCGTTGTTGTCCGGTTTGAAGCTCCGCGCGAGCTGCCGATACCGATCCTGTGGAACCTGCCCGAGCGTCCGGACTGCCACGCGTTGGCCCCACCGAATCACCGCACGGCGCGACGTGAAGCCCTCGAGGAGCTGGTCACGCTCCGCCGAGAGTTGCGTGACGACCTGCACCTCCGCTGGCCGCCGCGACCGCGTGCCGTCGTGCTCAGTCATCACTCGACGCCCCCACACGGTCGATTAGATCCTCGTCGTCCTCACGCGGCGCCTCTGACTCAGATTTCTCGCCGTCGCTACCGTCCGCGTCGGTGCTCTCATCGCGGAACGTCCGCTCGACGAACGTCTCGTCGCGGTCCCGCTCCCACGACATCTTCTCCTTCTCTTGGCCGGCGAGCGCGCTCCACGCGAACTGCTCGGCCTCCCGGAGCTTCGACGCGTCTTGGTAGCCGAGGTGGAGAACGAGCATCGACGCGAGAACCGGCCGCAGAGCCGCCGGAGCCGGTTCCACATGTACGTGCGTGTCTGTCCCCGTCACCGCAAACTTCCAGGCGAGGACCGGAACAGCGACGAGCAGGACCGCCCACGCAGTCGGCCCGTACTGCTGGGCGGCCTGCCACGCGATCACGCCACCGGCACCGAGGAGCGCAGCCGGCCAGACGAGATCCTTCCAGGACTCGACTTCCGGCGTCTTCAGTTCGAGCCCGGGCGGCTCGTACTCGATCAGCGTCGTCGCTTCTGGATCCACGATGAAGACCTCGCCCCACGGGCTCTCCGTGAGCGAGAAGCGCGTCTTCAGCTCGTCGGCGTTCTCGATCCGCGCACGACCGCCCTTGAGTCGGGCGAGGAACGCGAACCAGCCGTTCCGAACGATGCTCAGCCCGTCCTGGCCTTCGTCAAGGACGCGGAACGACTGCATCTTCCCGAACGGCATATCCTCGCTGAACGACAGCTGCTTGTCCGAGTTCCCCGCGCCGATCGCCGGGAGCTTCGTCTTCGTGAACGCCTCGACTGACTCGATATGCGGCTGCCAGAACAGCTTCGTCTCGCTCCGGCCAGAGTGCGTCGCGAGCATATAGCCGACGTACACGACGGCGACGTAGAGCCCCAGCACGACCGGGAGCGTCACGATCACCTCCGCCGCGTAGTAGTACGCACCGAACATGATCAGAGCCGTCGCGATCGTTGCCACGAGCGCGTAGTAACCGAACCCGTGCCCCGGCGGCTCTCCCGCCTTCTCAATCGCAGTCTTGACCTTTCGGCCGCCGACCCACCCGAACGCGAGCGCCGGGAGGATCACGAAGCCGGCCGCGAGGATCAAGAAGTCACTCCACGTGTCCGCGTCGATGGGCTGCGTGAACGCCACCGACCGGTGCGAGAACGTCCATCGCGCCGTCTCTGGGGCGGAATCGAGCCACATCGTCACTCGCGTCGACTCGTCGTGCTGCGGGAGCGCGATCTCCCCGAGCGACTTCCCGGGCTCGAGCGTCACCGTCCGATGCACGACGCTCACGTTCTCCGCCACGGCCTCCGTCGTCGTCGCGTTCCCACGCGATACGCTGCGCGTCCCCTGCTCCCAGAAGACGAGCGTCACGTCCACCGAGCGTGGCTCAGACGTCGCCGTGTACGTCCGCAGATACAGCGTGTCCGTTTGCAACTGGCCGTCGAGCATCTTCCCGCTCGACGCCTTCGTCACGTCCTTCCACGGCTGATTCACCGGCCGATGCTCCAACCAGTACAGTCGGTTCTCCGATGGAACGATACGCATCGACGGCTGTGAGTAGTGCTGGCCGTCCTCCTTCAGCTCCTCTATCGTGTACTGCGAGTCGTTCGACGACGTCTCCTGCGCCATCGCGACGCCGCCAACCGTCGTCACGAGGAGCGCGACCACAGCCAACACCGCGAGCGTACGGCGCATCTATCGCTCACCCCGCATGACGACGTAGCTCGCAGCCAACCCGGAGACGATCGGTGTCGCGGCGAGATACGTCGACGCAGGGATCACGATCCCGACCGCGTCGAGCATCCCGCCGACGACACCTGTCAGGGCCGCCCATCCGACCGCAGCGACGGCGAACGCGATGACGAACACGACCGCTCGCCCGACTCCGTCCGCGACCGATCCGAGGACGCTCACTTGTCGTCACCTCCACGGAAGACGAACCGCTGCACCTTGTTCGGACTCTGATACGCCTGTACGAGCTTGTACGCGAGAGCCAGCCCGCCGACCGCGAGGACGATACTCACCTGCTGGTTCAGGAGCTCGCCGAACAGGTCGACACCCATCCAGACGAGCCCGATCACCACGGAGATACCCGCTATCGCGCCCCAGACGAGCATCGACCGATCACCGAGCCGGCCGAGCGCGACGTAGCTCGCGAGCGGTGCGCCGACGGTGAACAGCGCCGGAACCGTCCCCGACGGAACCGAGATCACGCCCGTCGCGATGAGTCCGACACCCACAACGGCCGCGAGAACACCGACCGCTCCCGGATGCCGGCGTCCCCACCGCGCCGAACTCGTTGCCGTGGACGCGACGAGGGACAGTGGTCCACTCGAGCGACTTCTTGCCGGATCCGAGTCAGAGAACCGCCGCTGAACGAGCCAGAGGACGATCAGCGCGACGACCCCGGTGAGGATCACCAGCGGCGTCGAGAGCGCGTCCCAGACGCCGGTCGTCGTGCTCGATGGCACGGGCCCCATGAGTCCCGTCTCACCCGAGTCCGACGGCTGCGACGCTCCGTCGCTCCCGGTGACGAACTCGAGCACTCCCGCGTCGTCGGCCCCGCTCAGCGTCAGCGGCGAGTTCGCCGTCCCCGAATCGAGCACGACGTCCCGTGTTTGCGAGTACAGCGAGTACGTCGTGTCGTCCTGTGCATCGAGGAACGTGTAGCGGATCGTGTCGCCTTCGTGCGCGCTCCCGGAGACCTCGAACTGCGGCGTCGTCTGTGCCGGCTCGTCGACGCGCACCGCGACGTCCCCCGCTGCCGTCTCCGGCTCCGCAACCACCGGGATCGTCGACACGCGGAACGTGTCCGAGGCACCGACCGACGGCATCACGAGCGACTGCGACCCGCCGGACGTGACGACAGCGCGCTCATCTGCATCCCACGACTCGTCGTACGTGTAGTGGATCCGTGGTGGCGTGTCCGGACTCGGCGTGCCTGTCGAGATCGCGAAGTCACCACTCCCACGCGTGAGAACCGCAACTTCGGAGTCGAGTCGCTCACCACGCGTCGTCGGCTCCGTCACCTTGATCGACCCGCCAGAGACGTGCACGCGCGTTCCCGTCGTGCGCACGCTCACGCTCGTCCCCGCTGTGATGTCTCCACCGACGACACCGTCGAGGTCGACCGTGAGGTCGTTCCCGTCAGCACTGAGTGCGTAGTCACTCGTCGAGACCGGCGACCATTCCGAGCCGTTCACACTCGCTTCGATAGAGCGGATCCCGACGACCTCGTTCGCAAACGGGATCGTCGCCGACGCACTCCCGCGATCTCCCGCGAACGTATGCGAGATGTTGTACCGCTCCGACCACTTCTCGCCATCGTACGTCGTTGAGATTCGGTCGGTTGCATCATGCGTGAGGGTAACGTCTGCTTGCATTTCCGGGGCGTCTGCGGAGAGACTCCCGTCACCCATCGTCACGTTGAGGCGGTTCGTCCCCTCGCGGAGGTCGCTCTTCGCGAGCGTCGCCGAGACCGTCTCACCATCAGCGAGCGTTCCAGAGTGCACCGTCGTCGCGTTGCCGTTTAGCTCCACACTGGCATTGGCGGTCTGCGTGCGCTCTTCGTAGGAGATCGACCCGTCGACGCTACCGCTCCCCGACCACGAGAGGTCCGTCGTCGACGTCGAGATATCGAGCGAGTAGGTCCCCGGAGACGTCACCGTTGCCGAATCGCCCGTCTCAGAGTCAGACACAGCTAGACTGAGATCCTCCTCGACCGAGACCGAGATGGCCTCCCCGTCCGAGTCGTGGTCAGTCACAGTCATCGCGTCGAAGTCCGAACTCGAGGAGCGGACCTCCAACCCGATTGTCAACGTGTTAACTCCACTAATCGACGGGTCGATAGACTCCTCCTTATATACCGTGTCCCACGGTGCGTCCTGCCGAGAGTACTCTTGGACCAACTCGCCATCCGAGAAGACGCTGCTGCCCACGTCGCCGCCCGCGACGTACACGGCAGCATCGGCATCCCAGCCAACCGAGCCCGAGAGCGTCCACTCGACGTTAACTCCCGAGATCGGCCGCGAGTCGGAGTCGATTGGGACCGTGAACGTCGTCTGTGAGCTTGTCGACCGCTCTGAGCTATCCGCATAATCGACAGACGACGTCGGAGTGACGTCCGTCACATTAACCGTCGCAGGACTCACAGACGTCCCCGCGACAGACAGATTCGTCGTCGACCCATCCGACGCACTACTCACACTCTTAACATCTGTCTCCGTGTTCTGAACGCCCGTCACATTCACCACAGGCGCGCTCACGGCGTCTGTCGAGGACAGCGACCACGACGCGGACGTCCCGTCTGTCGCGGGGGTCGCGTTGATCGACACCTCCCCGGTGAACGAGACGACGTTGCTCGAGAACTCTGGAACGGTGAAGACGAGCCACCCGTCCCGATACGTCGCGGAGCGCTGCCACTTGCTGCCGTCGTCGTGGACTCCATACACCGCCTCCGGGAGGTAACCCAGCGACTGCCGCAGCACCGTTGCCTCGATGCCGACCTCACGACCAGCGTGATGCTGACTGTCGCTGAGCACGAGTGCCATCCCGTCCCCCGAGACACGCACCGAGTCACTCCCGACGACATCGTCCGCGTTCTCGGCCGTTGTGAGCGTCACGTCGAGCGACTGCGCGTACTCGCTCGCGTACACCTGTCCCTGGAGATCCGACGCGTCGACCGGGAGACTCTCTCCGGCAGGAACGTCCGCGTCGATATTCCCGTCCGGGACGCCGGTCATCCCCGACGGCGCCCCTCCAGCGGCTACTGCGCCGCCGACGAACGGGACGACGAGCGATCCAACGACGAGAACGACGAGAGCGAGAGCACTGATTCGTTTCATGAGCATCCCCCAGAACCGGAGGCGAATCCGCGGGAGACCGCCCGCGGACCGTTAGCGGTCGATCCCTCGCGTCGCCGCCGCATCAGGAGCCCTCCCCCGCGCTTCCGTAGCGCAGGATCAGCGCGATCGCCGTCACGAAGATGAAGACGAACCCCATCGTCTCCACGTCGAACGGAATCAGGCCTTTCAGGCCAGCGAACGTCGCCATCCCGAAGATCAGGTGCCCGATCAGCACCGGCGCACCTCCGAGGACGGCGTTCAGCTCTCCGGCGAACTGGAGCATCTCCGCCGCGACCGACGCGCCGAGGCCGGCAAGCCCGACGACGGCGAGACGCGACCCCTTCGCCGCGCCCTTGACCGTTCGCTGGGCACGCTCTCCCGTCCGGGTCGCAGCGTCCTCCAGCTCGCGATCCTCGCGCAGGTAGTCCCACACGAAGCTCGCCGCGACGAACGTCGCCAGAACGCCGAGGGCCGCCCAGACGACCATCGACGGCACTACCGTCCACCTCCATTCACCGCCCGATACAGCCGCCGTACCGATTGCTCTCCGTTCATAGTCTCCTCTCGAACTCGTCGATCACGCGATCTCCCAGCTTCACGAGGTACACCGCGCCGCTCACGAGCGCAACGCCGATAGCGACCGGCTGGAAGCCGGCCAGCGACGGCAGATTCGGGACGATCGAGAACGCCGTCAGCGACGTCGCCGTGAAGATCGTTCCCGCTTGCGCCCAGACCGCCGCGAAGACGGCCGTGATCACCGTCGGCTTCACCGCGATGCCGACGACGCCGAGCGCGCCAGCGACCACGCTCGCCGGGTGCGTGAGTGTCTTTTTCCAGTTCATAGCTTTCCGAGTAGTGTGCTCAGCGGGCCGCCGACGACCGGCACCGCCTCGAGGCCGGCGCGCAGCAACGGCACCCCGATCCGCACGGCCGCGACCGCGAGCACCACGAACACGACCGTCAGTACGAGCCCGCCGAGCGGGCCGGACCCCTGCGGCACGACCGATCCGATGATCGACGCGACTGCCTCGAGGGCCACCCGAACCGTCGAGCCGACCGCGTCGCCGAACAGTCCCGCGAGCGCGACCGGCAGGTCCGCGAGCCCGAGAACCTCTCCCGGCGCCGCGAACGTCGACGGCTCAGACCCGAGAAAGACGAGCTGGATCGCGTCAAAGATCGGACGCAGCAGCCACCCGAGACCGGCGATGAACGAGCCGATGATGAACTTCCGAAGGAACCCAGCTGGGTTCTTCGCGAAGTCCTTCAGCGTGCCTGCGTTGTCCGTGAGCCACGACGGCAGCACGTTACCGCCATCGCTCTCGTTCCCGCCGTTCGGGGTGACGTCTCCCGGATCAACCATCCTGGATCACCCGGTAGCCGCGCACCGCGACCCACATCGCGACGATCAGGATCGCGGCGTTCAGCGGGAGACCGAATATCCCGGCATCGAGCGGAGTCCACACGGCCTCCGCCTCCGAGACGAGCGTCGACCCGATCGAACCGACGCCGGCCGACAGGCCATCGGTCACCGGCGACACGAGCGCGCCGACCGCGTCACCGAGCGCCAGCGGGAGGTTGATCACGCCGGCCCAGAGCTGGTAGAGCAGGCCGCCGATCACCGCGCCGCCGAGATCGCTCCACGAACCCGAGGCCAAGATGCTCTTCAGCGTTCGCGCGATCCCGTTCGCACCGCCCGGGAGGCGCGCCTCAACGCCGTCATCGTACGGGTCACCGCCGCCTTCGTCGCCGCCACCGGACCCGTACGTGTACGAGCTATCCGCCATCGGCGGCCCTCCTGGTCGATCTGCGATCTCGGCTCATCTGTCAGTCCTCCGCGTCGACCTCTTCGTCGACACCGACGAACGGAATCACGTCCACCGTGAGGCCCGGAATCGGGACGTCCGTGGTGTCCTGCTGGTTGATGTACTGGATCACGATCCAGAACGAAGCGAGCACGATCAACACGGCGACGATCAACCCGAAGATCCCGAACTGGCGCGCGCCTTCTGCGGACGCCGAGGCTCCCGCGATGACGATGCCGAACGGCTCGAGGAAGAACGCATTCACCGACGCCGCCATCAGATCGGTGAGCAGCTCCACCGGCGTCAGCAGGAGCTGGAGCATCGACTGCATGCCCGTGATTCCCGCGCCGGCGAGTGCGAGCAGCCATCCCCCGACGCCGCGCTTCGCGAGGTTCGTCAGCGACGTCCCACGAGCGCGATCGAGGTAGTACTCCGCTCCGCTCAGCTCATCGCTCGATGACACAGGGAGTCACCCCCGTGCCCAGCGGACGCCGAGCAGCCCGAGGAGCGCCGACACGGCCATCCCCGGGAGCGAGATCAGGAAGCTCACGATGCCACCGGACCCGCCCGTCGGACCCATGATACCGCCGACGCTCTGGATCCCGGACTTCTCGGACGACGTCACGAGGTAGCGCCAGTGCACGTCGCTGGTCTGCCCCGGCTGGATCGTCGAGTCGATGACGACCGTGTCGCCGGCGTTCCCGAGTGACGAGATAGACGCGTACGACGCGTCCGTGAAGTCCACGTCACCCGCACCCTCGGCGTACTCGGCCGTCTGGTAGCGCGACTCCGGAAGCGCCTGCTCCGCAACGAGATCGAGGTTCGAGTAGCCCAGGTCGTACGCGGACCGGAGCGACATCCGGTAGTAGAGGTCCACCGTGACGTCGAAGCTCGGGTAGCTCTCGGCGTTCGAGAACGTGACGTTCACGTCCGCGCTCGGCAGTGACTCCGCGCTCTGGACGAAGTCGACCGTCAGCCCGTGCAGCGTCGCGTCGCCGAAGACGTCCCCGAGCGTGTCGAGTGACGTCACCGAGATCGCGCCCGGTGTCTTGTGCTCGGTGATCGTCTCCGTCTCGAGCTCGTCGTCGTCGTCCGTGTCTGCGAGCCGCTCACCGAGAACGTACGTCCCGGTCTTGTCGAGGTTCAGGCCCGTCCACGTGATGTCCGCGCTCCCGGACGTCGCGACGACCTCGACGCTCTCGATGTCGTCGAACGTCCCGTCACTCCCGGACGCCGTCACCGTGTCCATCTGGCCGAGCTGGCGCTGGAAGACGAACCCGTCGCCCGTCTCGCCAGCCATCCAGTCCTCGCCACTCGAGCGCGACGCGTTGATCTCCGCGACCTTCATGTCGCCGTCCGTGTCGTTCACACGGAGTTCCACCGTCGCGTCACTCGACAGCGAGTTCACGTCGAACGCCGCGAAGAGCGTCTTCTTCGCCTCGTCCGAGGTGATCGAGAAGTTCGAGTACGTCGCCGAGTCACCCGACGCGAGCGACATCTCCACCGCGTCGACATCGGACGCCGGCTGCGTGTTCGTGACGCTCGCGCCCGACGTCGACCACTCCGACGCCTCAAGCGCGCTCACGTTCTCCTTCGCGTGCGGGAACGCCCCGAAGTCCGACACGACCGCACGCGTCGGCAGATACGAGTACGGGTTGTCCGCACTCTCGTTCACCGAGCCGGGGAACTCCACGACCTCACCGCTGTCGTCCTCGTACTGGAGCCCCGACCAGTCCATCTGGTACGTCGCGATCGTCACGTCACCGCGATAGTGCTGGGACTGCGTCGCGTCCGCGTCGTAGTTGACCGCCGAGTTGGCCGCCGAGACGGCTCCAACGCCGACGCTCAACACCATGAGCGCCGCCAGAAAGAGCCCGAAGCCACGACCGCCACCGATGTTCAGTTTCATTCCGCGATGCCTCCGTCGTCCGCGTGTGTGTCCGTCATGTCTGTCTGAGCTTCTGGGACTCCGCTCGCTGCGGGACTCGATTCGCGGATCCGCGATACCGACACGCCAGCGGCGAACACGGTCGGCATGACGACGCCGAGCGCGCCAGCGATCAGCACCGAGTCGAAGAGGAAGACGCCGATCAGCGTCGCGCTCACGACTGCTGCCGCGAGGAGGATCGACGCTGCGACCAGCTCCGCGCGAGCGTCACTCATCGTCGGCCTCCACGGCCGTCCCCGACCACTTCGACCGAGCGCCGACGTACGCCGCTGCGCCGCCGAGAACGAGCAGGAGTAGGCCGGCCATGAACTCGCTCCCCGAGCTCGGGAGAAGCGTGCCGCCACCGACGAGACCGAAGACGCCGGCCGCGAGGGCGACAGCCGCGTGGTCTTCGCGAAGCGCCCAGCCGCGCGACTTGATGCGGCGCGCGCCGTACTCTGACCACAACTCGCCACCGTCGGTGGATAGCTCCCCATCCGGAGAGCTGAACGACACCTCCGTATCCGCAGGTACACGAACGTGAGGTGCACTCTCGTAGTCGAGATCGATGCGAACTGCGCCATCCAGCTCGGGCGCATCGAGGACCGTCACCTGCCCGTCCTGACGAACGGATACCTCACCGCTGTCAGCGCCAGTCATGGACCTCCTCCTTCTGCTGGAGTTCCGTCTCTCGCCGGTCACGGGCGACGTCTTCGAGTCGAGCGCGCCGAGCCTGCGCCTCGTCGACGTGATCGGTCACGGCATCCCTCCGACGAGTGCGCTCACTGCGTCGTCGAGTCGCGCGACGTCACGCACCTCGACGGTCGTCGCGACAGACCGGTCGCTAAGCGATGCCTCCAAAAACGAGTGCGAACCGTCCGGCGAGGACGGCCGTTGGTGTCTGGTCGCCATGATTGGCACTCCGTCGCCGTCGCGACGGACGCCTACATCCACACGTCAGACCCTCAAACACCCCCGCAGAACACACACCACGCACATACCGCGTGTCCACAACGTGTGCACGAGGAACGCTTTACTAGCTCGCTGACGACATGACGACTATGCAGTCCCTACAAGTGCACAACAAGAGCGGGCAGGTCACGCTCCCGAAATCAGATCTCCGTCGAGACGGCATCATCGAGGACGACTTTCCCTCGGGATTCGAGCAGCAATGTGTCGTCGACCGACTCGGGCGTGGCCAGTTCTTGGTGCGGCTCGTCAACGTCAACGGAGAGGGGGACGTTCCCGATCTCCTCGAGGCCGATGCCGTCCAGCGAGCCGCCATGCAACTGCTTTTAGACGACGACCACCACCGCGTCGAACTCGAACTCGACTGAGTCCTCGGTCAGATGGTCTCGAAGTGATCGTACTCTCTTTCTGTAGTGAGAATCGTGGCGTGCCGAAGCCGGTTTCGGACGTCGTAGAGCGTGTTGTCCCGCCCGTCCCGGAGCATCCGCCATGCTACACTGTGTCGGAGCGTGTGTGCCGTCACGTCGCTCGGATCACCTCGGCCAGCGTACGAGTGCGGCCGAATGTCGGCACGCTCGGCAAGACGCTTCACGACGTCGTTGATGGCCTTCCCGGTGAGGCGGTCACTCTTGCGACTCGGAAAGAGTGCGGGACTGTCGTCGTCGCGTGACTGGAGGTAGATGCGGAGGGTCCGAACGGTTCGGAGGTCGCCGCTCGGGTCGAGGGCGAACGTCGCGGCGCTCGGCGTGTTGTCGTTTGGGTAGTCCTTCTGGATGCTCGCCGGGATACGTAACTGCTCATCGTCGAGGTCGAGCATATCGCGATTCACCTGCGCGAGTTCGGCGCGGCGGAGGCCGGTATCGTAGAGTGTGGTGACGATGGCGTCGTCGCGGGTACCGTGGCGGCCTTCGTGTGCAGCGTCACGCATGGCTTCGACCTGCTCGGGCTTCAGCCAACACTTCTGAATGTTCGAGTTTGCAGGGGTGGCGGTCGGAGGCATGGGTAGTATATAAACAGACTCGGCCGCGTAGGGCTTCAATGTTCGCTTCTATTAGTAGAGTCGAACATTCGGCAATCCACTTTCACTCCACTCTGCGAGCTTTCATATCCTATCGCAAACTCGAAGCGAGTATGATCACCAACCTCCGAGCACTGGAGGATGCCTACGTCCCGCGTGACCTGCATCATCGGGAGGGGCAGATCAACCAGATGACCGCCGCGCTCGAACCCCTGGTCGGCGGTCATGCTGGTGAGGACCTGTTCGTCTTCGGTCCGAGTGGCGCCGGGAAAACGACGACGACGCGCTACGTACTCCGACAACTCGACCGCGAGGCGTCGATTCGTTGGGGTTACGTGAACTGCATCAGCGACTCCGGGAAGTCCGCCGTTCTCCACCGGCTTCTTCGCGACGCCGAGCTCGGCCACGATCTCCGACAGGACGGCACTGCGCCGAGTCGCTTCCTGAATCGACTCCGCGACCTGGACGAGCAGTTCGTCGCCATCCTCGACGAGGTTGACGTCCTCGCCGATCACGATGTCCTCATGTCCCTCTACGAAATTCCGAACGTCACGCTCGTCTTGGTCACGCTCGACGAGGACGACTTCTTCGCCCGCCTCGACGGTCGCCTCCAGAGTCGTCTACGGGGAGCGTGCCGCGTGGAGTTGCGGCCGTACGGCCACGACGAGATGGTCGACATTCTGCGCTCGCGCGTGAAAGCCGCACTCCGCCCCGGTATGGTCCGCGACGACGTCCTCGACCACATCGCCGACATCGCGACCGGCGACGCACGCTACGGGATCGCGCTCCTCCGGCGGGCCGCCCGCCACGTCGAGACGAATGATGGCCGCTACATCACCGTCGACGTCGTCGATGGCGTCGTCGGTGAGGCCCGCGACGTGATCAACGAGCAGCGCGTCGCCGAACTCTCCACCGAGAAACGCATCCTCTTCGAACTCATCGCACAGTCCGGCCGGATCTCAGCCAGTGACCTCCGAGCTCGCTACAAGCAGCAGCGCTCGGATCCAGTCGCGAGTCGGACCCGTCGGAAGTATCTGCGTGCCCTCGAGGAGCACTACGGTCTCATCGCGTCGAGCGGGACGGGCCGTGGCAAGGTCTTCTACTCGAACATCTGAGCGGCACGGAACTGTTCCCATAGGTACAAGTGCGCGATGATCTATTCAGGGATATGGTACGTTTCAGGGCGGTCTTACTCGTCACACTCATCGGTGCGATGGTGTTGACTGCCGGCTGTAGCGGTGTTCTCGACTCCGGGCCGTCGGTCTCGAACACACAGACTCAGCTGACCGAGTACGGACCAGCTATCGAGTTCAACTACTCCGTCAGCGACTACTCACAGGTCCTCCTCCAGCGGCCAGACGGTGAGGTCGTGACCGACGACACTATCGAGCCGAACCAGAGTTCGAGCGCACTCCTGATGGGTGATCCGCAACCGGGGACGTACAAGCTCATCGTGCAGCAGGGTGGCGAGACCGTGGTGACGAAGGAGGTCACTTTCGACGGGCCAAACGCGCACGTCCGCGAGGTGAACGCGAACTGGTCCGGAAGCGTCCTCCACGACGTCTCCGTGACCATCGAGAATACTGGCGACCTTCCGTTCTACGTCAAAAGCGGGACAGTCAGCGTGCGCGATGCCTCGGTGAACGGTTCTCTCTACGAGTGGATTCCCGCAAACACCACCGAGACTGTGACAGTCTCGCCATCGTTCGGTGCGCTCGTCGTTGAGGAGTCCGGCGACGTCCGTGGACAGGTTTCGATTCGAGCCGCCAACGAGACGTTCACCGACACCTTCGCGAAGTCCTTCGAGGGGCCGAATCTGAAGGTCGTCAATACCTCCTCGCAGTGGAACGGCGACACGCTGACTCACGTAACTGCGACCGTCAAGAACACCGGCGACATGGGCACGACGGCGACCGCCGCCGTCTACCATGGTGAAGAACAGCGCGCCATCGATGGGTTCGGAACACGGATCGCCGCTGGAGAAACGGTCCAGTACGATATCTCCTCGTTCAGCTACATCTACAGGGCGACGTCCGGTGGTGACGTCGATCTCTCGCTCGTCGTGAACTCTTCTGCCGGATTCACGACGACGCCGCTCTCGCACTCTGTCACCGGTGCGGACGTCACGATCACCTCGCTGACTCCGAACTGGCAGAACGGTGTACTCCAGAACCTCAAGTTCACCGCGACGAACGAAGGCGACGTCGAGAGTGAGTTCACCGCGTACATCACCGTCGGTGGCGAGGAGATCGCGTCGCCGACTTACCGTATCGGAGGTGGCGAGACGGCGACGTTCTCCTACGGCGACGGCCTCTCGTCGGGTTACGGGCCGATCTACACGGTCACATCCGGTGGCGATGTCGACGTTACTGTCTCAGTGAGTACGCCCGGGTCCACCGGGACGAGCGAGAAAACCGCCTCGGCGTCCTTCGAGGACGTGTCCGCATCCATCAACGCGGACGCGACCTTCTACGAGCAGATGAACGGGAACGACTACGAACTCTCGTCCCTCGATGTCGACATCCAGAATACCGGAGGTCTCCCCGTCAGCTACGACTCCATCGAGATCGAGGTTGACGGCGCGACGCGCTCCGAGTCCCTGTACTCGACGCAGTCCATCGCTAGCGGGTCGAGCGCGACCGAGTACCTGTCCTTCACCGACGCTATCGTCGTCTCCGACGGAAGCCACGATGTCACGATTCGACTGAAGAACGGCGGCGAAACCGTTCTCAGCGATACCGTCACCGTGTCGACGTAGACCCTTCTTCTCTTTCCGGCATACTTCCGGCACGCACTTCCGGCATGGGATAGCGCACCTCTCGCGTCCGTATTCATGCGTTTCGGCCTTCTGCGGCTGTTTCCGGCACGCGCCGCTGTAGCGCCTTATCCATCCCGTGTCTCGCTTCTCCCATGTCCGACGCCGAGCACGGACCACCGACTCGCACCGTCACCGAACACCTACCGTGGGGTCAGTGCATCCGCGCGCATCTCCACGACGAGCACGTCACCGTCCACTGCGACGGCGAACGCTGGGTCTTCGCCATCGACATCGAGACCGCCCGCCTCCTCGAGGCGCGCTCGACGGCCGACGTGCCCAGCTGGATGCGTCGCTTCCTGGAGGAGGTCGGATTCGACGAGGTGGAACTATGACGCGCTCAGCTGTGTTCGTCGATCCACTCGCACCACGCGCGGAAGTCCTCCGCGCCGCACTGCTCGGCGATGGAGCGGAGCGTTCCGGTCGGGATTTCGCCGTGCATCGGCACTGTGACGACGCGGACCTCGTCGCCGTCGGGAGCCTCCCAGCGGAGTTTCAGGTGACTCCCGGTCCGGTCGACCGGTACGTAGTTCATCTCCATCAGCGCCGACGCGACGTCCTTCCCGGTGAAGGTCCCCGCCATCTACCGCATGAACTCGGGGGGCTCTTCGGACTCGCCGCCGACGTCGTCGGGATCGAGGCCGAACTCCTCGAGGTCCTCGTCCGTGACCGGTTCGCCGCCGCCCTCGTGGAGTTCGAGCGCTTCGGCGAGCATCCGCAGTGCCTCCGCCTTCGTGTCGCCGAACGACGCGACGCCCGTCTCCTCGTCGACGGCCGTGATGCTCCCGTCCTCCTCGTGGACGAACTTCACGCCCTCGCCGTTCGTGTCTCGGGACGCACTCGCCATTACCAGACCAGTACGCGAATCTGCCGGATAAGCATTCGGACGTATCTCGATACGACACTACTCCGCCGTGTCGAGAGCGCGTTTCACACGTCCTCGCGGATGTCGCGTACATCACCGACTGGATCGGCGTCGATATCGTCGGCTATTCCGCGGAGACGAGTACCGAGCGGTTTTCGCTCTCCGTGTTCGGGGGTGTCGTCGCTCATCCAATTTCCTCCCCGTCCTCAGCCGGAGGCTGTTGCAAAACGTCGGTTAGCTCTGGTTGTCGTCATCGTGGGCCGGCGTGATGCCGAACCAGCTATAGAACCGGCGAAGCATCGGCCCTCCCTTCTGGCCGCGCTGAGGCTCAAGTTCTCGGCCGGTTTTCTCGGACTTTACCATGACAGAGACAACTATAGGTTGCACCATAATAAGTTGTCGCCACTGTCCTATTCGCCCCAACCATACCGCCTTAAGAGGGGCAGTAAAACGGAAAGCGCAATCACTAGGGTTGTAGCTGCTACGGGCGAGGAGAGGTCAGTTACTGCACGGAGGATCAGGACACCAGCTGAAAGAGACAGCATACCAGATCCAGTAAACAACGAGAACTGCGTCACGTCGAGATACCGGCGGTTCCGGGCTTCTTCCTCTTCGAGGTATTCTGACCACTCGTCGTATCCCTCTAACAGTTCGTGTATCCATTCCCGCTCCGAGTATCCTCTCCGAACTTCATCGCGATACGAGGGCCCGATTCCGTACGGGATATCCGATACGGTGTACGTCCCGATACCCGCGAAGATCGTTACGAGAAGGAAGAGGACTCCCATCACGCCAAAGCCGAGGGCAGATATCCCGAGCTGTGTAATCGCACCGGGTCCTGCAATTCCGAACGCAGAGACGACGAATCCGACCACGATGACGGCCGTCCGAACAGACCGCATCGCCTTATCGTCGATTTCGTCGAAGAGCGCGATCTGGTGGTCCATCACTTGCCGTGACTCCTCCAGCGTGAGCCGGAGCGCCTCGACGTCCGACTCATCACGGCTCTCCTCGTCTACGTCAGGTTCGTCCTTACTCATTCATCGTCGTCCTCAAGCTCCTCGGTCGGGAGATCGCCACGGAGCCACGCGCGGCCGCGATCTGAGAGCTGGTAGAGAGAGCGGTCTTCGTCGTAGTATTCGACGAGGCTGTGGTTGCGGAGCAGTATCAGGTGTTTTCGCACCGTGTTACGGCCCCAGTGGGTGTTCTCTGCGATCACTCCCGGCGTCAGAACGAGCTCGTCGTTCCCCTCATTCTGGAGCGTTTCCAGAATATCGAGGTCAACGCGAGTCATCCATGAGGCGAGATTCAGCCGGGCCAAGATACAATACCGTCTCTCCCGCTCGTAATACTATTTTCCCGTCCTCCTGTTCAGTAACAAAACTGCTCCCCATATCAACAGAGTTGTGGAGAAGAATTAAGTGTCCTGTCCACAGGGTTGTTGATAACGAGGACTCTTCGCGAACCCGTCGCTCGGCGGGTTCCGTTTCACGGCAGCAAAATGCGAACCCGGCGTTGGTGGCGCCGGTTCGCGTGGGCCCTCGTGAATCAGGCACGAAAGCCATGTACGACAACGCTATCGGGGGTCTTGAAGGCCCCGCAGACGACGGCGAATCGAGGCGGTTAGTGACCGACGGCGGCGAGACGACGATGCATCGCGTGCCGGACATCGAGGAGGTTGAGGCGGCGCGCGACGACCTCGAAGCGGTCGACGCCGTGCGGAGCGTCGAGGCCCGACCGAGCGACAGCCCGCGCGGGATTTTCGTCGACTTCCCCGAGTTCAACACCACGGACTGCATCTACCAGGTACGGCAGAAACACGGCCTCTTCATCAGCCGCGTCGACAAGAAGGAGGACGGGAGCTTCGGCGTCTGGCTCCTCTTCACGGAGGGGGCGAAATGACGCTACATTCGATCGACGAGATGGTCGAGGTGGAGGCCATCGAGGAGATCGCGGAGGTCCTCACTCTCACTCGGCGTCGCCGCCGAATATCCCCCACTCCGGAGTCGGTCGGCACGCGTGTAGCAATCCGAGCAGACGGGGATATGGTAGTTGATGGCGGGATACTCGAGCCCGCGTTCGTCGTGGAGGTAGTGCATCCAGTCGTGCGTCACCGAGATTTCGTCCATCGACTCCCGCTCGCCGCAGACCGCACACGTCTCGCTCATACGCCTGAGAGTGCACCCGGCCGCAGTAAAGAACCCTCGGACGAGACACCGTGCCTCGTCACCGACGGCGGCGAGGATGTCGACCGTAGTTGGTTCGAGATGCTGAAGGCGACGGCCGACCGCTTCGAGGAAGAGAACGACGACCTCGAAGCCATCCTCGAGGGCGACATGGGGTTCCATGCGTACTTCGTCGCGAACGGCGAGGATCCGACGCGCGGCACGCACACCGCCGTCTTCCAGGGGATCTACGATGTCATCGAGGAGGTCAGTGTCGACGCCGAGATCGTCGAGATTCGACGCGGCGAGGTGACACCGGAATCAGTTCGCGAGGAAGTACTGGCACAACTCGACGAACACGCCCACTTCTCCCGCGATCTTCGAGAGGCCATCGGCGACCGCGTCGAGAAGCGTGTTCGGAAGAACATGGCCGGAGGTGAGTCGGTGTGAGCGCCGATTCCGAGTCGGGCTCGCCGTTCGACGCGGTGGACCTCGAGACGTCGCGCGTCTACGCGCACTACTCGTCGAACATCGACGCCGGAGTGAGCGAGACGGGCGTCTTCGTCACCTTCGACGTCAACTACCCGACGGTCGAGGCGCTCGGCATCCCCGAGCAGACCGACTACGAGTCGACGACGAAGTGGATCGAGGCGAGCGTCGTCGAGGACGTCGACGGCCTCGACGCGCTCCCCGAAGAGGATGGCCGCGACAGTCCCGCGCCCTGCATCGGGACGCTCCGCTACGCACCCGGGACCGTCGTCGTCGATCTCGACCTGACCAGCGAGGTGGAGCGATGAAGCCCCGCGCGGACCGCATCGAACTCTCCCGCGAGGGGAACGTGCCGGCGTGCCCGCACTGCGGGCGCGCAGGCCTCTCCAAACGCGAGAACGAGCGCGGCGAACACTGGTACTGCCGCGAGTGTGGCGAGCGCGCCAGCGAAGCAGAGTGGCGCCCGCCCAAGAGCACGAGCGCCCCAAGCTCGGGCTCGCTCGCCTCGCGCCTGCTCGCCGCCGACCCCGACGACGTCGGAGGGCAGGCATGACCGCGCCCGACCTGGACGACCTCACCGACGAAGAGCGCGCCCGCCTCGAGCGCGCCGTCCGCGAAACGAACGAAGCGGTCGACGCCGCCCTGCGCGACCGCGCTCGCGAGGAGGCTACTCGATGAGCCCGCGCACGTCGTCCTCAGACAGCAGGATGACGCGCCCGTCGAGCGTCGCGACCATCACGTCCGTTTCGGGCTCGATGTCCGACTCCGCCAGTGCGTCCCCAGGGATCCGGATGTCGACGGCGCCCGAGGACGTCTCACGTGCCTTCCGCGTCCCGTGGAACTCCAACTCGTCACTCATGTATCGCTCTTCGACTGCCAGCAGTTCAACCCTTCCCACCATGATCGGACCCGACACCGCTCAGTACCACTGTAACCGCTGTGACCGTGACTTCGAGACCTTCGACAACCTCCTCGACCATCCGGGCTGCGGCGAGGCCTCGCCCGACGAGGACGACGACTCCGGCGGCGACGCGCCACGCTTGGTCGCCGACGGTGGCGAGGAGTACGAGCCGGAGCAGGCGACGCTGCGCGACGGCGAGTCGCGCGACGACGACGTGCACGCGCGCCGGAACGCCGAGCAGCTGGCGATGCGCGACGACGGAGACGACCAGATGGACGCCGACGTGGTGAAGCTCACGCAGGCGCAGGTCGACGATCTCGCCGACGACGGCGTCGCGTGGCTCACGACGGACGACCGCGTTCTCGTGCTCGGCCGCGAAGACCGCTACCCCGAGGTGCTCGAAGCGGTCGCGGACGGCGCTGGCGAGGACGAAGTCGTCCTCGAGCGCATCCGAGACGCATCCGGAACGGAGGGCCGTAACGATGACTGACGACGCCGAACGCCCGAACGGCTGTTGGACGTGCGGCCGGGAGACCGCTGAGGATCCGGATGCTCCCGAGCCGTTCGAGACGACGTGGACGCGCGAGAAGGAGACGGACGACGCGATCGTCTGGGAGTGCGACCATTGTCGCCATGTCAAGGTAATCGAGCAGGAGGTGAGCGACTCGTGACCGAGGACGAGATCGTTAAGCAGGACAGCGACATCGAACGCCCGACGTTCTTCGCTGGCGCGGCGAGCGGTCAACAGAGATCGGCGCTCCGCCGTCTCGACCCGGACGCCGTGATGATCTCCCACGCAACGGCGAATAACGTGCCGTGGGAAGGGGACTACGAACTGTTCGTCGATTCCGGCGGCTACCACCATATGCAGGCTGGAGCGGGCGAGTACGCAGAAAGCGACGAGGAGTACCTCAGGTACCTACTTAAACACAGGCCCGATTTATATGCACTCCGAGACTATCCCTGCGAGCCCGACTTACTTCGCTCCCTCGGCCGGACCGTCGAAGAACAGCAAGAGCGTACGCTCGAACATCACATCCGGCTCTACGACAAAGTAGACGGCCACTCACTCGCCGATAATGCGGTTTCCGTCGTTCAGGGGTGGACACGAGAGCAGTACCTCGACCACTTAGACGCGCTCCGCGACCACGGCGTCATGACCGATTATCTCGCGATTGGCAGCGTCTGCCGACGCAACGCCGACGAAGACATAGCCGACGTGGTGCTCGCAGTTCGAGACGCTATCCCGGCGTCCGTGAAACTCCACGCTTTCGGCGTCAAAGGCTCAGTTCTCCGGTTCCGTGAGGTAGTCGATGCACTCGACAGCGTGGATTCTGCGGCCTACGATTGGGCCGAGAGTCGCGTCCCAAAGACGCGCTCGGACGGCGAATCATTCTCGTGGCGTGACTCCGCTCGCTCCTATCTCAACTGGCGACACGATCTCCTCCGAACGATGGGGTCCGAGTCGCTGCACGACGACCGGAGCACCCAAACGACACTCGTCGCGACGGACGGTGGGAATTGTTCAGCAGGTTCGGACACCGAACGATCTGCGGACATGGAGGGGTCCGAGTGAGTGAGAACGATGGCGCGGACGCGGCGGATGTCATCGAGCGCCTCGACGAGCTCGAGGCACGCCTCGACCCGGAGGCCGACCTCGAACCGATGTCTCCGGAAGCTGCTCGCGAAGAGTGGCTCGCGCGCCTCGACGACCGCTCGGACTCGACGATTCGCTCCTACCGTGATCGGACGGTTCATTTCCTCCGGTTCTGCGCGGCGCACGATATCGAGAACCTGAACGACCTGACGACACGGCACATGAAGGCCTACGAGTCGGGGCGTATCTCGGACGGCCTCGACGTGAGCACGCGGAAGAACGAGTGGGGGACACTCCAGCGTTTCCTCGAGTACTGCGAGGATCTCGACGCCGTCACCTCGGACGTCCCGGACGCTCTCGATGTTCCGAGTCCGACGAAGGAGGAGCGCATCAACACGGAGAAACTCCCGATCGAGCGCGCGGAGACCATCCTCGAAAACCTGAAGCGCTATCGGTACGCGACCCGCGAGCACGTCACTTTCCTGCTGTTCTGGCGGACGACGATGCGGCTCGGCGCGCTCCATTCACTCGACGTCCAGGACGTCTACCTGGAGGAGGCCGACCTCAAGCGACTGCGCCGTGACTACGAGGAGGAGGGCTACGCGCCGAGCGTCGTCGAGAAGATGCTCGAGCGTGCGGAGACCCCGTTCGTCTTCCCTCGGAATCGGCCCGCAACCGGCACGCGATTGAAGAACGGCGTCGAGGGCGAGCGTGTCATCAACCTCGCTGACGAGGTCGGCGAGATCGTCGCCGACTACCTACGCGTGAACCGCGCGGACATCGAGGACGAGCACGGTCGCTCGCCGCTTCTCTCCTCACAGAAGGGCGATGGTCGACTCTCGAAGTCGGCGATTCGGAACTGGATGTACGTGCTCACGCAGCCGTGCGAGTTCGGCGACGAGTGTCCACACGACCGCGATCCGGAGACGTGCGAGGCGCGCGAGCACGGCTACGGGAACAAGTGCCCGTCCGCGCGGAGTCCGCATAAGATCCGAACGGGCTCGTTCACGTGGCACCGTGATCGCGGCTGGCCGCGTCGCGACCTGGAGGCGAAAGCGAACACGACGGAGATCGACGTCTACGACCAACCCGAGCATCTGACGCGCGCCGCCGGGCGCCGTGACCTACTCGACCGACTCGACGAGGACGACGAATGACGCCCACTTCATCACCGACGCGACTCTCCGGAGTATCGCTCAGTCGCGAAGCGCGCACCTCAACGGTCCCACTTTCACTTTCGTTGCTTCTACACAAGTAGACGTAGAAGCGCCAGCGTTCCATTTTGCACGTTCTGAACCGAAACCTCAACCTCTAGCTACGCGTAATTTGGGGGTTTCGCGATGACGCGCGAGTTCGTTCGTGCGTCTCGTCTCCGCGCCGACGGCTACGGCCCGCAGGCACAGCGAGAAGGCTACTGGGCGTCGCTCGCGGAACGCGCACCGAAGGGCGACGCGTGCGAGGTGTGTGGCGCAGACGGCGACGGCCACGACGTTCGGCGTGTCTACCTACCCAACCGTCCGGACGCCGAGCGCGTGCCGCTGTGTGCGTCGTGTCGCGACCTGTGGGGTGACGCGCTGTGAGCGTCACCGTCTCGGTCTCCGAGCACGCCCGCGAGAAGTTCCTGAAGCGGGCGGACCGGATCGACCTGACGCCGGCCATCGAGGACGCGTGGCGGCAGGGCCACGAGATTCCGGGCGGTGCGTGGCTACGCGGTGAGCGTGCGCGGTACGACCCGACGACGCGCGTCGTGATGCCCGTCCGCGACGGTGAGGTGAAGACCGCGATCTACGCGCCGAGCGCGAAGCCCGCGATTCAGCGCGCGGTTCGCAACGCGGGGTGGTTGCCGTGACGCCCGCGCGCCTCGAAACCCGGGCGGACGGCTACGAGCGATGGCGCGCGTGGGACCCCGAGCAGAAGCGCGAGCGCTACGTCTACGTTCACCAGCTGCTCGCCATCGCCGACGGCGCGAGCCCGTATCTCGTCTTCTCCGCTGGTGAGTACCACGTTCACCACGAGAGCGGCGTCAAGTACGACAACCGCCCGACGAACCTGTCTGTCGAGAAGTCCGACGACCACGCCCGCACGACCTTCGGACACGAGGGTGGTCGCGCATGACGGTCCACACGACCTACTTCGGCGGTCTCGCCGGCCTCGACGTCGAGACTGACGCCGTCCTCGCGGTTGTTCGCCGTCCCCACGACTTTATCGACGACGTCACCGACCGCAACGTCGCCGCGCTCGCACCGCCCGAGTCGCTCCTCACCGCCTACAAGCGCGTCGAGGACGCCGCCGAGACCGACGGCGAGCCTCTTCCCGCGAAGATAGCCTGGGAGAGTGTGAGCTTCGAGGCGCGGTATCGACGCCGTCTACAGAACTACGCCGGCGCGAACCGCGCGCTGTCGAAGCTCCGAAATCGCCTTCGCGACGGTGAGACACTCACACTCGCGTGCTGGGAGAAGAATCCACAGTGGTGTCACCGGCGCGTCCTCGCCGACGTTCTCGTCGAGCCGCTCGGCGACGTCGCCGTCGAACACCATCCCGAGCCGTTCGTCCCTGAGCCCGAGCCGCGTGACACCTCTCTCACCACCTTCGGAGGTGACGAGGCGTGAAGGCGGTCACGCCGGGGTGGCACGAAGTCGCGGGGAACCTGAACTTCAGCGGGCTCGAAGGTTGGTTCGCGCTGGAATCGGCCTTCGACCCCGAGGAGACGACGCGTGAGTTCACGGAGAGCGGCGAGCGATGGCTCGCGACGCTCTCCTATCAGGAGGGGAACCTCCTGCCGCCGACCGACGGCGAGACACCGGACGGGACGGCGGTGGAGTTCGAGACGATTCGGGAGTGGCGCCTCACCATCAAACGCCACCCGGACGAGGACCCCGTCGCCGAGCCCGCCGTCGAGCGCGAGGGCCGCCAGCGCTTCAGCGCACACGTCCGCCCGCGCTGGCGCCACCAGAAGGCCGAGAAGACCAACGGCGACCTCACCGACATCCCGACGCCGGACTCGCTCGGTGACGGGCTGAACGTCCGCGTCTCCGGGGCGAACATCGACCCGCGACGCTACTTCCCGCTCCTGCGCCACGCCGTCACCGCGTTCGGCGTGAACCCCGCGCACTTCGGCGGCGTGCCCGGAGAGGACGGCTACGGCCCCCACGAGACGAGCAACATCCAGGACGCCGAGCGCTACGTCCGCGTCTACAAGGGCGAGTCCGGCCCCATCCACGGCCGCGACGGCCCGCTCGCGCGCATGGGCCACCTCCTCGAAAACGACCGCACCGGCTACCGGAAGGTCGTGCAGAACGACGACGACGAGCGCGGCCGGAACCGCCCCGGTTACTACCACACCGTGACGCTCGGCCCGAAGCGCGTCGCCGAGGCCTTCCCCGGCCACGAACTCGCCATCGAGTGCAAGCACTACTACGCGCGCGAGGCCGTCGGCACCGACCCACGGAAGCCGACCGCGCACCCGAAACTCGGCGCGTCCTACCAGGTGTCGCGGATGCCCGCCGACTACACGCTTCGGTGGGACGACGAGGGAGTCACCCAGCTCCAGCGCGAGCTCGACCGCGTGGTCTTGTCGGCGCTCGCCGAGGCCGGCCTCGACGTCGCACCGAGCGACCGCGAGGACGACGACGGCGACGGGCCGGGTGGTCGCGGGCCGTTCGTCGAAGACGCCTACTGGACGCCGGAGGTGAGCGAGCGCGGCCCGGACCCGGTACGTCTCGACTTCGCGCGGATTCGCGACGAGCAGGAATCCGTGGTCGTTCGCCACCTCGCCGACGGCGGGTTCTCACCCGTCGAGTGGGAGATCGCGGAGACGCTCGCGAGTGACGGCGGGGAAGTCGCGCCGGCGGACATCGCCGAGGAGAACGACCGACCGCTCGGAAGCGTGTACCGCGCGCTACAGCGCCTCGACGGGTTCCTCAACCGCGCTCGCGAGAAGATCGCCTTCGAGTCCCCCCACGTCGCGGAACTCGTCGTCGACGCGGTGCGCCAGGCGCGTGACGCGGGCCAGCGCGGACTCGCGACGGTCGCGAAGGCGGCAGAAGCGAACCGCCGGGGCGCCGAGGAGTCGGCGAGCGCGTTCGTCGCGTGGGCGGCGAAGCACGACGTCGACGTGACGAACCGCGAGGACGCCCGGATGCGCCTCCGACTCGACGGCGACCTCCCGGCGCGCGAGATTCGCCGACGAATCCAGCGCGGCTACGAGCTGTGGACGGACGCCGGCCGCGACCCCGCCACCTACCGTATGGCCCACATCGACCTCGGGAATCGCGGCTCGGCCGCCAGCTACTGGCTCGGGTAGGCGGCCGGCGGCCAGTGGCAACACTCTCCAGAACCCTTCTTTTCGGTGCTTCCACGTGAGTAACAACGGGTTTCACGAGTGGTGCGTGCGTTCGCCGGCTCGACGAGCACGCCGAGCGCGGTCGCGCCCACCGGGCGCGCTACACCGGGGGTGTCCAATACCCCCTTACGGGTGTGCCTAAGGGCACAAAACCAAGGTACCCCGCGCCTTCGGCGCGGGCACCGCCCCGCGACGCGACAGCCCCGCCCTGCGGGGCGCGCGAAAATCACTATATTCTTGACGAGGAGATTAGACTATCCTCCTAAATCTGCGGTTGAATATTTTTTCGTCGATAATCTCATATAGTGAATTGCCTCGGATTATCGTCTCTAAATCGGATTCGTCGATAACAATTATTGTGAGGTCATCACGTTGATAGTACTGGTTTAGCTCATCTACAGCGTCTTTCCCGCTCTCACCGGAAATCCCATTTGACGCGACAATTATTCCAAGATCGACTTTTGCTGAATCGGCCTTCCCCTTGAAATCACGAACTGTATCTGCACCTACAGACCTCTGCCAGTTCTTACATTCTACAAGAATATATCTTCCAAAGTCATCAAACAGTGTTCCTCCCGAAGGCGGCTGATATTCCAGAATCAAATCTATTTCTGCGGACGAGGTTCGAACGTTCTGCCCTCTAATCTGTATGAATGGGAACCCATCGAAAATAGAGTGGGATAACCTTTCTAATGAGTTCCCCTTCTCGATGGGTGACTCTGCAGACCGAACCGCCTCTAACTCATTCCAGAACTTCTGTAGATCTAGCGAATAATGGTCAGTCTCGATTGAGATTTTGAGGTCACTATTTGTTCGTCGAAATTCCGTCTTGTGAAATATCTCTAACCTATCTTCCCTTGACTCCTCCTCGCTTTGAGGCAGGCTTTCTGGAGCACGCAAGTCACCAAATATCTCCCGTACGGCTTCAGCAGTCAGATCCTCAAAAGAAAATCCTCTAAAATCAAACCCATTATAATACGCGATACGGTGGTTTGAGATCAATACAGAATACTGTGCGTCCGTCTGGTCAGAGATCTCTTCTAAGGTTTGTTTATCAATATGTGCTTGATATCCCCTATGTCCTGGCCAACTAAACGATTCTTCCTCACCATGAGAAAAATTAAAATTAGTCGATATAGTCATCCATATTGGTGATGTGACGTCTTGCTTGATGGCGGCATTTACCCAGCGGACGAAGCCAGAGTCGCGCTCGGGTTCGTAAGTAACATCAAAAAACAACTTATCTCTGTCATACCCTAGTGACTCGATTAGACCTGGTATCGCCCGGTTAAAGTCTGGCTGGCTACGGCTAGAACCACTTCTATCTGTGATTTCAGCGATTTCATCAAAATGCTCCCGCAGTTCTTCTGCCGACGCCATGACTGTTATTCACTACTCACAACTCACTTCTCATGAAACTATCTCTCACATTGATTCTCCCCACGGACTCACGCGTCCGGAATCCCGTTCTTCCGAATATGCACACGAGCCCTGCGTGTTCGGCGGTGATCGTGTGCACGACGACCCGGGTTACGGGCAGCTTCTCGCGGCACCACCCCGCGAGCGGTACCGAGGCCCAGCGCACTACTTATACTCAGAACGTTCGAGTCACCGCAGATATCTAGGTTCTGCGCGTCGTGTGTACGAGCATGCGAATCCGAACGGACGGCGACTACGCACACCGCAAGGACGTCATTGAGGACGCCGCCGACTTCTGGGGAGTGAACAAGACCGACGCCGTCGTGAAATCGTGCGACCTCGCTGGCCGTCTGGTGCCGCAGTTAGAGAATGCGCTCGCCGAGGCCGACATCCCACCGAGTGAAGCTGAGAAGATCGCCGAAAAGGTAAGCATTCGAAATATTAACGTCGAATTTCAACGGGCGACAGCTTCAGTCTGTGAAACGGAGTAAATGGGCTATTGTACTCCAAATTAGCCTGTATATCCTTCTGGAACGAAACGCTCCATTAGAAATCCAACCGGGAATGGATTTCCCGTCTCATAGCCTAGATGCCCGACCAGTTCTAATGTGCTGAATACCATATCAGAGGCCAATTGTTCGCTCTCTGCTAATTGGTTTGAATCGAGAAAGAGACGGCCATCCAATTGATGAACCAAGACGTTTCTTATCTGACTCAATCGATGTATCTCCCCTGCAGTCTCATCACTTAGAACACCTGAGTAGCGGAGTAACTGACAGCGCTGGTCATGGGATAAGCTACTATTAACCCATTTCGTGGTGGATTCTCGCTCACCCTCCGCTGGACCAATCAATTCTTGAACAACTAACCTCTCGCAGTGCCCCTTAAGCAATTCCTCAGATAATGTGTAGAAAGCGAGGAGATCATTACCGCCGTCTACTGAGATGTCCAACCTAGAGTGGTTCTCCTCCTCTACACCGAAATATTCCAATATCCCTAGTCCCTCCACATCCGGATTGTTGATAGCGAGAACGTCTATCGCGGTCCTTAGAAGAGAAATGTGTCCAGAAAGCACAGACAAATCACTAGAATAGCAAATCTCTAGCTCACTTTGCCGTGCCAGTTTGCAGAGGTAGTCCATCATATCAAACTGATTTATCAGAAGTGATCCTTGACCATCAACTGTATCAGAAATGTTCATCCCATCGAGACGGCCCTCTCTATATCCTTCTTCTAGTGACTCAATTAACTCATCGGCAAGTTCGTAGAGCTCTAAGACTGTTTCCTCGTCATTTTGGCTCTCTTTGCCAATCTGTTTCTTTGTGATGAATTGGTCCATAGGCATCTGTCTCTTGAGTAACTGTATCCGATAGTAAATAGTCCCTCCGCCGGGATCTCTATATAACCTCCTGAGGCGCAATTTTAGTGTGGTCGTGCTCGTCGCCGTCCTCGCTCGCGCCGTACCACGCGGAGACGGGGAGGCGCGCGGCCGGGAGTGCCCGGTAGCGAAGGACGCGAATCCCGCGCCCGACGCGGCGGTAGACGGCGAAGCCGTACCAGCCACCGGCGTCGAGGAGCTGGTCGTGAGCGTGCTCGCGGACACGGAAGCGACCGGGCCGACCACTCGCGGTTTCGACGACCGCCGCCTTCAGCTCCCACGGCGTCCCATCCGCGTCGATGGCGTCCCGCCAGTAGGTGTGGACGCCGTCGCGTTGGAGACGCCATTTCTCGGCCATCCGTTTCTCGGCGAGCGTCCCATACCGGTTCGCGCGCTTCGAGTTTTTCGAGCCCATCGCTTATTCTGTCCTTATAGAAGCCACGCGTTCGCGTCGCGCGCGTCTTATATATAAACCGGGCCGGCCGCCGAGCGCGTGGGGTGGTGGCTCGCGTCGCTCGCCAGAGTGACGCGACACGTGGCAGGACCCCACTATAGTAAAGGGGGGACGGCGGACGTGGACAGGTGGACACCACGACGCCATCATGCGATTATGGCATCTACGGTGTCCACCCAATCAGCCTTTTCGCCGCCGTCGTCGATGTCGTCGAGCCAGTTCCCGACGGTAGACTTCCCATACGGCACGTACTCGGCGATTTGGCGGGTGGACAGACCGGCATTCCGGCACGTGACCATCGTCCATGCCGCGACCTGTTTCACGTCGGTTTCATCGAGGCCAGAACCGTCATCTTCGGCTTCCTCGTTCTGCCAGTACCAATCGGTCTCCTCCTTGTCGTCGTAGCGCCAGTCGGTCGGCGGGATACCCTCGACCTCGAAGCGTTTGCCCTTCGGTCGTCCGTTGACGATGCGGTCGTAGACGACGGCCTTCTTCTTCGAGGTCTTCTTGATGACGAGGCCGAGCCGTGTCAGGAGCGGGTGGATGGATGCCTCGTCGTGGGCGATGACGATGAGCGCGCCGCCGAACTTGCGAACCTTGAAGACGAGTGGGCCCATGTACTTGCGGGTGAGTTGGCCGGCTTTCCCGCTCCCGCCGGCGTGCGAGGAGAGTTCATCGAGGAGGCCGAGCTTCGGGGTCTGTTCGTTCCGCGTCGGGTTGCCTTCGTGGCGGAGCCACTCTTTGAACTCGGGGAAGCCACCGGTCCAGCCGTCGCGTTCGTTCCCCTTCTTGTCGGTCCAGCCGGTCGTTTCGCGGAGTGTGCGGACGTTACTGGCGACGAGCGTCCCGGGATTGTCGTCGACGAAGCGCTGGGCGAGCATGCACGCGAAGTTCGTCTTGCCAGCGCCGGGCTCGCCGATGATGACGAGGATGGGCGCGGGACCGTTGATGAGTTGGTCGATCTTTCCGATGGCCTTCATTCCGCTCACGTCGGCGCGCTGGTCCTGCTGGCCGGTGAGGTGCTTGAGCGTCTGCATATCGCCGTCGGCGAGTGCCTCACGGTGGCGTTCGGTCGCGGAGACGGCGGCGATTCGGCGGACTTCCTCGAGCTGCTCGGCGCGGCCAGGAAGGACATCGGGGCGCTCGGCGGTGGTGGGGTCGTAGACGTTCTGGAGGACGGCGAGATAGCGGTCAACCAGTTGGTCTTCGACGATGGCGCTGTTCGGATGGGCGAGTGGGTCGCGGATGCCGTAGCCGTCGAGGTGCTCGCGGGACTGCGCGGGCGTGTAGAGGTCTTGGGTAGCGTTTTCGTCACTCATGGTCGGGGGTTTCGTCGGTGTCGTCGGTGTCGGCTTCGGCGGTGTCGATGTAGTCGTCGATCTCGGGGAGATCGTCGAGGTCGGCGAGTTCGTCGACGTCCTCGGTGGCGTCCTCCCAAGCGTCCTTGGTGGCGTCGGCGTCGAGCATCTGGCCGCGCTCACGGGCTTCGGCGCTCGCGTTCACCGTCGCTTCTTGGACGTCGGCGGCCATCTTGCTCGTACGGTCGCGGGCGCGGGAGAGCGCGCGGTGGCGGTCGAGAAGGTCGTTGTAGATGTCCTCGACGTAGTTCTCCCAGGTGAACATGCGGTCGTCGTTGACGGCCGGGAGCGGCGTGCCCTCGACGAACAGCGTCCCGGTATCCTCATCCCAGTCGAATTCGCGGACTTGCCACGCGGCGCCGCCGTTGATGGGTGTGGGCGTCCACCGGCCGATTTCCTTCTCGCTCCATAGCTCGGGCGGGACGTAGAACTTCTCCTGTGCCGGACCGTCGTTCGTGGCGTGATTCTCGGCGTTGCAGAGGTAGACGGTGACCTGACGGCGGCGACGAAGCCACCGGGCGAGCGCGTAGGCGCTCGGAATTGTGATTGGAGTGAGGACGAGACTGCCACCGATGAGCGACCAGCCCCACGCGGGCACATCGACGCCGCCGGCGGTGAAGAGCCACGCGGTAGCGCCGATGGCGGCGAGTGCGATCGCGAGGACGAACGCGAAGAGGAGGGGACTCTTGGAGGCGAGGAAGGTGAGACGGTCGCGCCAGTCCTGGAAGGTCGCGCGCACCATCGTTAGGCGACCTCCGGCTCCTCGGTGCCACGGCGGAGCGTCCACCAGCCGATGCCGAAGCAGGAGGCGAGCGCGACACCGGCGCCGCCGAGCCAGCCGACTTCGGAGCCGCCAGTGAGCCACGGCCCCGTGTTGTCGTCGGAGTAGATCGTCGGACACGACCCGCTCGCGATGCAGGCGCCAGTCGTCACGGAGACAGAGGCGGCCCCATCGACGCGGTCAGCCGGGAGGGAGACGGTCGTGGTGTCGCCGCGTTGGAGAACGACCTGCCGGTAGGCGGCCTGTGCGACCCGTCCGTTCGCTTCTGCGGAGGCAGCGAGGGTGACGCTCTTGTACTGTGAGGCGCGGAGGGTGACGTTCATCCGCCCGTCTTCGTACTCCCAGCCGGTGACGGAGAGGACGCCGTCGACGGCGACGGGATGGCCGCCGTCGGCGACCGGCGTCGCGGTCGTGGAGTTGTTCCCGGCTGCGCTCGCGACGCCGGCGCCGCCGACCGCGACGGTCGCGACGAGGAGCACAGCGAGGAGGGTACGACGATTCATAGAGAGCCGCCCGCCGGAGTCGAACCGGCGCGGGTGCCGACCACGGGACGGCTACCGGTGGGTTAGACCGGATTAAGGGCGTTCGCGAGTTCGTCGATGAACCACTGCACGGCGCCCTCGACGGTCGAGACGACGGCGTCAAGCAGGCCGCCGAGCGTCTGCACGACAGCGTCGCTGAGGATGGCGCCGATGTCGAACCAGCCGGTGTACATCCCGAGAGCCGCCGCGCCGAGACCGACCGCGACGAGCGCGAGCACGATGGAGAGAAGCGGCCGGGCCATCGTCAGTCCCTCTGCAAGACGATGACGATACCAAGCGCGAGTACAGCCAGGCCGCCGACGACCGCGATAGAGCCGCCGCCCCCGCCACCGGAGCCGGAGCCACCACCGCCGCCGGCCGCCTGCCGTGCTTCGGCCTGCGCGATGAGTCGCTGAGTGTCGTTGATTTGCTCGAGGAGTGTGGTGACGTTCGTCGTCTGATACTGCGCCCGCGTGGCGTTCACCGAGTTGAGAGAGCCGCCGTTCTGGTTAGAGATCGCGCCGACGCGGAACTCCCCAGTGAGGTGGACCGTCTCGCCGGTGGTGGTGGCGAGGAGCGCCGAGTCGTCGAGCGGCGGGGCGCTCCCGTTATAGGTGGTGTTGGCGGTCCACGTGCCGTTTGGCACCTGCGGTGCGAGGAGGAGGCCGTGATACTGCCGGTTCTCGTAGTAGACGGTCATGGTGCCCGTGCCGTTCAGGTTCGGTGTCGCGAGGCCGAGTTGGGCGAGCGCGGCGACCGAGTCGTAGAGCGACCCGGAGTCGGCGGCCTGCGTCCCCAGGTTGAACATCCGGGTTTCGGTTGAGAGGACCTGCGAGGCGTTCAGGCGGCCGTCCTCGATGGCCGGATAGGTGTTGTTGGCGTAAGTGGAGAACTCGCCTTTCAGGTCCGACGCGAGGGCGCTGTATCTGTTCCACGTCGTCGAGTACGCCGTCGTGTTGAAGTACGTGAACTGGTTGATGTCGGAGCCGCTCGGCGAGTTCACGACGATTCTGGTGTATTTACCTTGGCTACTCGGGACCCCGTCAGAGCCGTCGATCGAGCGAACGACGGTCGGGTACTTGATGGGGTTGCTGCCGCCGGAGTCGTACTGGTCGACACCCCCGAAGCTGTAGAGGGCCGTCGTGGAGCCGTTCAGGTAGGTGACGTTCGTGGTGAGGTTCCACTTGGGCGGGCCAGTCTGGGGCGAGTAGGCGTCACTCACCGGGTCGCCGAGCGGCCGAATCGTCACGAGATCGTCGGCAACGCCAGATTCGTTGACGGCGCGCTGATGGAGGGCGTAGGCGGCGTGCGCCTGCACCTCCCAGTGCTGTGCGAGGGTCATCTGGCGCTGAGTGTAGTAGTCCTCGATGGCACGCATGGCCTTCTCGCGAGCGACCTCCTTGACCGAGCCGTTCTGGATAGCCTTGTAGTAGGCAATCTCAGCGCGACTCCACGCGGCGTGTCGGGTGTCGTTGGCGTAGTTAGCGCCTTGCGCGAGGAACTGGTCGTCAGCGGCGGCCTGTGCACTTGCGGCCTGATAGAGTTGGAGTGCAGTCTGGTTGTCCTCGGCGTTTGTGACGGCTTCGACGTCGTCAGTGGTCGAGCCGGCCAAGCAGCCGGAGGCGGCAGCGATGCCGCCCGCAGGGTTCCCGGTCGCGTAAGCGACGATTGCGGAGAGCGGAGAGCACTCCCCGGAGTCGGAGTCAGTCGCACCGGCCACGGGCGCGGCGACACTCGAGGAAACGAGCAGCACAACGAGTGCGACCGCCGCCAGCCGGCGCGGAAGCGACCGCGTCACAGGCCATCACCCACCTCGGCGGCGGTGAGGCCGCCGATGTCGTGACGGCCGCTGTCCGCGCGGACGTCTTCGTGGGTGGTGCGGCCGTGGTCGGCGCGGACCCAGGCGACGCAGGCGATGGGGAGGAGCGCGACGCCCTCGGGCTCGCCGACGATGGCGACGACGACGAGAAGCACGCCGCTGGCGAGTGCGCCCTCCCACAGCGTCGGGTCCGGGTCGGTGTCGGTCACAGCCCCACCCCCGGAAGCGTGGAGATCGCGACGCCCGCGAGCGTCGCGAGCGACCCAGCGGCGAACATCAGGCGACCGTCGAGTTCGTTGGTGTGGTCGGCCTGCATGGTTAGCCCTCCCAGCTGAGCAGCGGGCCGAACCCGGCCTGAATGATGGCGACGACGAGCGCGATCGCGCCGTAATCGCTGAAGAGCGTTTGAACGGCGGGAACGATGGCGTAGACGGGGACGATGCCGAGCGCGACGACGATAGCGGCAGTATGGTAGATTTCGAGGTCGTCGATATCCCAGTCTCCCGCGAGGAAGTTCGCGACGACGATCCACCCGACGCCAGCGAGCGCGAGGACGGTGGCGTAGGTGACTTCGATGCCGCTTCCCGACCAGAGGATGTCGGTGAAGCTGAAGCCGCCGAAGACGGTGATTCTGAACGAGACAACGCCGATGGCCATCGGCCCGAAGACGGCCACCAGGGCCATGCCGGCGAGGTCGATGGGGTCAATCGAATTGCTTGCCATGCGCCCAGACAGACGTGTTGGGCGCTCTAGAGTCGGTCTAAATCTTCAATAATTTTGTGAGCCTATCGCTCGGCCACCTGCTGGGAGACCGTTTCGGGGAAGTAGTCGCTGAGTTCGTAGGTTTCGGTGAGTTCGTCGCTCGGCGTCCGAATTCGTAGATCTACGTGTCCATCCTCTGTGGTCATCCCGCTCGCCGCGATCAGTAGACCGACGACGAATAGTATCACCCCGAATACGGCTACGACTGCGATGTCTATTCCTCCAATTCGGTCCGCGTACCCGATAAAACCGAATCCTAGCAGTCCAAGGATTCCTCCTACCACGAGCATCCCGTAGTCGGGCTCCTCGTCGGGGTGGCGCTCGACGTGCACGCTCGTGACTGCATCGAGGCTTACCGAGTCCACAATCTGGGGATCCGTGCTTCTGCCTCGTGAGACCCGATAGAAACGCCGCCCCGAAACTGCCGAGGTCGTTGACCTGCTCGTCGTCGCTGCCTGTATCTTCTCCCCCTCGCCCGCGTGTCGTTCTAACGCGTCTTGGTGGGAGTCCGGTAAGTCATCCATCGAACGTGTCTCGATGACGAGCGGTCTTAAGATTCCTGTCCAGTTCGTTAGCCGAGCGTGTAGCAGGGCCGTTCGTGTTTCTGCGGTGGCGGCCCGACGCGTACCGGACCCGGGGCCGGCACGTCGTGTGCGTTCAGTTCGCCGTCAAGATACAGCTGCCCGCTCGTAGTTATCTCGTACATCCGCGAGTGGGGCCATAGCGGACCGATGAGTCCCGCCTCGGAGAGACGTCGACACCGGGCCCAGACGGTGGCACGCGAATCCGTGCCGGTGAACGCAGTCGTCATCGTGTCCGGTGCTGCCCACGAGTGACTTGCGAGGTGTTCGAGGATGCGCTCGTCGAGTTGTACCATCCACGGGGCGGACTGTCGCATCGGCTATCCCTCCTGCTCGCTCGTCTCGCCGTTCGATTCCTCGACCCCGGCGCTTGCTGATTCGCTTCCGTCGTTGATATACTTCCAGTTCTGTGTGTCGAGACGCCCCTCAAGATACGCCTCGCCGTCGTCTGTGAGGACGTAGACGCCGTTCCCGAGGTGATTCAGGAGTCCCTTCTCGGTGAGCGTCTTACAACGGGTGTGGATGTGCGGACGGGAGTAGTGAATCGGTCCCTCTTTCCGCATCTTCTCCGGAGAACCCGATCCGTTCTCCCGGATGTACTCAAGGATGCGGTCGTCTGCGAGTGACATCCAGTCTCCGGAGTGTCTCACACAGCTCTATTAGAAACTATCCGCTGAAATACTACGGATTGGTTGGTGTGCAAACCTCCGTTAGCTATATTTACTCGGAGTTTGTTGTTCCAGGTGCGAAGCCGTCGCTGGTCGAAGATGACTCTTGTTGGTCGATGAAGAGCGGGGCGCGTTGCAGCGCGCCCCGAGGACGGTTTCGAGGCACCACCATGCCCGAAACCACGTACGGGGGCCTTAACGCCCCCATTGTCGGTACGGTATCGCTAGCGATTAAACCCGCCGTCTCGCGGTGCGCGGTCTGCGGCGATGTCGCGGACGGGTACGACGCCGAGTTGGAGCGCGCCGTCTGTCGGCGCTGTGCGGAACTCCGGGAGGGGTCGGTATGATGGCGGACTCGGCGGACCGTGGGTCCTACGAGCGTCGCGCGCCCGACCTACCGCGCCGGTACTCGGTGACTGACGACGCCCGGCCGAAGATCGTTCTCTGCACGCCCGTTGTGGATGCGCTTGACGCCGAGCCGGGCGACGAGGTAGCGGTTCGTCGGAACGACGCCGGTGAAATCGTCATCGAAGCCGCCGACACGGAGGGCGAGCGATGACCGAGACGTGCGTCGAGTGCGACGCCGACACGAAGGTCGTCGCCGGTCCGCTCGGCCCGCTTTGCCGCGACTGTGCGCCCGCCGTCATCGCCGCCTACTACGGGGGTGACGGCAAGTGAGCGACCTCGAAGCTCTCGACCCGCACGAAGCGATGGAGATGTGGCTCGACCACCAGCGGACGAACCGCTCGGAGGCGACGATCCAGTCCTACACGTACCGCGTCGGGATCTTCGTCGAGTGGTGCGAGTCGGAGGGAATCACCGACCTGAACGACCTCACCGGGCGCGACCTCCACCGCTTCGACGCCGAGCGCCGTAGTGAGGGGTTGTCCGTTTCGACGGTGAACAATCAGATGGGCACGCTCCGGCTCTTCCTCCGGTTCTGCGAGACCATCGACGGCGTGCGCGACGGGCTCGCCGAGACCGTCGACCCGCCGAGCGTTCGAAAGGCGGAACGCGCGGATTCCGAGAAGCTCGAACCCGAGCGTGCTCAAACGATCTTCGACCAGCTGCACCGCTTCGAGTACGGGAGCTTCGACCACGCGCTGTTCGCGCTCGCGTGGCACACGGGGATGCGCCTCGGTGGCCTGCGTGCGCTCGACGTCGAAGACTGCTACCTCGAAGCCGACGATCTTGACCGTCTCCCCCAGCGGGTCCCGGTCTCCGATGAAGTCCTCGGCGACGTCGAACCGCCGTTCGTCTGGGTGCCCCATCACGAGGGGACGACGGCGTTGAAGAACCAGCGCGACGGCGAGCGCGCGGTCGCGCTTCTCGACGACTACGCGGACGTGCTACGCGCCTACATCAACGTGAACCGGCCGTCTATCACCGACGAGAACGACCGCCGGCCGCTCTTCTGCACGTCGAAGGGCGACGGGCGAGCGTCGAAGGGGACGCTCCGGCGGCACATCTACAAGATCACCCAGCCGTGTCGCTTCGGTGACTGTCCGCATGGCCGCGACCCCGAGGAGTGCGTCGCTCGCGAGCACGGTCGGGAGTCGCGGTGTCCGAGTGTTCGGAAGCCGCACGCGATTCGGACGGGCGCGATCACGCACCATCTCGACCGTGGGTGGTCGAAGACGGACCTCGGATCGAGGGTGAACGCGACGGCGGACACCATCGACACACACTACGACTGGCCGGACAAGCTCCGGCGGATGCAGTCGCGGCGGTCGCTTCTCGACACGCTCGACGAGGACGGTGATGAGCAATGAGCCGCGATACGCGTCCGCTCGGCCACCTCAACGGTCCCACTTCTCACACTCCTGAACCCGAACACCTCGGGTTTTAGGCGTCCAATCGACGAATTTCCACATAAGTGGAAGTGCATACAACCCCTCTTTCAAGTGGGGTCGTCTCCTGACGTGACGGGTTGAAGCGCTTTTCGGGATGCCTACCGCTGCCTGATGGGCGCCCGGTCGCCGGTTAGAGTACCGCTCCGTTCGCGCCGTGTCCCCGGCCGTGGTTCTCGGTGTCACTCACGGCTGTGATAGATGTGCTTTACTTCGCTGAGGCAGTAATGCCGTCGAACCGGAGACGAGGCTCCGGTTCACTGGCCGCGACCAGTTGTTCCGATGGGTGTCAACTCCCCCCTTGAAGCTGCCATCGTGGCCGGATTTCGACCACTGGGTTCTCTCCCCGCGCGGGGAGACCCGGTGGTCACGCCTCCAGCCGTGGGCGTTCGAGTGCAAGCGGCGGACACGTAATGCAGTTTCGGCTCCTTAGCTGTCCTGTTTTCTCCTTTCTACCGTTAGCCGCGGAAATATCGTCCGTGGCACGCCGGTGACGGCGGCTCGTCCGCGGTGTCGTGGTCCGGTTGTCGTGATGACGGCCGTTTCGCTCGCGGTGTCGCGCGGGCGAGTGGGTCGCGTTCGCCGCAATCCGGCCGGTTAACCGTTCGTCCCCGCATCCCTGTGGTGTGCTCTCGACGTCGCGCACTCGCACGCTTCTCCTCGCGCTCGGCACGCTCGCGTACGCGTCGCTGATGTTCGTCTGGTTCTCGGTGCCGGCGTACTTGGACGCTATCGTCGCGGACTTCGCGCTCTCGAGCACGCAGGCCGGGGTGTTGACGGGCGCGATTCCGCTCACGTACGTGCCGGTCGCGCTCTTCTCGGGCGTGGTGACGGACCGCGTCGGCCCGTATCGCGCCATCGGCGTCGGCGTCCCGCTGTTCGGCGCCGCGCAACTCGGGCGCTCGTTCGCCGAGTCGTTTCCCGTCCTGCTCGCGCTCACGGTCGTGGTGGGGGTCGGCGCGACGACCATCACGTTCGGCCTGCCGAAGCTCGTCTCCGACCTCTACCCGCCGGCTGCGTCCGGAACGCCCTCGTCGGTGTACGTCGTCGGGTCGCTCGCGGGGACGGCGGCGGCGTTCAGCCTCGGGCGCGGCGTGCTCGGCCCGGCGCTCGGCGGGTGGCGCGCGCTCTTCGCCGCGACGGGCGTCGCCGTGCTCGGCTACGCGCTCTGCTGGTGGGCGGTCGTTCGGACGGTCCCGATTGAAACGATCCGGTACGCGGACGACCCGGCGGCCGACGACGCGTCGCTCTCGCTTGCGGCGCTCCGTCGCGACGTCGGGCGCGTGTTCGCGAACCGCTCGATGCGCCTCCTCGTGGTCGTCGGCGTCGTCTACCTGCTCGTCACGCACGGCGTCCAGAACTGGCTGGCGACCGTGCTCCAGTCCCACGGCGTCGCCGCCCCGCTCGCGGCGACGTTCGTCAGCGGGTTCGTCGCCGCGCAAGCCGTCGGCACGCTCGCCGTCCCCGCGCTCTCCGACCGACTGGGTGAGCGCGGCGCGGTCATCGCGGGCTGTCTCGCGTTCTGTGCGCTCGGGACGCTCGCGTTCCTCCCGGCGGGCGTCCCGCTGGCCGGCCTCCTCGCCGGCGCGCTCCTCGTCGGCCTCGGCGCCGGCGGCGTCTCCCCGCTCGTCCGCATGGTCCCCGCCGAACTCGACGGCGTCGGACCCACCCTCACCGGCACGGCGGTCGGCCTCGTCTTCGCGGTCGGCGAACTCGGCGGCTTCCTCGGGCCGTTCCTGATCGGCGCGCTCTACGACCTCACGGGCACGTACGCGACCGGCCTCGCCGTCATCGCGCTCGCGTGCGCTCTCGCCGTCGAGGCGGGACGCCGACTCCCGGCGTAGGGCGCCGTCGCTAGTCGTCGCGCTTGACGGCGGGGTTCGTCACCGCACCGTTGGCGGCGGAGTCGAACATGTCGCCGTACTTGCGGAGGAAGCCGCCCTCGTACTGGATCTCGGGGCGCTCGTAGTCATCGAGGCGCGCTTCGAGTTCCTCCTCGGAGACGTCGACGGACAGTTCGCGCTCGCGGACGTCGACGGTCACCGTATCGCCGTCTTCGAGGGCGGCGATTGGGCCGCCGACGACGGACTCGGGGGCGACGTGCCCGATCATCGGGCCTCGAGTCGCGCCGCTGAAGCGGCCGTCGGTGAGGAGCGCGACGTCGTCCTCGTGGCCTTGGCCGACGACGGCGGCGGTGACGCCGAGCATCTCGCGCATGCCGGGGCCGCCGCGCGGGCCCTCGTTGCGGATGACGATGACGTCGCCGGACTCGATCTCGCCGCCCTGCACGTACGCCATCGCGTCCTCTTCCTTGTCGAAGACGCGCGCAGGGCCCTCGTGGTGGAAGCCCTCCTCGCCCGTCACCTTGAGGACGCCGCCGTCCGGCGCGAGGTTCCCGGTGAGGATCTTGATGGCGCCCTCCTCGCTGTAGGGCTCGTCGACCGTGTAGAGGAAGTCCGCGTCGATGTCCTCGTCGTCCGGGAGGTCGAGCGTCTCGAGCTCCTCGGCGATGGTGTTGCCGGTGACGGTCATCGCGTCGCCGTGGATGTAGCCGCCCTCGAGGAGGCGGCGGATGACGACGGGGACGCCGCCGACCTCGTGGAGGTCCTTCATGACGCGCGAGCCGCCGGGCTGGAGGTTCGCGATCTTCGGCGTGCGCGCGCTGATCTCGTCGAACTCCTCGATAGAGAGGTCGACGCCGGCCTCGGCGGCGAGCGCGAGCACGTGCAGCACGGCGTTCGTCGACCCGCCCATCGCGACCTGCACGGCGATGGCGTTCTCGAAGGACTCCTTCGAGAGGATGTCGCTCGGGCGCCGGTCGTTCTCGACGGCGTCGAGGACGACCTTCCCGGCTTCGCGCGCGACCTCGGTGCGCTCCTCGCTCTCGGCGAGCGGGGAGGCCGACCCGAGCGGGGCGAGGCCGAGCGTCTCGCTGATGGAGGCCATCGTGTTCGCGGTGAACATCCCCCCGCAGGAGCCCGCGCCGGGGCAGGCCTCGTGCTCCATCTCGTAGAGCTCCTCCTCGTCCATGTCGCCGGAGGCGACGCTGCCGACGCCCTCGAAGACGTTCTGGACGGTTATCTCGCGGCCGTCGTGGTGGCCGGGCATGATGGAGCCACCGTAGAGGAACACGCTGGGCAGGTCGGTGCGGATGGCGGCCATCATCATGCCGGGGAGGTTCTTGTCGCAGCCGCCGATGGTGACGAGCGCGTCCATGCGCTCGGCGAAGGAGACGAGTTCGACGGAGTCCGCGATGACTTCCCGACTGATGAGCGAGGCCTTCATCCCCTCCGTCCCCATCGAGATGGCGTCGCTGACGGTGACGGTGCCGAACTCGATGGGCATCCCGCCCTCCTCGTCGATGCCGACGGTCGCGGCGTCCGCGAGGTCGTCGAGGTGGACGTTACACGGCGTGATGTCGGCGGCGGGGTTCGCGACGCCGACCATCGGCGAGGAGAGGTCCTTGTCGTCGTAGCCCATCGCGCGGAACATCGCGCGGTGGGGCGCGCGGTCCGGGCCCTCGGTGACCTCGGTGCTGCGCAGGTCGGGGTCCTTCTCGGGTTTCTCCTCCGGGACGGACGGGGTCGCTTCCTCCGTGGTAGACTCCGGCTTGCCACTCATTACCGGTAGGATGCCGACGCTCGGTCATAAACCCAGCGCGATTTGTGCGACATTCGGGACGCCCGCACGACCGGAAGCTACTCGGGCGTCCCGGCCGCGAGCGCACGTATGCACGTCGCGGTCGCACACTACCCGGAGGGCGCCGGCCACGCCACGCGGATGCTCGCAATCGCGCGCGAACTCGAGGCGCGCGGCGCGTCGGTGTCGCTCGCGGGCGGCGGCCCCGGGAAGCGCTTCGTCGACCTGCTCGGCTACGAGGAGTACGTCCCGACGCCCGTCGACTTCATCGGCGACTACCAGGAGTCGGGCGGACTCTCAGACACGCTCACGGGGAGCGTGCCGGCGAGCGCGTGCCGCGTCCGCGACATCTACCGGTGGCTCCGGCGCGAGGACCCGGACCACCTCCTCACGGACGACATGTTCGCGGCGATGGCGGCGCCGCTCGCGGGCGTCCCGCTCTCCGTCTGCACGCACAACGCGCCCGGCCTCTACGACGACGCCGTCGAGCGCGCGGGCGCGTGGGCGCTCACCGAGTACCAGCTCCGGGCGGCGCGCGAGTTCTACTTCCCGACCGTGTGGCCGCACGGCGACGCGGACCCCGACGGTGTCACCCGTGTCGGGCCGCTCGCGCTCGACGTCGAGGCCCCCGTCGTCGGCGACCCGGACGTCGTCGTCGTCCCATCCACCTACTCGACGGCCCTGAACGAGAGCGTCGAGCGGCTGCGAGCGGACGGCCGCGACGCGACGGTCGTCGGCGGCGACGACTGGGAGCCGGTGGCGTCGATGCTCCCGACGCTCCGGGCGGCCGACCTCGTGCTCTGCCCCGGCTACTCGACGGTGATGGAGGCCGCCGTCGCTGGGACGCCGTGTCTCGTCTACCCGTTCACGTCCGAGCAGCGCGGCGTCGCGCGCCTCGCCTCCCACGCGACCGGCTTCCGGACCGTCACGTCGCCCGACGAGGTGGCGCGCGCCGCCCGCGACCCGCCCGCCGACCCCGTCTACGAGAACGGCGCGGGCCGCGTCGCCGCCGCCGTGCTGTCGCGATAGCGCGCGCTCGACAGCCCCCGACACCGGAGCGTCGCCGCCCGTGCGGCCGCGTCCGGTCTTGCCACCGCCGAAACCACGAACCACCCGGAGGACACAGGTGCGAGTATGACCGTCCGCGTCAGCGCCGGCGCCCGCCTCCACTTCGGCTTCTGTAACCTCTCGCTCGCCACCGACCGTCTCTACGGCAGCCTCGGCGTCGCGCTCGATGACCCCCGCGTCGTCGTCGACGCGGACCCGGCCGACGCGGTGCGCTGTGAGGACGCGGCCGCCCGCGAGGCCGCCGAACGCGCCTGCGACGTCCTCGGCGTCGACGGCGCCGCCGTCGCCGTCCGCGACTCCCTCCCGCGCCACGTCGGCTTCGGGAGCGGCACGCAACTCGCGCTCGCCGTCTACGCCGCCGTCGCGCGCGCCCACGACCGCGACCCCCGCGTCCGCGAGCACGCTCCCGCGCTCGGGCGCGGCGGCCGGAGCGGCGTCGGCGTCGCCGCCTTCGAGTCCGGCGGGTTCGTCCTCGACGCCGGCCATCCGACCGAGCGCTTCACGACCGAGCGCCCCCCGGACGGGTCGTGGACCGTCCCCGGCGTCAGCGCGCGCCACCGCATCCCCGACTCGTGGCGCTTCGTCCTCGCCGTCCCCGACGTCGAACCCGGGAAGTCGGGCGCCGACGAGGACGCGAGCATGCGCGACGTCGTCGAGCGCGCCGACTCCAGTGTCGCCGACCGCATCGCGGGCGTCGTCCTCCGGCGCGTCCTCCCCGGCGTCGTCGACGGCGACCTCGCGGCGTTCGGCGACGGGATCGCCGAGGTCGGCCGCCTCAACGGCCGCTGGTACGCCGACGAACAGGGCGGCGTCTATCGGCCGCCGGCGGGCGCGCTCGTCGAGACGCTGCGCGAGCACGCCGCCGTCGCGGGCGCCGGCCAGTCCTCGTGGGGGCCGGCCGTCTACGCGCTCACCGACGCCGCGCACGCGACCGAGGTGCGCGCCGCCGCGAGCGACGCGCTCGGCGAGGCGGGCACCGGCGGGGACGTCCGCGTCGTCCGCGCGGCGAGCGACGGCGCGCGCGTGAGCGAGGTGTAGAGTCGGGGTGCGTGAGGCACAACTGGTAAGCGAGCGCGCGGAGATGTATCGGGCATGATGCGAATCCCGTTCGGCGTCTCGCGCTTCGACAGCCAGATCGGGGGTGGCGCCCCGGAGGGAAGCGTGGTGTTGCTCGCGGGTAGCGCCGGCGCCGGCGCGCGCGAGTTCCTCTACACGAGCGCCGTCTTCAACGGCCTGCTCCAGAACGACCTCGACCTCTTCGACCTCCACTACGGGAGCCTCTCCCGCGAGGCCGAACCGCCGTCGGAGGTCCACTACGTCTCCTTCTCGTCGAGTCGCGCGGACGTCCGCCGCGAGATCTCCTTCTCGATGGAGGAGGAGATCGTCGACGCCGGCCTCGGCGGCGTCACCTTCCACGACCTCTCCGCCGAGTACTTCCAGCTGAGTCCGGTCCCGCGCGAGTGGTACGTCGACGGGCCGCGCTCGCTCTCCGACCTCGGCGCGCAGGACGAGCGCCGAACCGTCATTCAGGCGTTCGCGGACTACCTCGACGAGCACGCGACCGACAGCCTCGTCGTCGTCGACTCGCTCACCGACCTCCTCGGCGACGAACAGCACGAGCGGCCGTGGTCGGACGTCGTCTACCTCCTGAAGGGCCTCCGGAAGGCCGCCCGCGAGTGGGGCGGCCTCGTCCTCCTTCACCTCTCGCGCGACGCCGTCACCGAGACGGAGTTCGGGGAGCTGATGAGCAGCGTCGACGGCACCATCCAGTTCGGCTGGGAGACCGGCGGCAACGAGCGCGTGCGCTCGATGTTCGTTCAGGAGTTCCGCGGCGTCCTCAGCCAGCTCGAAGAGGAGGACATCGTCCGCTTCGAGACGGAGATTCACGAGGCCGGCTTCGACGTCTCGAACGTCCGGAAGATCCGATGACGCCCCCCCGGCCTTATGGTTCGTCGCGCCGACGTGACGCACGGATGGGACCGCTACGCCACACCGGAGGTCGGTCGCGGTGAGTGACGGCGAGGACGACGCCGCCGACGACGAACCCGCCGGTCCGGACGACCGCGACGAACCCACCGAGCGCGACCGGTCCGCCGGCCCGGACGAGCGTGCGGACGTCGAGACGCCGTCCGGCCGCCCGTCACCGGAGGTGCCCGCGTCGGGCGACGACGCGGCGGAGGGTATCGACGACGCCGACCTCGGTGCCCCCCTCGCGGACGACGCCGACGAACCCGTCGAAGGGAGCCCCTTCGAGGAGATGGACGTCGACGCGGACGCCGTCGAGGCCGCCGACGTCTTCGCGGCCGCCGAAGAGACGGCCGATATGGACGTCGCGCCCGACACCGCCGACGCGTCCGCGTCGGGCGCCGAGGGCGACGTCCGCGTCATCTCCGACCGGACCTGCCACAGCTGCGAGTTCTTCGCGGACCCGCCCGACCTCGCCTGCACGCACGAGGGCACCGAGATCAGACGCGTCGTCGACACCGACCACTACGAGGTCGTGAACTGCCCGATGGTGCTCGACGACGTCGACATCGTCGAGGAGTTCTGACACCGCTTCGACGCCCGCCCGCGAACTCGGGGTTTTTGCGTGCCCACCCGCTAGGCCCACGTATGCAGTTCTGCGACGAATGCGGCTCCATGATGCACGCCACCGACGGCGTGATGGTCTGCTCGAGCTGCGGCCACGAGCAGGGCCGCGACGACGAGCGCGCCGCCGACTTCGTCTCCACCGACGCACAGGACGACAGCGACGTCATCGAGACCACCGAGGACGCCGACGACGAAGGCAAACCCACCGCCGACGTCGTCTGCGAGGAGTGCGAGAACGACGAAGCGTGGTACACCATCAAACAGACCGGCGCCGCCGACGAACCGCCGACGCGCTTCTTCAAGTGCACCGAGTGCGGCCACCGGTGGCGCGACTATAACTAACCATCTTTTTCCGGGTCGGGTGCGCTTCGCGCACCCGTCCCCGCAAAAACATGGGTGAAAAAGGCCGGTCGCCGTAGGCGACCGGTGAATCGCCTCGCTCGGGTCTTCCAGACCGCTCGATCAGCGAACGCTACTCACGTGACATGGTCAACCGGGTGAAGACGTACGACTACGGGGGAGCATCGCCGGAGCTCTGTAAGGGATCAATCTCCATCCCCAGTCGACTCTCGTGCACCAGCCGTTAGGTAGGTCTGCAAACCCACCGCCGAGGGTTCTGCCAGATATCATTGGTGTTCTCGGGAGCGTGCTGAATACAGAGGATGTACTTAGTGACGTATCAGAGATAGCAGTGAACGTCACGATGGACAGTCTGGTCGGTAACGTAGGGTAGAACCAATCTGGATGGCCGGGATTCGGTCACGTCGAGAAGATTCATCTCCTCGTCGTCCGTAACCGCAATCTGTGCCCCAACAGCCCTCCAATATTAAACCATCTCTCGGACTGGTCGTCCAGACGATCTTTGTTCTCGCGGCGGTAATCGCCTTCTCCACCGCGTTTCTGTTTGGTGGGCAGATCCGCTCTCTCGCCCTTGCGGCTGTAGGCGTCCTGCTACTCGTGGGCTTTCTCGTGGTTGGTTACCGTCACGCACGCCGAAGGAAGTCCCTTCACCAGCACGTCGCCTTCTTGGCTGTGTGGTTCGGCGGTGTCGCCTTGGCGAGCCTTCTTGCCCGCGTGGCGAGCAGCCACTTTCCGGAGCCGGGTCCCGACCTCATAGCGGTGGGCGTCATCCTCGGTGCGCTGTGGCTCGGTTCGAGACTCGCCTACGGTGGCGAACTCACCAAAGCGCTGTTTGGGTCAGACTGAGATTTCACGATAGGTGTGTAGGTCGGTCGAGACGGGATCACTCGCATCGTAATCGCTCCGTGCCGTATTCGCGCCCTGTATTCAGCACGCCAGTCCTTTCAACCTCTAAGTAGATTGGTTTTGACGCGATAGAGCGTTCGTCTCTATTTAACGCTCTCTGTGGATCGCATTCGCGCGAACGAGCGGTCCGTCAGGACCCGGTAGTTCGCGCGATTCACCGAGCGCGACGCGCTCGGCCTTTTTCTCCCGTGTTTTTGCGGTACGGGGGTTGCTACGCGACCCCCTGACGGAAAAAGACGGTCGTTCCTAGTTCCCGCGACCCTGCATCTTCTCCTCTTCGGGGAGCGAGACGTTGGCTTCGCCCTTCATGCCGGCGCCGATGTTGGAGGCGATTTCGGCGAGGCGCTCGGGGTCGTCGTGGTTGTTGACGGCGTCGACGATGGCGCGCCCCATCTTCTCGGGGTCCTCGGCGCCGAAGATGCCGGAGCCGACGAAGATGCCGTCGCACTCGTGATACATCATGAGCGCGGCGTCGGCGGGCGTCGCGATGCCGCCGGCGGCGAAGTTGACGACGGGGAGACGCCCCATTTCGGCCGTCTCGTGGACGAGCTCGGCGGGGGCTTCGTTCTCGCGCGCCCACATCTGGCGCTCCTCGTAGTTCATGCCCTCGAGCTTTCGGATGGCGCTCTTGATGGTGCGCTGGTGGTGGACGGCCTGGTTGACGTCGCCGGTGCCGGCCTCGCCCTTCGTGCGGATCATCGCGGCGCCCTCGTCGATTCGCCGGAGAGCCTCACCGAGGTTGCGCGCGCCGCAGACGAACGGCGCGGTGAAGTCGCGCTTGTCGATGTGGTACGTCTCGTCGGCGGGGGTGAGGACTTCGGACTCGTCGATCATGTCCGCGCCCGCGACCTCCATGATTTCGGCCTCCTTCCGGTGACCGATGCGGACCTTCCCCATCACGGGGATGGAGACTTCGTCGATGACCTCCTGGATGCCGCTCGGGTCCGCCATCCGCGCGACGCCGCCGCGCTTGCGGATGTCGGCGGGCACGGCCTCGAGGTGCATGACGGCGACGGCGCCCGCGTCCTCGGCGATTCGGGCCTGCTCTGCGTTCACGACGTCCATGATGACGCCGCCCTTCTGCATGCGTGCGAAGCCGCGCTTGACGAGGTCCGTCCCGCGCTTGAGGTCCTCGATGTCGGTCTCGGTCATGCGTCGCGGTAGCGGCGGGACCGTCAAAGGAATGCCGGTTGCGGTGGCGCCCCCGGTCGGAACGGGCCATCCGTCATCCCCCGTCGCGCGTCGTGCCTCGCCGCCACGGCCCGCCCCGTCGCGTTCCGTCCCGCCGTCGGGGAACGCCAACACCTAAGCGATGCGCGGGCGTCGCCTCGCGCATGTCGTCGCTCCCGTCGTGGCTCCGCCGCCCGCGCGAGACGCTCCCGGACCCGGAGGGCCTCCCGTGGTACGTCGCGCCGCTCCCGACGCGCCTCGAGGACCTCGGGCTCCGCTTCGTCTGGCCGGTCGTCCTCGCGAACGTCCTCGGCACGCTCTTCGGCTTCTGGTACTACGTCCCGCAGTTCTCCGTCGAACCGCTCGCGCTCTGGGCGTTCGTCCCCGACTCGCCGATGGCGACGCTCTTCGTCGGCGCGTCGCTCGCGCTCTGGGCGACCGGTCGCGGGCGCGAGTGGGTGCACGCCCTCGGCTTCTACGGCTGTCTCGTCCTCGGGCTCTGGACGCCGTACACGCTCCTCGTCTTCCGCGACGGCTTCAGCTATCTCCCGTGGTACATGTACGCCTTCCTCTTCTGCTCGCATCTCGCGATGGCCGTCGAGGCGTTCGTCATCCAGCGCTACGCCGACTTCACGGTGCGCGCCGTCGCCGTCGCGTTCGCGTGGTACACCGCCAACCTCGTCCTCGACTACTTCGTCCCGCTCGTCGGCACGCCACACCACACGTTCGTCCCCGCCGAATCCGTCGGCGCGGTCACCGGGACGTTCCTCGGCCAGTCCCTGCTCTCCGGGCCGGTCGTCCACGACCCGGGCGCACACGCCCTCGCGGCGGCGGGCGCGGTGGTGCTCACGCTCCTCGCGACGTTCCTCGCGCTCGCCACCCGCGTCGCGAAGCTACGGTAACGCTTTTTCCGCCGTCACCACCACGGCCAACGTATGGCACTCTACGACGCGCTCGCCGACCTCCCGCTCGAAATCGAGGGGACGGACCGCGAGCGGAACGCGCGAGACACGTCCAGCGGCTTCGAACGCGTCACGACGACGTTCTCCCTCCGGGGGCGCGGCGTCGCCGGGCGCGGCGAGGACGTCATCTACGACGCGGACGCGCACGACGCCCTCGAGACGTCCTTCCCCGACCTCGCGGGCGAGTGGACGTTCGACGGCTTCTCCGCGCATCTCGCGACGCGCGACCTCTTCCCGGACGCCGACCCCGAGCGCGAGGACTTCCGACACTACCGCCGGTGGGCGCTCGAGTCCGCCGCGCTCGACCTCGCGCTCAAGCAGTCGAAGACGTCGCTCGCGGGCGTCCTCGATCGTGAGACGTCGCCCGTCCGCTTCGTCGCCTCCACCCGCCTCCCCGAGGGCGACACCGCGCGCGTCGAGCGTTTTCGCGAACTTGACTCGACGCTCGAGTTCAAACTCGACCCGACCGAGGAGTGGAGCGAGGCGACCTTCCGGACGCTCCGCGAGACCGAGGCCGTCAGAGTGCTCGACCTGAAGGGGTACTACGAGGGGACCGACGTCGACCAGGACCCCGACGTCGACCTCTACGAGCGCGTCTTCGACCTCCCGGGCGCCGTCGTCGAGGACCCCGCGCTGACCGAGGAGACGGAGGCGCTCGTCCGCTCGAACCGGGGGCGCGTCTCCTTCGACGCGCCCGTCACGGGCGTGGCGAGCATCGACGAGTTGCCCTTCGAGCCCGCGTGGCTGAACGTCAAGCCCTCGCGTTTCGGGAGCGTCGAGTCCCTCCTCGAAACCATCGAGTGGGCGGAGGCGAACGGCGTGGAGTGCTACGGCGGCGGCCAGTTCGAACTCGACGTCGGGCGCACGCACGTCCAACTCCTCGCCTCGCTCTTCTACCCGGACGGTCCGAACGACGTCGCACCCCCGATGTACAACGACCCCGAGATTCCCGAGCACCTCCCCGGCAGCCCGCTCTCCGCGCCCGCGAACACCGCCGGCCTCAACTGGGGGTAGGTTTTTTCCGGTGCCCGCCGTCCGACGACCCGTGTCCCCCCTCGACGACGCGAGTGCGCGCCGCGCCCTCCGACGCAACGGCATCCGAACCCTCGTGCTCCTCCTCGCCGTCGCCGTCCTCGCGTACGGCCCGTCGCCGCTCCGCGTGGACGCGACGCGGAGCGAGGTCGTCGTCGCCGTCGCGGCCCTCGTCGCGTTCGGCGTCGCGGCGACGCTGTACGACTACACGCGCTGATTAGTCCTCGTTCTGGTGGGCGCGCACCCAGAGCTCGCCGATGCGCGAGAGGTACGTGCGGTGGGCGTTCCCGTGGGCGTCCTGCTCGACGTACCCCTTCCCGTTCGGGCCGAGTCGGTCGACGTTGTAGATGACCTTCGAGCGGAAGCTATCGGTGTACTCCTCGCCGAGTTCGCCGGCGAGCGTCTTCGCGAGCTCGCTCACGCTCTCGAACTCGCCGTGGTCGCCGAGCGTGTAGAGGATGAGCTCCTCGAAGGGCTTGACGTTCGAGAAGGAGGCGACGGGGAACTCGATGATGTGCCCGCCCTCGAGTTCCTTCGCGCCGATAGTGGTGCCGCGCTCGTCGAACTCGCCGAGGAGCTCGCGCGCGGACCGGGCGCGCTCGGTGGCGGCCTCGGCCTCCACCTCGTCCTCGGCGGCGTCCTCGAGGAGGTCGACGGCTGCGCGGAGCTCCTCGGCGAGTTCGGTCTCGAGGTACTTCTCGGGCGCCGTGTAGTAGGTGTGGACGCGGTCCCGGTCGTCGTCGCGCTCGATGACGACGGAGTCGGCGGCGGTCGCGAACGCGAAGCTCACGGTGCGGGGCATCGAGGAGATGTTCACCCAGACGTCGCCCTCGCCCCGGTCGAGCTCGTCGCTGATGAGGTCGAAGGCCTGCTCGAAGGCGGCGTCGTAGTCGTAGACGTCCGCGACGTCGCGGCGCTCGGTCTCCGCGCCGAGCAGGTTCTCGAAGTCCCGCGAGAGCTTCTCCGCGAGGTTCCGCGAGTACTCGACGTTAGCCTCGCTCCCGACCGCGCCCTCGAGGAGGACGACGCGGTCGACGGAGAGGCGCTCGCGGACGAGCGGGGCGATGAGCCGGTCGTAGTCGAAGCCGACCGGCACGACGTGCGTAGCCATGTTCACGTAGAGGGGTCGAACGACGGATAAGCGTTACCGACCCTTCCCGAAGAGATTTTTTCTTCGATGCGGCAACCCGTTCACCTATCCTCCACTATTATGTGGTCCTGTGTCCCACGACGTTGTACATGACCGAGACGAACGCGACGGGCGTCGCGGGCGCACTCGACCGTATTCCGGTCGGCTCGTTCCACCGGCGCCTGCTCGCCATCTGTGGTACCGCGTGGGCCTTCGACGGCATGGAGGTCATCCTCATCAGCTTCACCCTCCCCGTCCTCCTCGACGCGTGGGCACTCAGCGGCCTCTCCGCGGGCCTCCTCGGTTCCGCGAGCCTCATGGGGATGATCGCCGGCAACTGGGGGTGGGGGTACGTCGCCGACCAGTACGGCCGCAAACCCGCCTTCCAGTGGACCGTCCTCACCTACGCGCTCTTCGCCGGCCTCACCGCGCTCGCCGTCGGTTTTTATAGTGGGTTCGCCCTCCGCTTCCTCACCGGCGTCGGATTGGGGGGTGCGCTCGCCGTCGACACCTCCTACCTCTCCGAGCACCTCCCCACGAACCGCCGGGGCCGGTATCTCGTCTATCTCGACGCCTTCTGGCCGCTCGGCTACGGCTTCGCCGTCGTGCTCGCGTGGTTCTTCCTCTCCTACCTCCCCGGCGGCGGCCTCGTCTCCGTCCCCGTCTTCGGCGCCGTCGAGAGCTGGCGGCTCCTCTTCGTCGCCTCCGCGATTCCCGGCCTCCTCGTCTTCGTCATCCGCTACGGCCTCTCCGAGACGCCGTACTACCTCGCGCGCGTCGGGAAGGTCGAGGCCGCCAACGAGCGCCTGCGCGCCATGGCCGCCGAATCCGGCGGCGACTACACCCCGATCGACCCCGACGACATCGAACCGCACGACTCCGCGAGCGTCCGCGAACTCTTCGCCGACGGCCTCCGTGGCCGCACCGCCACCATCGCGTTCGCGTGGTTCGCCATCAACTTCGGCTACTACGGCGTGTTCATCTGGCTCCCGCAGACGTTCGGCGCGAGCGGCACCGTCCCCGCCCTCTCGTTCGGCGGCATCACCGTCGGCGGGGTGTACAGTTACTTCCTCCTCATCGCCCTCGTGCAGTTCCCCGGCTACGCGAGCGCCGCCTACCTCGTCGAGAAGGTGGGCCGTAAACTCACGCTCGGGACGTATCTGCTCGCCTCCGGCCTCTTCACGTTCGTCTTCGCGAGCGCGATGCCGGGCGCCGGCTTCGGCCTCGGCATCGAGGGCTTCTGGGCGTTCTTCCTCGCCCTGCTCGCCTCCTCCTTCTTCACGCTCGGCGCGTGGGGCGCTATCTACGCCTACACGCCCGAACTCTTCCCGACGCACCTGCGCGCCACCGGCAACGGCTTCGCGGGCGGCGTCGGCAAGATCGCCGCCGTCATCGGTCCCATCCTCGCCGGCGCGCTCGTCCCGGTCGGCTACGTCGCCGCGCTCCTTCCCCTCGCCGTCGCGTTCGCCCTCGGCGGCGTCGTCGTCCTCGCATTCGGCGTCGAGACCATGGGGAAACCGCTTCAGTAGGCGCGCCCCGACAGTTATTTCCGTCGTACGGGCGTATTCTGAACGGACTCCGAGTGGTCCCTATGGAAGACACGGCCAAATACCTCATTCACGCCGACCTCGTCGCCGACGGCATCGTCGAACGCAGCGACGTCGTCGGTGCGCTGTTCGGCCAGACCGAAGGACTGCTCGGCGACGACCTCGACATCCACGCCCTCCAGGACGCCTCGAAGCTCGGCCGCCTCGACGTCACCGTCGAGACCGAGGGCGGGCAGTCCTTCGGGCACGTCACGCTCGCCTCCAGCCTCGACAAGGTGGAAACCGCCGTCCTCGGGGCGGCGCTCGAAGCCATCGAGCGCGTCGGCCCCTGCCGGGCGGACGTCGAAGTCGCACGCATCGAGGACCTCCGCGCCGCCAAACGCCGCGAGGTCACCGAGCGCGCGAAGGAACTCCTCGCGACGTCCTTCGACGAGGGCGCCATCGACAGCGACGACATCCTCGCCGACGTCCGCGAATCCGTCCGCGTCGGCGACGTCACCGAGTACGAGGGCCTCCCCGCCGGCCCGAACGTCGCCTCCAGCGACGCCGTCGTCGTCGTCGAGGGCCGCGCCGACGTCCTCACCCTCCTCAAGTACGGCGTGAAGAACGCCATCGCCGTCGAGGGGACGAACGTCCCCGACGCCGTCGCCGACCTCACCTGCGAGCGCACCACCACCGCGTTCTTCGATGGCGACCGCGGCGGCGACCTCATCCGCCGCGAGCTCGAGCAGGTGGGTGACGTCGACTACGTCGCGTTCGCGCCCGGCGAGAAGTCGGTCGAGGACCTCTCGCGTGCCGAAGTCGACGCCGCGCTCCGCGAGAAGTCCCGCGCCGACGCCAGCCCCGAGGCCGCAGTCGAGGACGCGCACCCCGCCGACGCCGCCGACGCCATCGCCGCCACCGACGGCAGCGCCGTCCCCTCCCCGCCGTCCGCCCCCGAATCCCCCGGCGCGCCCGATACTCTGACGCCAGCCGACGGCGACGCCGAGCATCCGGTCGACGACACCGAGCACGCGACCGCCGCCACCGAGGCCCGCGACGGCGAGACCGACGAGGGTGACGAGGAGGACGGCCCGACGTCCACGCCGGCCGCCGCCGACGCCGTCGCCGGGACGGAGCGCTGTCACCTCTACGGCGCGGGTTTCACCCTCGTCTCCGACGTTCCGGCCGACGACGCCTTCGAGGCGCTCCGCGACGCCGACGAACCCCCCGAGGTCGTCGTCCGCGACGGCCCGGTCACACAGCGCCTCCTCGACGTCGCCGCCCAGCGCGGCACGGGGGCGCTCGTCGGCACCGAACGCTCGGACGTCGTGAAGGAACCCGCGTCCGTCGCCGTCCACCGCTTCGACGACCTCTGAGCGCACGCGGCGTCGCGCCGACGCCTCGACGGTCAGCGATCCCCGAATTTATTGCGTATTAGGCCCATAGCGATACTACTGTGTCAAACCGGGGCGTCCCGTACGCGCTGAGCGGGGTCGGTGTGCTCCTCTGCGCCGTCATGCTCTGTGGGTTCGCCTACTTCCTCTCCCGCGGGACGCTCGACGCCGTAGCGCTCGTCACGCACGCCAGTAGCCTCCCGTTCGCCGCTCTCCTCGCCTACGGGGGGTACTGGCTCTCGCACGGCGACGTCTCGCCCGCTCGCCATCGGCGCGTCGCCCTCTGGGTCGCGGCCGGGGTGGGGTTCTTCGTGGCGCTGTTCGCCGTCATCGCCTTCACCACGCAGAGCGACTGGGTGGCTCGGGTCGTCATCCTCGGCTGGGCCGCCTCCACCGGCGGCGGCACGGGGTTCCTCATCGGCGCCTTCGAGGCGCGCGCCGTCGAGCGCGCCGTCGCCGCCGAGCGCGTTCGCGTCCGCAACGAGGAACTCCGCCGACAGAACGAGCGCCTCGACGACCTCGCGAGCGTCATCTCCCACGACCTCCGCAACCCGCTCACGGTCGCGCGCGGCTACGTCGACCTCCTCCGCGAGGACGGCGACGCGGACGACGAGCGCCTCGCCGCAGTCCAGCGCTCGCTCGACCGGATGGACCGCATCGTCGGGGAGACGCTCACGCTCGCGCGAAGCGGGCGCGTCATCGACGACCCCGAGCCGGTCGACCTCGGGGAGTACGCGCGGCACTGCTGGGCGAACGTCTCCACGGGGAGTGCGACGCTGACCGTCGACACCTCGGCCGTCATCGTCGCCGACCCGGGCCGACTCGAACACCTCCTCGAGAACCTCTTTCGGAACGCCGTCGAGCACGGCTCGACTGGCTCTCCGTCACATACTCCGGAGAACGCGGTCGAGCACGGCGGTTCGGACGTCCACGTTCGCGTCGGCACGCTCGACGGCGGCTTCTACGTCGCGGACGACGGCCGGGGCATCCCGGAGGCGGACCGTGACGACGTCTTCGAGCCCGGCTACACGACCACCGAGGGCGGGAACGGCTTCGGCCTCGCCATCGTCGAGCAGATCGTCGACGCTCACGGCTGGGAGATCCGACTCGCCGAAGCCGACGGTGGCGGCGCGCGCTTCGAGATAACGGGCGTCGAGACGCGCCCGACGCTCGGCACGGCCGTCGCCGAGACCGACGTGACGCTCGCGGGTGCGGGCTGACGCCTCAGAGCGCGGCGAGACCGACGGCGAGCGCGAGCAGGCCGCTCGCGAGCGCGCCCCCGAGCGTCGCGAGGAAGTTCACCGTCTGGTTCCCGACGCCACGCCCCTCGATGGTCGCACCGGCGACGCTGTCGACCGTCATACCGACGACGCCGCCCGCGACGACGAGGAGCGCGCCGAGCGCGGAGAGGCCGAGGAGGGCGAACGCGAGGGCGGCGATGAGCGCCGCGCCGAGGACGCCCGCGAGCTCGCCCTGCCACGTGACCGCGCCGTCCGTCCCGGGTGGCACCTCCTCGAACGTCGTGAGGAGGCGCGGCGGCCCGTAGAGCGTCCCGATCTCCGAGGAGAGCGTGTCCGCGAGCGCGGTCGCGACGCTCCCCGCGAACGCGAAGACGAAGACCCCCGCGTGCACGTCGAGCATCGGGCTCGCGGTGTACCCGAGCAGGGCGAAGAGCGCGGCGAGCGAGTTCCCGAGGACGTTCCCGCTGCCGCGTGCGCCCTCGTTCTCCTCCGCGACGCCGATGTCGGTCTTCTCCTCGTAGCGGAACTTCGTCGAGAGGCCGCCGACGCCGAAGAACGTCACGAGCACCGCGAACCAGCCGTAGCCCCCGAGGACGACCGCGAGGACGCCGAGGAAGACGCCGGTGAGCATCCCGGTGACGGACGCCGCACCGAGCCCGTAGGAGAGGCCGCCGAAGACGACCGTGAGGACGAGCGCGACGCCGATCCGCGCCCACGACGGCGAGACCGCGAGCGCGGTGAACAGCCAGCACAGCAAGGCGACGGTGAGGACGACGTAGGGGTAGTCGCGCTCCGTGAACACCTCGCGCATGAGGGCGGCGAGGAGGCTCGCGCTCGCCGCGATGAACGCCATCGCGGGCGTGACCGCCGCCGCGACCACCACCTGCCCGAGGAACGTCCCGGCGAACGCGAACACGACGAAGCCGACGCTCCCCGCGACCGCTCGCTCGACGTACTCGAGGGCGAAGCGCCGCCCGAAGTCCCCGTAGCCGACCGCGAGCACCGCCGCCGCGAACACGCCCACGGGGAGGTCGAAGGCGGGGACGAGCACGCCGAGGCCCGTCGCGGCGAGCGCGAACCCGAGGAGCGTCCAGAGGCGGTCCTGCACGTCGTCCCACGGATACGCGAAGAGGCGGAACGCCGGCCCGTCCGTGACGACGAACGCGAACGCGGCGACGACGACGAACGGCGCCGCCGTGAACCGACCGAGCAGTGGCGCGGCGAGCGCGAGCGTCGAAACCAGCGCGTACGCGGCGGCCCGACGGAGCGGGAGAGTCACTATCGGCGGGTATCACCGCCGGCGTACTTAACAATCCCGAACGACCGAGCGCGTGCGAGGGGTTTAGGGTCGCTCGGCTCCCCCTGTCGGTCGTGGGCCTCTACGACCGCTACCTCGATTGGGTCGTCCGCCGCGACGACGCCGCCACGCCCGCGCACGTCGCGCTCGTCATCACCGAACGCGACCTGCTCGAGAACGGCGCGTACGACACCCTCGAGCGCTTCCTCGCGCTCGCCTTCGAGCACGGCGCCGAGCGGGTCACGGTCTACGTCAGCGTCCTCGACCGCGCGGTCGTCCCGACGCTCGAACGCGAACTCGCCGCGCTCGACGCGCCCCACCCCATCGCCCTTCGCGGCCCCGGTGACACCGAACGCGCCGACGCGCCCGTGCAGGTCAGCGTCGGCCTCGGCGGCAAACACGAGTTCGCCGAGGCCGTCCGCGCCATCGCCGACGCCGTCGAGGCCGGCGACGCGGACCCCGAGACCGTCGACGAGGCCGCCGTCGAGGAGCACCTCGTCTTCCCCGCCGACCCCGACCTCGTCATCAAGACCGGCGCCGAGCGCCTCAGCGACTTCATGATCTGGCAGTCCGTCTACAGCGAACTCTACTTCACGGACGTCAACTGGCGGGACTTCCGCGCGAGGGACTACCTCCGCGCGCTCCGCGACTATCAGGACCGCCAGCGGCGGTTCGGACGGTGAGCGAGCGCCAGTGAGCGAACCGTCCAAACCCAGCGGGACGTCCGTCCCGCGATGGGTCGGAAGATGAGCGGTAGCGAATCTTCCGAGCGCCGGCGAGCGTGCCGTCCGCCCGACGCGCCCTACTCCGCGCTCGCGCTCTCCTCGCCCTCGACGTCGACGTCCACGCCGTCCGGGACGTACTCGCGGAGGCGCGAGAGGACGGCGCGCGCTTCGCGGACCTCGACGCTCCCGAACGCGCGGACGAGCGCGAGCGCGCGCTCGGCCTTCGCGCGCTGCCACGACGCCTCGCGGGACTCGTAGGTGCGGATGGCGCGCAGGAAGTCGACCTTCGAGAACTCCGGCCAGTAGGGCGTGCAGAAGAAGACGGCGGCCTCGTTGCCGTTCGCGTGCCACGGCAGGAAGTTCGAGGTGCGTTCGTCGCCGCCGGTGCGGACGATGAGGTCGACGTCCCGAACGCGGTCGTCGTGGAGGCGGCGCTCGATCGTCGCGACGTCCACGTCCTCGGCGGAGAGGTCGCCGGACTCGACGGCCCGCGCGACGTCGCGGGCGGCGCCGAGGAGTTCCGCGCGCCCGCCGTACGCGAGCGCGATGTTCAGCGTGAACCCGTCGTAGCTGTCGGTCCGGCGCTCCGCGTAGTCGACCGCGTCGCGGACGCGCTCGGGGAGGCGCGACGTCTCGCCGATGGCGCGGATGCGCACCTCCTGGTCGTGGACGCGCTCGGCGTCCGCGAACTCCGTGAGCTTGCGCTCGAGGAGGTCGAAGAGACGCTCGCGCTCCTCGGGCGGCCGGTCGAAGTTCTCGGTGGAGAACGCGTAGAGAGTGAGCTCCTCGACGCCGAGTTCCGCACACCAGTCGAGGACGTCCTCGGTGGTCTGCGCGCCCGCGCGGTGGCCGTCGCTCGGGTCGTCGCCGCGCTCCCGGGCGTAGCGCCGGTTCCCGTCCTGAATCACGGCGACGTGCTCCGGCGCGCCCGAGAGCTCGTGGCGGAGGACGTGCTCGTAGGCGGCGTCGAACTGCGCCCTGACCCACCCTCGAAGCATACGTGTCGGTTGCGCGCCGGACGCCATGAGCCTTGCCCTCCGCTCGGTCAGCGACGCACGCTAGACTCGCGTCCGCTCACGGGTCGTTCCTCCCCGTTCGCGGCGTTCGCGGTTCCTACGGAACTGCGTTCACTCCCACCCGTCCTCGGTGATCCCGACGACGGACTCGGCGCCGTCGAGTGCTTCGAGGGCCGAAACGACCGTTTCGAGGTCGTCGCCGGCCTCCCAGTAGAGCACGAGGTCGTAGGTCGTCTCGCGCATGAGCTGCTGGCACTCCCAGACGAACTCGTCGCCGTCGACGGTGAGCCCCTGGTGCTGGTTGACGCCGAAGCGCTCGTCGTCGTTCCCGGAGTAGACGTAGGTGTCCGTCGCCTCGATGCCCGCGTGCTCCGCGACGACGTCGCCGGCCTCGAGGGTGAGCTGGTGGAGGAGGCTCTCCTCCTCGCCGTCGAGGTCGGTGTGGACGACCGCGCCGTGAAGCGTGATGTCGCCCGGTTTCAGGAGTTCGACAGTGCGCCGATAGAGGTCCGCGTTCGCCGTCTCCGTCATACTCGCGGAGAGGCGAGTGTGGGCTAAAGGGCTCACGGTCCCGTCCGGCCCTCGCTGGCGCTCGGCCCGGACGAACGAGTGAGCGGGGAGCGTGCGACCCGCGAGCCACGTCTCGCGACGCGCGGCCAACCGATGCAGCCGGAGAGCCCCCGCTCTCCGTGTGTTAAACTAGCACGCCCGAACTCAACCCTTATACTGTGTGAGTCCCCACTACGGGCCATGACCGACGCGGACCTCGACGACACGGACCGCGCCATCGTGAACGCCTTCCAGGGGGGGTTTCCGGTGGTGCAGCGGCCGTTCGAACCGGCCGCCCACGCGCTCCGCTCACAGGGCATCGACGTCGATGCGCCGACGCTCGTCGAGCGCGTTCGTCGCATGGTCGAGGCGGGGACGCTCTCGCGCTTCGGCGCGCTCATCAACGCCGAGGAGATCGGCGGGCACGCGACGCTCGTCGCGATGCACGCGCCCGAAGAGCGCTTCGAGGCGGTCGCGGAGACGGTGAACGCCCACCGGGAGGTCGCGCACAACTACGAGCGCGCGCACCCGCATCTCAACATGTGGTTCGTGGTGTCCGTCGCGGAGCGAGAGCGCGCCCCCGACGTGCTCGACGAGATCGAGGCGGAGACGGGGCAGCCGACCTACGACCTCCCGAAACAGCAGGAGTTCCGCGTCGAGGCGAAGTTCCCCGTCGAGGGCCCGCTCGAGGGCGTCGACATCGACCTCTCGCACCTCGGGCCGAATCCGAGCCCGACGGACGCGACGACGCTGACGCCCGCCCAGCGCGACCTCGTCGTGGAGATTCAGGGCGGTCTCCCGGTCTCGGAGACGCCGTATCGGGACGTCGCCGAGGCCATCGGCGCCGACCCCGAGTGGGTGGTGGAGACGATCCGACAGTTCAACGTCGAGGGGAAGGTCCGACGCGTCGGCGTCGTCCCGAACCACTACGCGCTCGGCTACTCGGAGAACGGCATGACGGTGTGGGACGTCCCGGACGACGCCGTCTCGGAGGTCGGGCCCGCCGTCGCGTCGCTCGACTTCGTGACGCACTGCTACGAGCGCCCGCGACACGACGGCGTCTGGCCGTACAACTTCTTCGCGATGACGCACGGCCGCAGCGAGGCCGAGAGCGAGGCGCGCGTCGAGCAGGTCCGCGACGTGATGGCGGAGCACTGGGACGTCGGCGCGGAGGACTGGGACACGCTGTTCTCGACGCGCATCCTGAAGAAGACGGGTATCCGAATCGCCGAGCGCGCGGACGCGAACACCGCGCAAGCCGACGAGACCGAACAGCACGCGTGATACCGCTCGCCCTCGACTTCTCCGAGGAGGCGGTGCTGGTCGTCGGCGGCGGCCCCGTCGGGGCGCGCAAGGCCCGCCGGTTCGCCCGCGAAGCCCGCGTCATCGTCCTCAGCCCCGCGTTCGCGGACGCCGACTTCGGCGACGCCGAACTCGTGCGGACGGCGGCGGACGCCGACGCCCTCGACGACTGGGTGGGGCGCCTCGACCCGGCGCTCGTCGTCGCGGCGACCGACGACGCCGACGTGAACGACGCGGCCGTCGAAGCCGCCCGCTCGGCGGGCGCGCTCGTGAACCGCGCGGACCACGCGGGCGACCGGGCGTTCGACGACGTCGCCGTCCCCGCGACGGTGCGCGACGACCCGGTGACCGTCGCCGTCTCGACGGGCGGGTCGAGTCCGGCGCTCGCGAAGCACCTTCGCGAGCGAATCGAGGACGCCGTGACGGGCGCGGGGGCGATGGCAGAGCTGACCGCCGCGCTCCGCGAGTCGCTGCAGGACGCGGCCGTCCCGCCCCGCCGACGGCGCGACGCCGTCCGCGCTGTCGTGCGCTCGGAACCGGTTTGGAAGGCTTTACGTAGCGCAGACACCAAGGACGACCAAGAGGTCGACGACGCCGTGCGGCGGGTGGTCGCGGACGTCGCCGGGGACGCCGTCTCCGGCGGGCCACGCGAGGACGAAACTCTCGCGGACGTCGTCGACGAGGAACACATACCGTGAATCGGAATACGAGCGTCGTCTCGGGGGTTCGGGTCGCGCACCCGGAGGCGACCGTCCACGACATCGAGGCCGCCCGCGCGGAGAGCGTCGCGGCGCTACTGGACACGCTACGCGCCGAATCGGGCGTCGAGGAGGCGTACGCGCTCCAGACCTGCAACCGCGTCGAGGCGTACGTCGTCACCGCCGACCCCGAGACGGGGCGGCGCGCGCTCGCCGCCACCGGCCTCGCCGAGCACGCCGCGAGCGTCGAGACCGGCCACGAGGAGAGCCTCCGCCATCTGATGCGCGTCGCGGCGGGCGTCGAGTCGCTCGTCCTCGGGGAGGACCAGATTCTCGGGCAGGTCCGCTCGGCCTACGAGAGCGCGGTCGACGCCGGCGCCATCGGCCCCGTCCTCGAGGAGGGGGTCACGAAGGCGATCCGCGTCGGCGAGCGCGCGCGCAACGAGACGGCCATCAACGAGGGCGTGGTCAGCCTCGGGAGCGCCGCCGTCAACCTCGCGGAGCGCGAACTCGACGTCGCGGACGCGGCCGCCGCCGTCATCGGTGCGGGCGAGATGGGGTCGCTCGCCGCGAGGGCGTTCGACGCCGCCGGCGTCGCCGAAGTCGTCATCGCGAACCGGACGCCCGAGCACGGCGAGTGGATCGTCTCGGATCTGGACGCACCGGGGCGTGCGGTCGGCCTCGACGCGCTCCCGGAGACGCTCACCGAGGCCGACGTCGTCGTCGCGGCCACGGGGAGCGACGACCCCGTCGTCACGCCCGACGTGGCCACCGGCGCCGGGGAGACCTTCTACGTCGACCTCGGCCAGCCACGCGACGTCGCGCCCGCCGTCGCCGAGCACGAGGCGGCGTCCGTCCGCGACCTCGACGACCTCGAGGACGTCACGGACGAGACGCGAGAGCGCCGTTCGAGCGCCGCGCTCGCCGTCGAATCCATCATCGACGAGGAGTTCGACCGCCTCCTCTCGCAGTACAAGCGCAAGCGCGCGGACGCGGTCATCGCGCGGATGTACGAGAGCGCGGAGCGCGTGAAGGACCGCGAGGTCGCGACGGCGCTCTCGCGGCTCGAATCGCACGGCGACGGCGGCGTGGACGACGCCGAGCGCGAGGTCGTCGAGTCGCTCGCGGACGCGCTCGTCTCCCAGATGCTCGCCGCGCCGACCCAGAGCCTCCGGGACGCCGCCGCCGAGGACGACTGGGAGACGATCGCGACGGCGATCCGGCTCTTCGACCCCGACATCGAGGACGCGGACCCCATCCGTCTCGGCGACGAGCGCCCGCCCGCACGGTTCGCGGCCGCCGAGACCGAGGACGACTGAGGCGCCGAGGCGGACAGTACGGTTTTGGGGCTGGGCGGCGACCCCACACGTATGGCAGAGACACTGAGCGACGAGGAGGTCGAGGACCGTCTCCCGCCGGCGTGGGAACTCGAAGACGACGAAATCGTCCGCACCTACGGCTTCGACGACTACCTCGCGGGCGTCGCGTTCGCGAGCGAGGTCGGCGAACTCGCCGACGAGGCGTTCCACCATCCGACGATCGTCATCGAGTACGACACGGTCGAAGTCCGCTTCACGAGCCACGAGGCGGGCGGCGTCACGGAGCAGGACCTCGAACTCGCCGCGGAGTGCGACGCGCTCCGGTAGATGGAGGCGCGGTACGTCTTCGCCCTCCGCGTCCGCCTCGACCCGTCGACGCGCGGCGTCACCGTCGACCCGACCGAGTTCGAGACGCGGCTCTACCGGGAGGCCGAGACGCCCGGCGAGGACGGCTGGCTGTTCTTCCGAAACCACCTCTGGCGCGGCGAGTTGGCCGACGACGCGCACTTCCGCGAGCTCGCCGAGGACGCCCTCGACGTCACGGTGGCGGACGCCGAGTACCGGGCGTTCGAGATGGACGACGCCTACCGGACGGCGTTCCGGGAGGCGGTCGCGGCGGAACTGGCGGCGTTCCGCGCCGACAGCGTCGACGAGGTCGTGAACAAGTACCTCGGGAGTTCGCTGGAGGTGCGGGCGTCATCGGACGAGTAGGACGCTGCCCCCGCCCGAACGGGGTAGCCACGCGTCGGCGGCCCCGGCCGACGTCGTGCGCGCGGCGCCGAGCGCCCTCCGCGTAACCCCTTTACTGTCCCGTGGCGTACCCTCGAGTAGATGACCGAACCGGGCTACGACTACTGGTTGCTCGACCTCGACGGGACGCTCGTGGACACGGAGTGGTCGTACACGCGCGAGGTGTTCGACCGCGTGGAGGCCGAACTCGGCGTCTCCTTTACGGACTACGAGGCCGAGGTGCTCTGGCACGGCCTCGGCGGCGACCGGGACGACCTCCTCCGCGAGTGGGGGTACGACCCCGTGGCGTTCTGGGAGGTGTTCGACGCGCTCGACGACCCCGTGGAGCGCGCGGAGGCGACGTACCTCTACGAGGACGCGTCGTTCGTCGCGGACCTCGACACGCCCGTCGGGTTGGTGACGCACTGTCCGGCGCCCGCGACCGACGCCGTCCTCGACCGCCTCGACGTCCGGGACTGGTTCGACGTCGTCGTGGCGTGCGACGACGAGACGGGCTACAAGCCCTCGGCGCGACCGCTCGACCTCGCGCGCGGCGACCTCGGCGTCGCGCCCACGGCGCGCGGCGTCTACGCGGGCGACGGCGCGAGCGACGTCGGCGCGGCGGCGAACGCCGGCCTCGACTCCATCCACGTCGAGCGCCACGACCCCCATCGACGCGGCGTCTGCGTGCTCGGCGACCGCCGCGTCGAGTCGTTCGCCGACCTCGGTGTGACGCACGCCGCCGACGACTGAGGCGGACGACGCGCCGCGACGAGCGCGATGGACGAGCCGAGACGGTCGCGTTCGACGGAGAGGCCTAGACGCCGTAGCCGGGGAGGTCAGCTATCACGGCTTCGATCCCGTCGAGCGCGCGAACGAGTTCTCTCACGCCGTCTTTTTCGGTGCGCTCCGGGTTCGCGAGGACGCGCACAGCCTCCTCGCCGACGGGGACGAAGCCGAGGCCGAGCTTGGCGGCGCTCGCGCGGAGGCCGAGTCCGGCGTCGACGTCGCCCGACTGCACCTTCCGCGCGGGCGACTCGTGAGCGCGGACGGTGCGCTCGTAGCCGTGGACGCGCTCGGCGTCCACGCCGGCGTCGGCGAGGGCGGCGTCGAACGTGGCGCGGAGGCCGCTCGCGGTCGTCCGGTTCACGAACGAGACGTCCGCCGCGGCGAGGTCCGCGACGCCCTCGATGCCGGCGGGATTCCCCCGAGGAACGACGAGGCCCCACTCGCGCGTCCACGACGCGAGCGCGTCCGTCTCCTCGTCGGCCTCGAGCGGGCCGCTCGCGACGACGACGTCCGGGAGGCCGTCGCGGAGGCGGCGATAGCCCGAGCGGGTGCCCTCGGCGAGATACCGTGGCCCGCGGACGCCGTCGAGGGCGCGCGCGAACGCGGGGTCGTCCTCGCCGACGGCGAGCACCGCCGGCGGGCGGACGTCCGGGGAGAAGAGCTCGACGGTCACCGACTCGCCCGCAGCGAGGTAGTCCGTGTCGGCGTCGACCTCGACGACGCCGTCGGCCTCGACGAGCGACGTGGTGGCGCCGCTGCCCTTGTCGACGGGGTAGACGAGCGTCTCGCCGGCTTCGTCCGTGAGGAGGCCGGCGGGCATGAGGCGCGTGCGGCCCTGCGCGTAGCGTTCGCGGACGGCCATCCGCCCCTCGACGGTGGCGCGCTCGCCCTCTGGTTTTCCGGCGGCGTCGCGGATCGCGGGCGCGACGAACGTCCGGAAGATGGTGAGCGCCGACACGGGATAGCCCGGGAGACCGACGTACGCGCTCTCGCCGACGCGCCCGACGAGCATCGGCTTCCCGGGCTTGATGGCGACGCCGTGCAGGAGCAACTCGCCGGTCTCCTCGATAACGCGATAGACGACGTCGACGGCGGACGCGGACGTCGACCCGGAGGTGAGGACGAGGTCGCACTCGGCGGCGGCTTCGCGGAGCTGGCGCTCCATCTCGTCGTAGTCGTCGCCGGCGTGCGGGTAGAGGACGGCCTCGCCGCCGGCCTCCTCGACCGCGGCGGCGACCGTGTAGGAGTTCACGTCGTGGATCTGGCCGGCGCGATGGTCGAGTTCGCCGCCCGGGCGGACGAGCTCGTCGCCCGTCGAGACGACGCCCACCGTCGGCGTCCCCCTCACCGGCACCTCGTCGACGCCGAGCGCCGACAGGAGGCCGATCTCGCGCGGCGTGAGTTCGGTGCCGGGGCCGAGCGCGCGTTCGCCGGCGGCGACGTCCGCGCCCGCCGCCATCACGCTGTCGCCGGGCGCGACCGCCGTGTCGAACGCGACCCCGTCCTCGACGTCGTGAGTGCGCTCGACGGGGACGACGGCGTCTGCGCCCGGCGGCATCACGGCGCCCGTCGAGATCTCGACGCACTCGCCCGCTCCGACGTCGACGGCGGGTTCCTCGCCCGCGTGGACGACGCCGACCTGCGGGAGGACGACGGGGTCGGCCTCGTCGGCGCCGAAGGTGTCGCGCGCGCGGAGCGCGTAGCCGTCCATCGACGCCCGATCGAAGCCCGGGACGTCGATGCCGGCGTCGACGCGCTCCGCGAGGACGCGCCCGCGCGACTCCCGCAGGGGCACCGTCTCGGGCGCGGGTTCGATGTCGAGGCTCGCGACGGCCTCGTGGGCCTCCTCGGGGGATGCGAGGTCGCGGAACTCCTTTCGGTCCGTCACGGCGACACCTCCGCGTGTCGCCGGACGGACGACGGCCGTCGCAGCGCCGTCTCCGTGCGCGCGTCGTCGGCCGGAAGTCCCGCGAGCGAGTCGGACCGGCAGCGTGGTCGGTCGACGTCCGACCCGCCGCCGGTGAGACGAGCGAGTGGGAAGCTCATGGCCGGACCTCCCACTGCTCGACGCGGACCGTCTCGCCGGCGGCGATGCCCTCCGCCGACTCCGGGACCACCACCCAGCCGTCCGCGAGCGCGACGCTCGACAGCACGCCCGACCCGCTCGTGTGGACCGGCTCTGCGGTGTACCCCCCGTCACGTTCGTCGAGCGAGACGCGCGCGTACGTCCGGACGCCGGGTTCGCTCCGGAGCTTCCCCGAGAGCTCGGCGTCGACGGCGGGGAACGCGGGGACGGGCATCCCGCCCGCCGCTTTGAGGGCGGGTCGGACGAACTGGACGGCGTTGACGATGCACGCCACGGGGTAGCCCGGGAGACAGACGACGGGCGTGTCATCGACGACGCCGGCGGCGACCGGGTGGCCGGGCTTGAGCGCGACGCCGTGGAAGCAGAGGCGGCCGAGCTCCGCGACGACGTCCGGCGTCAGGTCGCGTTCGCCGACGCTCGACCCGCCCGTGGTGACGACGACGTCCGCGTCGAGGTCGCGCTCGATGGCCGCGCGGAGCGCGTCGGCGTCGTCGGTCACGACGTCCCGATAGCGCGCCCGCCCGCCCCATCCCTCGACGAGGCGCGAGACGGTGAGGCCGTTCGTCTCCACCATCTCGCCGGGTCCGGGGTCCGCTTGGACGAGCTCCTCGCCCGTGGGTATCACGGCGACCTCGGGGTGGTCGGCCACCGTGACGTCGCGGACGCCGCTCGCCTTCAGGAGGCCGAGGTCGGAGGGCCGCAGGCGGTGGCCGGCGTCGTGGAGGTGCTGGCCGGCGGCGACGTCCTCATCTTTCGCGCCGACGTTCTCGCCGACCGCGACGGAATCGAGCACTTCGACGTCGGGGCCGACCGCTTCGACTCGCTCAACCATCACGACGGCGTCCGCGCCCTCCGGGAGTTCGCTCCCCGTGTGGACGCGGACCGCCGTCTCGGGCGCCATCGACTCGTCCGCGCGGAGCACGGCGGGGTCGCGTTCGCTCGCGCCGAAGGTGTCGGCGGCACGCACCGCGTAGCCGTCCATCGCCGCGCGCTCGTAGCCGGGGACGTCTCGCGCGGCCGCGACGGGTGCGGCGAGCGTCCGGCCGGCCGCGTCCGCCACCGCGACCGACTCGCTGCGGTCGTGTGGCGCGACGGCGTCGAGGAGTCGCGCCCGCGCCTCGGCGACCCGGGTGCGCTCCTTGAACCCCGCGCGCCGGCGGTCGTGGGTTCCGGTCATACCTCTCCTTCGTGGGCCCCGCCGAAAAACGCCCGGTCGCCCGCGAGTCGAACCGTTAACCCGAGTTAATTGGGCTTAATCGGGCCTCAAACCGCCGGGAACGGTCTCCCCCGTTCAATACCCATCGGGCCATGGACCTCGGGTGGAGGCAGACAGATGAAGCTCACTCAACTCGGTATCGTGGCGCTCGCCGCCCTGCTCGTGACCGCGGGCGGCGCGTCCGCGATGAACGTCAGCACAGACTCCGGTGTCAGCGTCGACGGCACCGTGACCACCGACGGCGACGCCGCCACCGCCTCGGGCAACGCGTCCGCGGACACCGCCGCGTCCGCGAACACCACCGACGGCGACGACGCGGACGGTGACGCGAACGCGTCCGCGGACGGCGATGCCGACGGTGACGCCGCCGTCGAGGCCGGCGCCTCCGAGGACGGCGCCGAAGCGGACGTGAACGAGACCGCGAGCGGCTCCACCGACGCGGCGGCCGACGCGAACGCCTCGGCCGGCCCGCCGACGGACATGCCCGACAACGTCCCCGAGCACGTGACCGAGATCCACTCGTCCATCGGCGCGTTCCTGAACGGTGAGATCGATGACCTCGGCGCCGCCGTCAGCGGAATCGTCGGCGGCTCCGCCGACGCGAACGGACAGGCCGACGCGAACGCCACGGCTGACGCGAGCGCCGACGCTCGCGCGAACGGAAGCGCACAGGCTGACGGCACCGCGTCCGACGACGCCGAGACGCGCGGCGACGCCGCCGCGACCGCCGATGCCGACGTGAGTGCGTCCGCGAGCGCCGCTGCGGGCGCGTCCGCGCAGGGCGGCGTCGCGTCGGCCGTCCAGAGCGAGCTCGCGAACCTCGGCGCGGCCATCGACGGCTTCGTCGGCGCTGACACCGAGGCGAGTGCGGCCGCGAACGCCGACGCCTAACGCCCGATGATACCCCCTGCCGGCGGTGATGCGGTCGCGCTCGCCGTCGGCCTCCTGCTCGGCGGCGCCGCGCTCGCGTTCGCCGCCCGAACGCTCTCGCGACCGTTCGGCTACGACCACGCGGTCGTGACCGCGCTCTGCGGTGCGGTCGCGTCCGCGCTGGCCGGTGCGGTCCCCGTCTTCGGCCCTCCGTTGGCGCTCCTCGCGTGGGTCGCCGTCGTCAAGTGGCGCTACCCCCTCCGTTGGCCGGGTGCCGCCGCCGTCTGCGGCTTCGCGTGGGTCGTCACCGCCCTCGCCGTCGCCGCGCTCGGCGTCCTCGGCCTGCACGTCGACCCGCTCGGCGTGCCCGTGCGCTGAGCCGCCGCGACCACCGCCTTTTTCGAGCGCGCGCCCGAACGACCGCCTATGTCTCGGCTCCGCGACGCGCTCCGCGAACTCCCCGACGCCGTCTTCGCCGACCTCGCAGAGAGCGACGACGCCTACCGGCTCGTCTTCGACCTGCCGGGCGTCACCGCCGACACCGTCGACGTCGACGTCCGCGAGGGGACCCTCCACGTGGACGCCTACCGCGACAAGGACGTCCCCGACGGCTTCGACTACCGGCGTGAGGAGCGCGCCGTCTTCCTCGAGTTCGAGGTGCCGCTCCCGCCGGACGCCGCCGGCGCGGACGCCGCCGCGACGCTCGACGCCGGCGTCCTCGAGGTCACCGTCCCGAAGGCCGACGGCGGCGTTCGCGTGCCCGTCGAGGGGTAGCGCGTGGCGTCACTGCGTGCGTACTGGCGCTTCGCCGTCGTCGCGTGGCAGTTCCTCCCGCTCGTCTGGTCGTACGCCCGCGACCGGCGGCGCTTCCTCCTCGTCGGCGGCCGTCGCTCGGTCTCCAGCGAACGCCGCACGCGCCGCGCCGAGCGCCTCCTGTCGAGTCTCCTCACGCTCGGGCCGACGTTCATCAAACTCGGCCAGTTGCTCTCGACGCGCCCGGACGTCCTCCCGCCCGAGTACGTCGAGGAGCTCTCGGAGCTACAGGACCAGGTACCGCCGGCGGAGTGGGAAGCGGCCCGGGAGGTACTGGAGGCGGAGGTTGGGCCGGTCGGGGAGGCGTTCGACGAGTTCGACACGGAGGCGATCAGCGGCGCGAGCCTCGGGCAGGTCTACACCGCCCGCCTCGACGGCGAGCGCGTCGCCGTGAAGGTTCGCCGCCCCGGCATCGAACCGCTCGTGAACGCGGACCTGCGCGTCGTCTCGTGGGCGCTCCCGCTCCTCCTCTTCTTCGTCGACGACGCGCGGGCGTTCAGCCTCGAGAACCTCGCCGAGGAGTTCGACAAGACGCTGCGCGAGGAGATGGATTACTCGCGGGAGGCCACGATGCTCGGCGAGATCCGCGCGAACTTCGCCGACGACGACGGCGTCGCGATCCCCGACGTCTACGACTCGCGCTCGGGCGAGCGCGTCCTCACCATGGAGTACGTCGAGGGGACGAAGATCTCGGACGTCGAGTCGCTGGACCGACTCGGCGTCGACAGACACGCCGTCGCCGAGACTCTGGAGCGCGCCTACCTCCAGATGATCATCGAGGACGGCGTCTTCCACGCCGACCCCCACCCGGGGAACCTCGCCGTCCGCGAGGACGGCACCATCGTCTTCTACGACTTCGGGATGAGCGGCCGCGTCGACGAGTCCGTTCAGGACCGCATCGTCGACTTCTACGTCGCCGTCGCGAACCAGGACATCGAGGCCATCCTCGACACGCTCGTCGCGATGGGGACGCTGAGCCCGGAGGCCGACCGCGCGACCATGGCCGAAGTGATGGAGCTCGCCATCGCGGACGCGCGCGGCGAGTCCGTCGACCAGTACCGCGTCCAGCAGATCGTCTCGAAGGTCGAGGACACCATCTACGAGTTCCCCCTGCGTCTCCCCTCGAACCTCGCGCTCGTCCTCCGCGTCGCCACCGTCGTCGAGGGCGTCTGTCTCACCCTCGACCCCGACTTCGACTTCGTCACCGTCGCCACCGACTACCTCGGCGAACGGGGCTACTACGAGCGCGGCGCCCGCGAGTTCATCACGGAGACCGGCGACCGGCTCTCGGAGTCCGCGCGCGCCTCGCTGCGCCTCGCGCCGAAGCTCGAGCGCGCGCTCGACCGCGTCGACCGCGACGACTTCTACGTTCGCGCCGCCGTCGAGGACTCCGGCGGCTACGTCGACGCGCTCGCGAGGCGTCTCGTCACCGGCCTCCTCTTCGGTGCGGGCGTCGTCTCCACCGGCCTGCTCTACGCGGAGGCCGCCACCCGACTCGCCGCCGTCGCCGCCGGCGGCACGCTCGTCGTCGGCCTGCTCTGCTGGCGCTCCTTCCGACGCCGACGCGGGCCGTCGAGCGCGAACGCGCCCGCGACCGGCCGCGACCGCCGGTAACGCCGTCCACTCACGGTCCTCCGTCGTCCCGCCCATCGCGGAGGCCGGGCCGTCGCGGGGCGTCCGCGACGCCGTGCCTATCGCCGTCAGCGGCCGCTCACTGGTACGTTCCAAACGGTTTATACCCGACAGGCGAGAATCGCGGGTATGGCGAAAGAGCAGAAGGAAGTTCGGGACCTCCAGGAAGGGAACTACGTCATCGTCGAGGACGCCGCGTGTAAGATCGACGGCTACTCGACGGCAAAGCCCGGCAAGCACGGCAGCGCGAAGGCCCGCATCGAGGCGCGCGGCGTCTTCGACGGCAAGCGCCGCTCGCTCAGCCAGCCGGTCGACGCGAAGATCTGGGTCCCGATAATCAACCGCAAGGGCGGCCAGATCGTCTCCAAGGAGTCCGACACCGTCGTGCAGGTCATGGACCTCGAGACCTTCGAGACGGTGACGATGGAGATCCCCGAGGACGTCGATGTCGACCCCGACGACGAGATCGAGTACCTCGAGTGGGAAGGCAAGCGCAAGGTCCTCCAGTAATCGGATGTTCCCCGGCGCGACGGCGGACCGCTCTGCTTCGTCTTACGTGGTCGTCGGCGCGCCGCTCGACGTCTCTACGTCCTTCCAGCCGGGGACGCGCTTCGGGCCGGATCGCGTCCGTCGGTTCGCGGGGACGTTCGAGGACTACGACCGCGCCGCCGACCGTTTGTTTTCCGAATCGGGCGTCGCCGACGCCGGCGACGTCCACGCGTGGAACGACGCCGCAGAGTACGTCGACTACCTCGCGAGCGTCTGCCGCGACGTCGTCCGCGACGACGCGATACCCCTCACCATCGGCGGCGAGCACACCGTCTCCGTGGCACCGGTGCGCGCCGTCGACCCCGACGTCTTCGTCGTCTGTGACGCCCACCTCGACCTGCGCGAGGCGTACGACGGCGACCCGTGGAGCCACTCGACGGTCACCGGACACGCGCTCGACGTCGCCGACGAGGCGGTGATCCTCGGCGCGCGCTCCGGGTCCGAGGCGGAGTGGGAGCGCGCCGCCGAAGGGGACGTCACCGTCGTCGCCCCCGAGGACGTCGCGGCGTGGGCGCCGCCGGCCGAGTTCGCCGAGCGCGATGTCTACCTCTCGGTTGACGTGGACGCCGCCGACCCGGCGTACGCTCCGGGGACGGGCACGCCGGAGCCGTTCGGCCTCACGTCGCGCGAACTCCGCGACGTCGTGCGCGCGGTCGCGCCGCACGCCTCGGGCTTCGACGTCGTGGAGGTGAACGACCGCGACGACGGGCAGGCGGCGGTGCTCGCGGCGAAGCTCCTCCGCGCGTTCGTCTTCGCGCACGCGGACGCGACGGCCGTCGACGGCTGAGCGCGAGCGGGTGCGCCGGGAACGAGGGCGGACGGGTGGCGCGTCGCTTCCCGTCGGGGCCGCGCCACCGGTTTCGCGGTGGCCGCCGACGGGCGTTCGGTCAGAGCACGCCCCGTGGTGGCCGCGGCCTCCCACGTGAACTCCCGCATCCTTCTTGTCGCCGGAGGTCCGCGTTCCCGTATGCGACTCTCCGAACTCGTCTCGCGCTACGACGAGCGACTCCGCACCGAGGACTTCGCGGACGTGGACGCGTCGGCGAACGGCCTCCAAGTCGGCCCCGACGAGAAGCACGTCGAGCACGTCGCGTTCGCGGTGGACGCCGTCGCGGAGACGGCCGAGCGCGCGGCCGAGGCGGACGCCGACGTCCTCGTCACGCACCACGGCCTCTCGTGGGGCGGCATCGAGCGGGTCACCGACCGGCAGTACGGCCGCATCGCGCCGCTCATCGAGAACGACGTCGCGCTCTACGTCTCGCACCTCCCGCTCGACGGCCACCCCGAGCTGGGGAACGCGGCGGGCGTCGCGGACGTGCTCGGCCTCGCGAACACCGAGGGCATCGGGCACGTCGGCGCGGAGACCATCGGCCTTCGCGGGGACGCGGGCGCGCTCGCGCGCTCGGCCGTCCACGAGCGCCTCGAGACCGAGCTCGACCACGGCGGGACGGGCGTGCGCGCGCTCGAGTTCGGCCCCGAGACCGTCTCCGACGTCGCGGTCGTGACGGGCGCGGGCGCGGACTTCCTCGACGAGGCCGTCGCGGCGGGCGTCGACACGGTCGTGACGGGCGAGCCGAAGGGGAAGACCTACCACGAGGCGAAGGAGGCCGGCATCAACGTCTTCTGCGGGACGCACTACGGGACGGAGACGTTCGGCGTGCGCTCGCTGATGGACCTCACGGAGCGCTGGGGGCCCGACGTGACGTACCTCGACGTGCCGACCGGTCTGTAGGGGGCGAATCCGCGCCCTTCAAGCGGCCCGCCGGCCCACGTGTGCGTATGAGCGACGACCACGACGAGTACGAGGAGCCGGCGCGCGAGGAGTTCGACCACGACCCCCTCGGACACGCCGAGGTGCATGCGGGGATGACGGTCGGCGAGCTCGTCGAGCAGTACGGCCACGCGGGCATCGGCGCGGCGGACGTCTCGCACGCCGTCGACGTCTACGCGGAGATGCTCGGCGACGACGACGTGACGAACTTCTTCGGGCTCGCCGGCGCGATGGTCCCGACGGGGATGCGTCAGGTGGTCGTCGAACTCATCCGGGACGGTCACATCGACGCGCTCGTGACGACGGGTGCGAACCTGACGCACGACGCCATCGAGGCCGTGGGCGGGAAGCACCACCACGGCCACGCGGGCCCGCACGACCACCGGATGAGCGCGGACGACGAGCACGCGGGGATGGATCCGACGGCGTACGACGAGACGCTTCGGGAGGAAGAAGTGGACCGCATCTACAACGTCTACCTCCCGCAGGAGCACTTCGCGCTCTTCGAGGCCCACCTCCGCGAGAACGTCTTCCCGGAGGTCGAGCGCACCGTCTCCATCCAGGAGCTCACCGAGGCGCTCGGGAAGGCGAACCTCGAGGTGAACGAGGAAGACGACGTCGCGGAGGACGCCGGCATCGCCGCCGCCGCGTACGAGCACGATGTCCCGGTGTACGTGCCGGCGATTCAGGACTGCGTGCTCGGCCTGCAGGCGTGGATGTACTCGCAGACGAGCGACTTCACGCTCGACGCGCTCGCGGACATGACGCACATCACGGACCTCGCGTTCGACGCGGAGAAGGCGGGCGCGATGGTCGTGGGCGGCGGCGTCCCGAAGAACTACGTCCTCCAGACGATGCTCGTCGTCCCCGAGGCGTACGACTACGCGGTCCAGTTGACGATGGACCCCGAGCACACGGGCGGGCTCTCGGGGGCGACGCTCGACGAGGCGCGCTCGTGGGGGAAGCTGAAGCCCACGGCGGAGAACGCGACGGTCGTCGGTGATGCCACAATCACGCTCCCGCTCGTCGTCGCGGCGACGCGCGAGCGCCTGTAGGCGGGACCACCATCGTCGGTGTGGGCCGCGGACTCACCAGTAGAACCGGGCGGTGTCGATACGGTCGACCGACCGCCCGAATCGCGACGTTCCGTCGGATTCCGACGCCGAAGCAACCGAAGTGGTCGGCCGAATGCGAGATACGGGATAAATCGGCCATTCGTAAACCAGTGGTCGGGCCAGGGGAAACAAATACGGTGTCCTTATCCGTGTACGGAGCGTTCGTCTATTTGCAATGGCATCCGGTAAGGTTGACTTCTTCAACGACACGGGCGGTTACGGTTTCATCACGACTGAGGACTCTGAGGAGGACGTTTTCTTCCACATGGAGGACGTCGGCGGTGAGGACCTGACTGAAGGTACTGATATCGAATTCGACATCGAAGACGCCCCCAAGGGCCCGCGCGCGACGAACGTCGTTCGCGCGTAATTCGACGTACTACTGTCGCCGTTCGGCGACACGAGCGTTACTGCGGTTTTTCTCACACTCGCGAGCGACCGGTGTACGGTCGTCGAGTCCGGCCGGTGTTCGTTTTGCCGACCGCCGACCGAATATCACAAACGTCGAACCCACACACCGACGGTCGTCGGCCGCTGGCGCCGCGATAAAACATGAGTTAAGCGGGTGGAGCGAGAGGGTCGAGATAGCCTTCCCCACACTCTAACCATGTCCGGAGAGTACGACCTAGTCATCGTCGGCGGCGGCATCAGCGGCGCATCGCTCCTCTACACGGTCGCGAAGTTCACCGACGTCGAGTCGGTCGCGCTCGTCGAGAAGGAAGCGGAGATCGCGCAGATCAACTCCCACCACACGAACAACTCCCAGACCCTCCACTTCGGCGACATCGAGACGAACTACACGCTCGAGAAAGCCGAGGAAGTGAAGGAGGGCGCCGAGCTCCTCGCCGGCTACCTCGAGAACCACGACCCGGAGCGCGAGATGCACTCGAAGCGCTCGAAGATGGTTCTGGGTGTGGGTGACGAGGAAGTCGCCTCCCTCGAAGAGCGCTACCACGAGGAGGGCTTCGGCGACCTCTACCCGAAGCTCCGCCCCATCGAGCGCGAGGAGATCGCCGAACTCGAACCGAAGGTCGTCGAGGGCCGCGACCCCGAGAAGGACCTCCTCGCGCTTCAGACGCCGGACGGCTACGTCGTCGACTACGGCGCGACCGCCCAGTCCTTCGTCGAGCAGGCGAAAGCGGAGACGGGCGTCGACGTCTACACCGGCACGGAAGTCACCGACATCACGGAGACGACGCGCGGCTACACGCTCACGACCGACGAGGGGCCGTTCGACTGCGACGTCGCCGTCGTCGCCGCCGGGTCGCACAGCCTCCAGATCGCGAAGGAGATGGGCTACGGCGAGGACAAGGTCCTCCTCCCCGTCGCCGGGAGCTTCTTCCTCGCGGACGACGGCCCGCTGAACGGAAAGGTCTACACGCTCCAGATGAAGAAGCTCCCGTTCGCCGCCGTCCACGGCGACGCGGACGTCCACGACGGCTCTATCACGCGCTTCGGGCCGACCGCGAAGCTCGTCCCGGCGCTCGAACGCGGCCGGCTCAACACCGTCAGCGACTTCCTCGACGTCTTCGGGCTCAACGTCGCCTCCTTCCTCAGCTACGCGAACATCCTCTCCGACCGCATCCTCCTCCCCTACGTCCTCCGCAACCTCGTCTACGACGTCCCCGAGGTCGGCCGGCGCTCCTTCCTGCCGGAGGTCCAGAAGGTCGTCCCGACGATGGAGCTCGAGGACATCGAGCGCGCGAAGGGCTACGGCGGCGTCCGCCCGCAGATCGTGGACACGAAGAACAAGAGCCTCGACATGGGCGAGGCGAAGATCGTCGGCGACGACATCATCTTCAACATCACGCCCTCGCCCGGCGCCTCGACGTGCCTGAAGAACGCGATGCGCGACACGCACACCCTCATCGACTTCTTCGACGACGACTACGAGTTCGACGAGGACGCCTTCCGCGCCGACACCATCGGCGAGTTCCCGCGCCTCGACGACGCGGACGGCGACGAGGAGTAATCCTTACTCCGACTCGCGGAGTTCGTCCGCGAGCGTCGGCACGAACGTCCCGACGTCCGTCACGAGCCCCACGGCCTGCGCGCTCCCGCGGTCGAGCAACTGGGTGACCGTCGCGGGGTTGATGTCGACGCAGACGACGCGCGTCGAGGAGGGGAGACAGTTCCCGACCGCGACCGAGTGGAGCAGCGTCGAGAGCATCACCACCATGTCCGCGTCGTGGGCCTGTCGGCGGATCGCCTCTTGGGCCTCGATCGTGTCCGTGATCGTGTCCGGGAGCGGCCCGTCGTCGCGGATGGAGCCCGCGAGCACGTAGTCGACGTCGTTCTCGACGCACTCGTACATCACCCCCTCCGTGACGAGGCCGTCGTCGACCGCGTTCTCGATGCCGCCCGCGCGGACGATCTCGCTGATCGTGTAGATGTGGTGCTTGTGGCCCTTTCGGGGGTGCTCGAGGGTCTCGATGTTCATGCCGAGGCTCGTCCCGTAGAGGCCGCGCTCGATGTCGTGGGTCGCGAAGCCGTTCCCGGCCGAGAGCCCGTCCACGTATCCCTCGCGGACGAGCTCGGCGAGCGCGTCGCCAGCCCCGGAGTGGATGACGGCGGGGCCGGCGACGACGAGGACGTTCCCGCCCGCGCACTTCACCTCGCGCAGCGCGTCCGCGACCTCGCGGATGAGCGACTTAGAGGGGCGTTCGGCGGAGACGCCGCCGCGCATGAAGCCGAAGGGCCCCGAGGAATCCCGGGGGCGCTCGGGCGGTCGCACCCGAATCCCCGCCTCGCCCGTCACCACGAGGTCCTCCGCCTCGATGCCGTTCAGCACCTGCGTGCGCGCCGTCGGCTCGCCGTCCGGGTCCTCGACGACGATGGCGCAGTCCATCTCGATGTCCTCGACCGGCACCCACGTCCCGTTCACGCGGACCTCCGTCGGGTGGTTCGTCGTCGAGTAGAACCCCTGCGGGACGACGCGATCCGCGGGTGCGGGCGTCAGCGTCGCGTCCTCCGGGTCGATGGGGTTCACGCCCGACTGGTGGAGCTCGTGGACGATGGACTGCAGGGTGTCCGCGTCCGGCGCGAGCACGCGCAACCGCGCGTAGGACTCCTCGTCCTTCGCCCGCCCGACGTCGAACTGCTCGACGTCGAAGTCCCCGCCGAGGTCCATGATGACCTCGAAGCAGCGCTGCATCGTCCCCGAGTCGATGATGTGGCCCTCCAGCTCGACGGTCCGCGAAACGGTCATACTCGGGCGTCGTCGCCGGACGCAATCAGGGTTGCGCCGCGACGGCGGTGGCGTTTTACGCGACGGCGCGATACGTCACGGTGGCCGATGACGAAGCCACCGGGCCGAGCCCGGGGTGGCTCCCGGGCGATGCGGAGCCCTATGAGTGCCGAGGCCGCATACTCACCGTTCGTCGCGCCGGACGCTTCATTCTCGCTGGGCGATAGCTATAACGTCTTACGTCAAGAAGTTGTACTTACGAGACTATCCCCGTGGACATCGTACACAAAATTCTGGCCGATGGAGACAGCACCGGATATACTCTCAAGAGGCGGAGATTCCTCACGGGCACCGCCGCCCTCGGCGTAGCCATGACAGCCGGCTGCTCCCAGAATACCGGCTCACGGCAAACAACGACTGAAGAACACACAACGACTACGACCCAACACACCGACGAAACCACGACCACCACCGAGGAGCAATTCGGAATCGAAGAGGCGAAACAGAAACGAGCGAACCTCACTGAAACGGAAAAACGAGACCACTACCAGTCTGGTTTGCCTTTGCAACAGGGTTATGATTTGGATTATGAGAGGGTTCGACGGGAGAATGATTCGCGTCGTGAGCAGTTAATTGATATTACGGCGACTGTCGGCGATCAATACGGTGGTCAAGTGATAAAAGGCACTCATGCGGTGGCCGATGCCATCAGTAACCTGGATTGGATGGGCTGGGACCAAGACAATATTATCAACTTTGTCACCCGGTACAACAGCCGTCCCGGCCAAGAAGTCACAGTAAACTACAGTACAGAAGACAGCGAGGGTCGGAACCTCGACGGCACCATCGCCAGAGACGACGGATCCGGACCACAAACATACATCAAAGACATACCCAACAGCGAACTAACAGACGGAGACGAGGGAAACTTCCTTGCAACTGATATAGATGGGTTTAATACGCTTAGAAAGAATGCAAAAGAAAACGGCAATACTTTTGATGAGGACGATTGGAGGGGCATAAAGTTGAGTTTACAGTCAATTGTTCCCGGTATAAATGGCCCTACTATTAATGATGATGGTCAGTCTGTTGCAGATAGAAACATTATTTTTGATGGTGATGCGATGAATTATATTGGTGAGGCGTATGATGAGTCTGCTGAGGCTGTAAACGAGTTATCGGAGGAGGCTTTGGAGATTGATATGGCTACTGTCCCGATCAGAACTTCGGAAAGGTACGTCGGTGTTACCGCCGGAGAAGACGGCCTCGAAGTAGATTCGGTCTACTCACAGGAAGAAGGAGAGAAAAAGATGCGGGAACCTGTCGAACTCTAACAGGCATTTGGGAATTGTATATTACAGTAATATCCGAGAGGGTTCCATCTTCTTCCTCCATCCCCAAGTGAACTTGATCTTTCGTATGGGAAGTTTTTCCATGGTTGGGTTCCTTGGGTCAGGTTTTGTGTTTGGCTGGCGTATTTTTGTAGTTGTGTCCATGTTTTTGCCAGTTGTGGTTTTGTGAATACGTTGATGGGTGAGTTTGCTGAGTTGGTTCCGGCCATGAAGTAGTAGTCTGTGGAGACTGAGACAAGGTTATCGTTGCCTGGGAATTCCGAGGCGTGTTGTTTCATTCCGAACAGGCAGGTATAGATCCCGGAGTCGGCACTTGGCCGTGGCGGTAACGGAGATGCAATCCGAACCGCATCACCGTCTGTACTGATTTTTCCAAGAGTATGGGAGTGTGGTCTGTATTATTCCGACAGACACGTGGAAAACACTGGAATCAACATCAGGCCGGGCATTCCCCGGTTCCGCATTCGATTGATGAAGCCGGTCAGTGTGGCACGAACGGCCCTCGACGAGTGGGCGGACACGGATTTATCACCGTTGCCGGACAAGCACACGTATGGCCGCCGAAATTTCCGACCGAGTTCGAGAGATCGCGGAGGCACGTGGCCTCCCCGAGTCCGAGGTGTTCGAGCGGGCGCTCGAACGCGGTCTCGAGGACCTGTGGGAGGACCTCGTGCTCGCCCGGTACCTCGACGGCGAACTCGACCGCGAGGACGCCATCGAGCGCGTCGGTCGGACGAAAGTCGAACGGGTTGAGCGAGAGCGTGAGGTCGTTGAAGAGGACGTCGACTGGGGCCTGAACGCGTGACGCTCGCGGCTGTCTCCGACGCGGGGCCGCTCATTCACCTCGCCGAAATCGGGTCGCTCAAACTGCTCGAGACGTTCGATACGCTTCTCGTTCCGGAGACGGTGTACGAGGAACTCGCTGCAGGTGGCGTTCCGGACGCGCTATCCGACCTCCCGCACCGACTCGTCGACGCCGACGTGGACTCGGCACGGCCCCCCGGAGACTTGGACGCGGGAGAACGCGCCGCGATTGCCGCTGCCGAAGAGCGCGGCATCGTTCTTCTGACCGACGACCTCGCCGCCCGAGAGGCAGCATCTGACGTGGGTGTCGACGTACACGGATCCATCGGCGTCATCGCGCTCGGTCACGGCCGCGGATTGCTCGACAGAGACGACGCGGCGTCCCGTATGCGGGCGCTCCAGCGCGAGACGAGCCTCTTCGTGACCGAGGCGGTGGTGGAGCGTGGCATCCGGATGCTGGACGAGCAGTAACGGTTCGAGCGAGTTCGATAGCCCGTGTATGGATCGATCTCGAGTCGTGAGTGCCGAGGCCGCTTTTCAGATCGGGGCACGGTACCGGGTATCATTATCCCCGAACCCCTATCGCCGCGTAGATGTCGCGACTCTCCCCACGAGTGGGCGGTGCGCTGATCGCCGCGTTCGGTGCGGCGCTCGTCGTCTTCCACCTCAACGGCGTGCTCCTCCTGCACGAGACTGTGACGCTCGCCGCGCTCAGCGCCGTCCCGCTCGCCATCTCGGTGGTCGTCGTCGCGGCCGGCGTCGCGGTCGCGCGCGGACGCCTCGTCCCGGCCGGGTTCGCGGACCGCGCGCTCGCGTGGACGGCCACGGGGGTCGTCGCGATCGCGGCGCTGGACGCGTGGGTCTTCGCGGGCGTCGTCGCGTACGGCTTCGACCTGCCCGCGACGGTCCTGGTCTTCGGCGTCGCCCTGCCGGGCGTCCTCGCGCCGTTCTCCGGTGTCGCGCCGTTCGGTGTGCTCGTCGGCCTCCTCGTCGGCGTCTACGACGCGCGCCGACTCGCCCAACAGCGCGCCATCGCCCAACTGAGCCGGATCAACGACACGCTCCGCATCACGACACAGGAGATGGTCGAGGAGGACGACCGCGACGCGCTCGAACGGGCGGTCTGCGAGCGCCTCGCCGAATCGGAGCCTTACGACGCGATCTGGATCGGCCGATACGATCCCGAGGAGAGCGTCGTCCGACCGGTGGCGTGGGCGGGCCTCCCGGACGAGTACGTCGCGGAGATCTCCGTGACGGTCGACGAGACGGCGACCGGCGGCGGCGCGGGCGGCCGAGCGATCCGGACGGGCGAGATACAGACCGTCCCGGACGTCTACGCGGACCCGACGATGGAGCCGTGGCACGAGCAGTTCGCGCGCTACGGCGTCGAGTCGCTCGCCGCCGTCCCCATCGTTCACGAGGACACCGTCTACGGGTTCTTCAGCGTCTACGCGAGTCGGCAGAACGTCTTCGACGAGCGCGAGAGCGAGGTGCTGGCGGAGGTCGGCGAGTCGCTCGGCCACGCCATCGCGTCGATCGAGATGGTCGACCTCCTCGCGGCCCGCGAGCGCGAGCTCGCGCGGCAGAACGAGCGCCTCGAGGAGTTCGCGGCGGTCGTCTCCCACGACCTCCGCAACCCGCTGAACGTCGCGGACGGCTACCTCGATATGGCGCGCGAGAGCGGCGACGACGAGCACTTCGACCGCGTTCGCGACGCGCTCGACCGGATGAACGCCCTCATCGACGACCTCCTGACGCTCGCGCGACAGGGCGCGACCGTCGACGAGCTCGAGACCGCGTCCCTCGAGTCGGTCGCCGCGGACGCGTGGGAGGTCGCGGGCGGCGAGTCGGCGACGCTCGCCCTCGGGGACGACCTCGGGACGGTGGCGTGCGACCGGAGCCGCCTTCGTCAGCTCCTCGAGAACCTCTTTCGGAACGCGAGACAGCACGGCGGCGCGGACGTGACGGTGACGGTCGGTCGCCTCGAGGACGGGTTCTACGTCGCGGACGACGGCCCGGGCGTCCCCGAGGGCGAGCGCGCGGACGTCTTCGACGTCGGGTACACGACGCACGAGTCCGGGACGGGCTTCGGGCTGAACATCGTGCGCGGCATCGCGTCCGCACACGGGTGGGACGTCACGCTCACGGAGAGCGCCGACGGCGGTGCGCGCTTCGAGTTTCGCGGGGTGGCGCGCGACGCGCCGCGAGACGCCGACCACTCACTCTCGGCGGTCGATTGAGGCGGCGTCCGTCGGGAGCCGCCCGTCGACGTAGAGCGCCGCGAGGACGGTGACGACGCCCGCGAGGACGAGTGCGTACGTTCGGAAGACGTCGCCGTAGCTGACGCCGTACTCGACGAGGACGCCGACGGCGAGGCTTCCGGGCGCCTGCATCAGCATCATCACCGCGCTGTACGCGGAGTACGCGCTCGCGCGGCTGTCGTCCGGGAGCGTTCCGAGGAGGAAGGCGTCCATCGTCGGGAAGAGGCTGTGGATGACGTAGCCGAGGACGGCGGAGACGGCGGCGACGGCGATGACGCCCTCGGCGGCGGTGAGCGCGAGGAGACAGCAGACGAACGCCGCGAGGATAACGAGGACGAGCGGGACGCGCCGGACGCGGTCGGCGAGGCGCCCGGAGAGGAAGAACGCGGGGACGCCGGCGGCGAACACGACGGTGAGGAGGGTGCGCGCCGTCCCGTCGCCGAAGCCGCGCCCCGTGAGATAGGGGATGTAGAAGTTGAAGAGGCCCTGCCAGGCGAAGCCGGTGACGCCGACGACGGCGATGCCGGTGAGGACGAGCCGCCACTGCTCGCGGACGGCGCCGAGCAGGTCGCGGTCCGCGACGCCCGCGCTCGGCATCGTCGCGTGCCGGCTCGTGAGCGCGAAGACGGCGGTGAGGAGGACGCCGACGGCGGCGACGCCGACGAAGACGCCGCGCCACCCGAACGCGAGGACGAGCGCGCCGACGAGGAGCGGGGCGCTGACGGCGGCGAGCTGCGAGCTCCCGCCGCGGATGCCGACCGCCCAGCCGACGCGCTCCGGGTAGAGCTCGGTGACGAGCGGGTTCGCGGCGATGTAGAAGACGCCGGTCGCACAGCCGATCAGGAGCGCGCCGGCCGCGACGACGGTGATGGTCGGCGCGAGCGCGGTGAATCCGGCGGCGACGACGAGCAGGAGGCCGGTGCCGAGGATGGCGTGGCGGCGCGCGACGCGCGTCAGGAGGTAGCCGGTCGGGAGGCGCGTGAGCGCGCTCCCCAGCCACACCATCGTCGCGACGAGCCCCGCCGTCCCGGGCTGGACGCCGAAGACGTCCATGAACGTGTCGACGAGCGGCGCGAACCCGACGCGGCTGAAGTTGACGAGGTAGGCGAAACAGCAGACGCTCGCGAACACCGCGCCCCGCCCGTACAGGCTGCCGTCGTCGCTCACGGCCCGTCGTACCGGGGAGGGAGGGACAACGCTTGCGTTTCCGGTACCCGGGCCGCGGCGTCGGGGCGGCGCTAGCCCATTCGCTCGGTGTAGTCCCAGCTGTAGACGTCCTCGGGGTGGATTTCGATGCGGGCCTCCTCGCGGTCGTCCGCGAGCAGCGAGCGGGCGAGCTCGGAGTCCGTCCCGCCGAGGTAGCGCTCGAGCAGCGAGCGGAGGAGCGACTTCCCGACGTCGCGTTCGACCGTCGCGACGCCGCTCCCGCGCACGCCACGGTAGGGCGGGTCGTTCACGGAGACGTCGAAGGCGACGCGATCGTCCGCGCGGAGGAAGGAGACGACGTCCGCGTCCGCGCCGGTCGCGCACGCGATCGTCCCGTCCTCGTAGCGGTACCAGAGCGCGACCGTCCACAGCGTCTCGTCCGGCCGGTGGGTCGTGAGGCGCATCGGGACCGCCGTCTCCGCGAGGAAGTCCGCGACCCCCTCGGCGTCCCCCGCGCCGCGATACTCGGTCATGCGCGCCCTTCGCACCCCGGGTGGAAAAACCCCACTCCGAGACCCGCGCGTCGGACCGCCGCCCCGCCGGTGTCACCCGGATATGTGCCGCCGTCGGCATCGCGGCGTTCCCCCCCTCGCCACCGCCATGCTCGACGACACCGTCGCAGTCCCCGTCCTCGTCGGCGGCGTCGCGACCACCGCTCGCGCTCGGCGCGCGAACCGGGAACGAACGGTTTTTCCCGCGTTTAGCTGAATACGCGACATGGACCGCCTCCGCGAGTCGCTCCACGACGCCCCGATCATCGACAAGGACGGCTACCAGTACCTCGTCCACCCGATCAGCAACGGCGTGCCGATGCTCGAACCCGCGCTCCTGCGCGAGGTCGTCGTCGGCGTGACGCGCGCCGCCTCCCTCGACGTCGACAAGATCGTCGCCCCCGAAGCGATGGGCATCCACATCGCGACCGCCGTCTCGCTCCAGACGGACGTTCCCCTCGTCGTCATCCGCAAGCGCGAGTACGGTCTCGAGGGCGAGGTCGACCTCCACCAGACGACCGGCTACTCGGAGTCCGAGATGTACATCAACGACGTCGAGGCGGGCGACCGCGTTCTCATCGTGGACGACCTGCTCTCGACGGGCGGGACGCTCGCCGCCATCGTGAACGCGCTGGACGACATCGGCGCGGAGGTCACGGACATCGTCGTCGCCCTCCGGAAGGTCGGCCCCTCCGCGCTCGACGACACCGACTACGAGGCCACCAGCCTCCTCGACATCACGGTCGACGAGGACGGCGTCACAATCCACGACTAAGCACAGTCGTGCATATCTCGTGTCTGTAGAGCGGTGAAATAGGCGCGGACACGGAACCTTTATCGGGGCGAGCGGGTTCGTGGTGGACAAGATGGCGTCCGAGACGGACACCGAAATCGACCTCGAATACGGACTCGACGACCGCCCGCCGTGGCTGAAGGCGATACTGCTCGGCCTCCAGCACGTCGCCGTCATGATCGTGCCCGCGACCGCCGTCGCGTACATCGTCGCCGGCGCCGTCGGACTCGACGCCGCCACGACCGCGTACATCGTCCAGATGGTCCTGCTCTTCTCCGGCCTCGCCACCGTCGTGCAGGCCTACACGGTCGGCCCGGTCGGCGCGAAACTCCCCGTCGTCATGGGGACGAGTTTCACCTTCGTCGGCGCCGCCGCCACCATCGGCGTGAACTACGGCCTCGGCGCCGTCTTCGGCGCCATCCTCGTCACCGGCTGGCTCGTCGAGGGTCTCATCGGCTGGCAGTTCAAGCGCATTCAAAAATATTTCCCGCCGCTCGTCACCGGCCTCGTCGTCGTCATCATCGGCCTCTACCTCGTCCCGGCCGCGATGGACAACGCCGCCGGCGGCGCCGGCACCGAGCACTACGGCGCGCTCTACAACCTCGCGCTCGCCGCGCTCGTCCTCGGCGTCGCCGTCGTCCTCAACATGTTCACCGACGGCGTCACCCGCCTCCTCAGCACCCTCATCGCCATCGGCGCCGGCTACGTCGGCGCCGCCGCCCTCACCGTCACGGGCGTCGCGCCCGGCCTCGTCGACTTCGGCCCCGTCGGCGCCGCCGCGTGGTTCGCGGTCCCCCAGCCCGGGCGCTTCGGCTTCTCCATCCAGCCGGTCCCCGTCATCACGTTCGCCTTCCTCTTCCTCGTCTCCGCGATGGAGACGGTCGGCGACATGTCCAGCGTCACGTCCGCCGAGGGCCGCACCCCTACCGACGAGGAGTTCCGCGGCGGCCTCTTCACGGACGGCCTCATGAGCTCGCTGGGCGGGGCGTTCGGCGCGTTCCCCGTCACGTCCTTCTCGCAGAACGCCGGCGTCATCAACTTCACCGGCGTGATGAGCCGCCACGTCGTCGGCATCGCCGGCGTCATGCTCGCGGTGCTGGGCCTCAGCCCGAAGGTCGGCGCCGTCGTCACCACCATCCCGAGCGCCGTCTTCGGCGGCGCCGTCCTCCTCATGGCCGGCATGGTCGCCGCCTCCGGCGCGCGCCTCATCACCCTCCACACGACGCTCGACCGACGGAACATGGTCATCCTCGCCGTCTCGCTCGGCCTCGGCCTCGGCGTCGCCACCACGCCCGAAGCCCTCTCCGGCCTCCCGCGGGCCGCCGAGACGTTCTTCGGCGAACCCGTCATCGTCACCGCGCTCTCCGCGCTCCTCCTCAACACGTTCGTCCCCGGCGAGCAGAGCCCGCTCTTCGACGACCCCGAGGTGCCCGCCGGCGACCGCGACGCCGACGCCGTCTCCACCGACTGAGCGACGCGACGACGCGACGCCCCGGGTGGTCGTCCCGTCCGGTGCCGGCGCGCTCGTTCATCCCTCCGCCCCCGCCGATTCAGGCCATCGCCGCCCGAATCCGCCCGTAGGCCTCCACGAGTTCCGCCGTGACGTCCTCGTCCAGTTCGTACTCGACGACGAGCGGTTGGGCGAGTGTGGCGTGTTCGTCGAGCAGCC